>NZ_JBPWQE010000001.1:0-377500 GCF_051811025.1 Tardiphaga sp. 813_E8_N1_3
ACCGCGATCTTCCATTTTCGGTTATTGGATTCTTCCGGGACATCACCGGAGTCTTCAATCAGGTAGAGGACATCGTCCTGGTCGGCCATTGCGTAGTCCCGTCAAATGATCCGGCGGCGCCAGTGGCGGCCCGCGGCATGATAATGCGAAATGTCGTGCCTTGTCCCAGTCTTGACTCCAGCATCATCCGGCCACCCAGCTGCTGGGTCACCAGATTGTACACGATGTGGAGGCCGAGGCCGGTACCGCCTTCGTTGCGGCGGGTGGTGAAAAACGGGTCGAAAGCCTGTCGCTGGACGTCCGGGCTCATGCCCGCGCCGTTGTCGGAGAAGCTGATCTCGATATCGTCGGTGCCGCGCGGCTTGGCGGTGATAGCGATGGCGCCGGGCTTGCCGTCCGGGAACGCGTGATTGGCCGCATTCAGGAACAGATTCGTCAGGATCTGGCCGTAGGAACCGGGATAGCCGTCGATCATCAGCCCGTCCGGCACGTCGACTGTCAGCGTGATCGGAGCCTTCTTCAGGACGGGGCGCAGACTGGCGATAATCTGATCGGTGGCCTCGGAGAGGCTGAATTGCCGCCGTTCGGCATGGGAACGATCGACGGCGACCTGTTTGAAGGACTGAATAAGCTCGCCGGCGCGATGCAGGTTGGCGACCAGTTGCTGCGCCGCATCGCGTGACGTCTTGACGAATTCTTCCAGTTGCGAGCGCCGCAGCGGGGCATTGGAGCGCAGCTCGGCCTCGAACATTTCCGAGCGCCGCGCGAAGCTTGATGCCACGGTGAGGCTGATGCCGATCGGATTATTGACCTCGTGGGCCACGCCGGCGACCAGACCGCCAAGTGCGGCCAGCCGTTCGGCGTCAATCAAATTCTGCTGTGCGGCATTTAGTTCGAGCAAGGCGCTTTCGGCCTTCTCTTTCGATGCCCGTAGCTCGTTCTCGGCTTCGCGCTTGGCGACGGCGTTCTCACGGAATACTTCGACCGCGCGGGCCATGGCGCCAACTTCGTCCGTAGCGGCAGTGCCCTGGACCTTGCGATCATAGTCGCCGGAGGTGATTGCGCGCATCGAGGCCATGATCTGCTGCAGCGGCAGGCGGATGCTCAACGCGATGATAATGCCTGCGGTGATGATCAGCCCAAGGAATGCGGCGGCGATGACCATGACATTGCGGGAGATCGCCGTCAGCGTGCGGTCGAAAGTGGCCTGCGCGGACTGCTCGCGCTGGCGCATCTTGACGGACAGGCCATCGATCGCAGCAATCGTGTCGGCCTGGCTGGCATCGATCGAATTGCGCAGCAGGTCCGTGCGGCTGGAGAGTTGCTCCGACAGTTTTGCGAGCCCCTGGCGGAGTGCAACTGAGCGTCCCTTGAGCCGCTGCAGTGCAATGCGCTGCAGATCATTGTCCGCAAGGTCGGTCATGACCGGGATGGTGCGCTCGATCGTCTCTGTGTTGCGCCGCGCCTCCTCGGCCGCGGCGGATGCCAGCGACAGATAATAGGCGTTGGCGGCGACCAGCATCGCGGTGAATGCCTCGCGTGACTTGCCGAGTGCCGGCCAGATCAGCGCGTCTCGCTGGCCGGTGGCGCCCTCGATGATGGAGTACAGCCCCGCCATGTCCTTGGCAGGCCCGAGCACCTGTTCCTCATAGGTCTTGGCGATGGTGGTCTGAAGCGTCCGCAATTCACCGAAACCGCTGAGGAAGCGCTCGGTGACCCGCTCCAGCTCGGCGACCGAGCCTGACAGCATGGGGTCGGTCGAGGCACGGGTATTCAGTGTCCCAAGCACAGCCTCGCGCAACAGCAGAATCTCGGCGAACAGTTCGGGGCTGGGCTGATTGATATAGCGATGGATCAGGTTCTGCAGCCGGCCGGTCTCGCTCTCGAGCAGGGCCAGAACCTGATCGGACTGCCGGACCTGGCGCACGTCGTCCCAAGCGGAGGACAGCACCCGCGAGCCACTCCAGATCAATCCCGCCAAGACGAGAACGACCGCGGAGTTCAGGGCTGCGATGGACAGAATGCGCCAGCGGATCGGAATCGCGCGGACAGCCGCCACCAAGCTGGTCCGGCTTCGCGCCGCCAGTTCGTCCTGTCCGTCGGAAACTCCGTTGTGCGGGCTCGTCACCACAGGTCTGTCATTCGGCCTTGCGAAAGGTTCAATCGGTGAGACAGCCGTGCGTCACAACCCGGCAACTCGATCTTTATAGTCTGAAAGAGTTTCGTTGAGGTTGCGAGACAGTTCAATCTAGCAAATAGAGGTGTTGCTGGCTATTGGCTTGCAACAGCTGGTTGAGCCACACTTGGTCCGATTGAACCGAACGCCGCGAAGTCGCAACAGAGTGCTGCGGCTGATCGTGTCCGGTGAACGCCACCGTGCGGGGCAATTTCGATCAAAACTATAATGGAATCATTATTTTATTGGGCGGACGCTTTGGCCCCCAATGATGACGCAACAGGCGGGTAGCCGACGGCGTTGTAGGGCAGGATGAAATGAAGTTGAAGGCGGCGCTCGGATATCTCGCGCTTGTGGTGACAGTCAGCCAGATGGCGACGCCCGCACGCGCCACCGACATTCAGTGGTGGCACGCGATGTCCGGAGAACTCGGCCGGCATGTCGAAAAGCTGGCCGCGGATTTCAACGCCACGCAGACGGGCTATCGCATCGTTCCGGTCTACAAGGGCAACTATACCGAGACCGTCACCGCGGCGATCTTTGCCTTCCGGTCGCGCAGCCAGCCGGCCATCGTCCAGGTCAATGAGATCGCGACGGCCACCATGATGGCCGCCAAAGGCGCGACCTATCCCGTTTATGAGCTGATGCGCGATCAGGCGGAAGCGTTCAATCCCTCGGCCTATCTGCCCGCCATTACGGGCTATTACACCGACATGGCCGGCAACATGCTGTCCTTTCCGTTCAATGCGTCGACGCCGATCCTCTACTACAACAAGGATCTGTTCCGTGCCGCCGGGCTCAATCCGGACGAGCCGCCGCGGACCTGGCCCGAACTCGGCGCCGCTGCCAAGCGATTGCGGACGGCAGGCGCGGTTTGCGGCTTCACCACAGCTTGGCCGTCATGGATCAATGTCGAAAACTTCTCGGCATTCCACAACATTCCGGTGGCGACCAAGTCCAATGGTCTCGGCGGTCTGGACGCTGTCCTGACCTTCAACAATCCGTTGATGGCGCGCCATATCGCGCAGCTCGCCGAATGGCAGAAGACCAAGGTCTTCGACTATAGCGGCCGCGCGACAGCGGCTGAGCCACGCTTTCAGAAGAGCGAATGCGGGATTTTTCTGGGCTCGTCGGGCACCCGCGCCGACATTCTCGCCAATGCGAAATTCGAGGTCGGCTATGGCCTGATGCCCTACTGGCCGGATGTCACGGCCGCGCCGCAGAATTCGATCATCGGCGGCGCAACGCTCTGGGTACTGCGTGATCGCCCGCGCGAAGAATATAAGGGCATCGCGAAGTTCTTTGCGTTTCTTTCGCAGCCCGAAGTGCAGGCGACCTGGCATCAGAAGACGGGTTACCTGCCGATCACGCGCGCCGCCTATGAACTCACGCGCCAGCAGGGTTTTTACGACCGCAACCCTGGCACCGTGAAATCCATCGAGCAGATCACGCTCAAAGCGCCGACGGAAAATTCGAAGGGATTGCGCCTTGGCTCGTTCACGCTGATCCGTGACGCTATCGAGGATGAGTTGGAGCAGGCCTTCAGCGGCAAGAAGCCCGCGCAGGAGGCCCTCGACGGTGCAGCAGAGCGCGGTAACAAACTGCTGCGCCAGTTCGAACGCGCCAATCCCGTGCAGTGATATCTGCCGGGGCGCGGCGCATCACGATCTTCGGTTGCTAACGAAGATCGTATCGGAGCGGAACGTTGAATGCTTCCGTACCGCCGGTCTTCTCCGGCGGAAATGCCGGAAATGGCTGCGCGCGACGAACCATGGCGAGCGTTTCGGCATCGAGCGCCGAATTTCCCGACGATCCCAGGAGGCGAGAAGACAGCACGCGACCGCCGCGATCGAGCGTAAAGGCGATCCTGACGACTGCCGTGCCTGACTGACCAGTGCGGGCACTCTGGGGAAATTGCTTGAAGCGCTGCAAGTGTGATTGAACGAGCTGATTGTAAGACGCTGACGCTGCCCTCGATGCACCGGCGGCGGCCGCCGATGCCGCAGGCGCGATGCGTTCTGCGCGCGGTGCTGCGGTGGTCTGCGGCGCTGCCGGCGTATCGCTGGGCTTCTTCTTGACCTCGGCGCGTATCGGCTTCGGCTTGGGCTTTTCCGGCACCGGCTTTGGCGGATCGGGAATGATCTTGGCGGGTTCGGGCGGGGGCGGCGTCGGCTCGATCTTCTGCTCGGGCGGGGCTTCGACGACCGGCTTCTCCATCAGTGGCGTCGGCGGGATCTGTTCTTCGACCTGCTTCTGCTGAACCGGCTCGGGCGGCGGCTCGGACGGCGCTTCCGACTGCTGCATCTCGGGGCCGGGTGCGATATCCAGCGGCTGCGTTTCAGGTGCGGCGGTGGCAGGCGCCAGGTCGATCATGATGGTGGGCATAGTAACGCCCGGCGGGTTCGGTTGATGGTACCACCAGATTCCTGCGGCGATCAGGCCGGCATGGATCGCGACGATAGCGATCGCCGACCCGGTCCAGCGAAGACCGACGCTGTCGGTCGGCGCATGTAGCGCAAAGACGTTCATGGCGCGGAGGTTCGTCCGTCGAGGCCGACCAGTGCGACTTTGAGATAGCCTGCGTTGCGCAGCAGGTTCATCACTTCCATCAGATCGCCATAGCTCACGACCTTGTCCGCGCGCAGGAAGATGCGCTCGTCCTTGTTGTTCTTGGTCGCAGTATCCAGCGTACCGCTCAGCGTATCGCGCGGGATGATGTCTTCGCCGACGGCGATCGTCAGGTCAGGCTTGACGGTGACGAAGACCGGCTTGTCAGGACGCGGCTGTGGTTCTACCGCGCTTGCCGGCAGATCGACACCGAGATCAACCGTTGCGAGCGGCGCTGCCACCATGAAGATGATCAGCAGAACCAGCATCACGTCGATGAAGGGCGTCACATTGATTTCGTGGTTGACTTCGAGGTCGTCACCGCCGCCTGAGCGTCCACCTAATCTTGCAGCCATGGTCTATTCCGCCGCCCGCGAGATTGGCATGCCGCGACGGCCGTGATCGCGGCTCATCAGCAGCATGACCTGTGCGGAGGCATCGCCGAGCAGCGCACGGTAGGTCGTGATGTTACGAACGAGCTGGTTATAGATCACCACGGCCGGAATGGCTGCGACAAGACCGAGTGCTGTCGCGAGCAATGCTTCTGCGATGCCCGGTGCGACGACGGCGAGGTTGGTGGTCTTGGTTTCCGAAATGCCGATGAAGGCGTTCATGATGCCCCAGACGGTTCCGAACAGGCCGACGAAGGGTGCAGTCGCACCAATCGTTGCGACGACGCCGATGCCGCGAGAGATCCTGCGCGACATCGCCTGTTCGACGCGCTCAAGCCGGAGCGCGATACGCTCCTTGAAGCCGTCATCGAACAGTCCATGGGAGAGAGCGGTCTCGCGCACTGCCGAATGAATGAGCTGGGCCACGGGGTCGCGGGCATCGGCGCTGTCGCGCTCGACCTGGGCCAGCGTCGTGTCGCTTTCCAGTATGTCGAGCCGCCGTTTGGCGGACCGTGTTTCGCGGTTGAGTTCGATGGTCTTTGCGAGCCAGACCGTCCAGGTCGCCAGCGAGGCGATGGCAAGACCGATCATCACGGCTTTCACCACGATGTCGGCGTTCATGAACATGCCCCATGGGGACAGATTATGCGGCAGCAACGCTTCTGTGGTCGCAGCTACAGCAAACTGCGGAACCGCCGCCATTCCACTAACCGCCACGAATACAGTTGCGATGGGAGACCAGGATCTTGTCATAGGGGCTGCATTCCGTCGGTCGAAGTTTGCAATGTGAGATGATGGCGAAAGAATAGCTTCGCATGTGAACGATGTCGCCCTCAGGAGGCGGAGTTGAGGCCCAAACTGGAGCGATTCCAAGGTCTCGGCGCTCAAAATCTCATACTCGTGAAGAGCCGTACGCCGCGTCCGGGCTGCAACACCTCCGCCTTCTTGAAGGAGATGTGGTTGCGGACCTGTTCGTCGAGCAGATTGTCTCCGGTGACGCCGAAGGTGATGTCGCGCAGGCCGCCGTCGACCTTCGCGAATGTGTGGGTATAGCTCACCTCAGCCTTGAGCAAGTTGTAGCCGGCGGTCGAAGTTTCATTGAGCGCAATGTCATTCTGCGTAAATGCATGCAGGACACCCAGACGGGCATACCATTCAGCGCTGCGCCACCAGACGCCGCCGCCAACGCGCATCGGTGCGATGCGCGGAACATTGCTGCCATCGGCAAAGGTCGCGCGGACCACGTCGAATTGCGTATCGATGCCGAACATGCCGTCGCTGAGCGGCGTCACGTCGAGTTGTGCCATCAGCTCGGCGCCGCGGAAATTCGCGTCGCGCTGGCCATAGGCGACCTGCAGAAGCGGGCCGGTCGCGCCGCAGCTTGCGAAAGTGTCGGTGCAGAAGTTGCCGGTCACCTGCTTGAAGATGAAATCCAGATAGCGCGTGTAGTAGAGGCTCGCCTCGAAGCGAAGCTGGCCGCTGCTGCGCTTGAGGCCGACTTCGACCGACTCTGCGGTTTCGATTTTCAGATCCGGATTGCCGATGACGAAGGTGCCGGATGCGCCATCAGAACCGCGCGAATAAAGCTCGGGCGCGGCGGGCGCGCGCTGCGCACGCTGAACGCTCAGATTGGCAACCATGTCCCAGGGCAGTGATTTCAGCAGTCCGAAGCTGAAGCTCTTCGGGGTGAAATCGCGTGTCGCTGCGGTCTCGGAGAATGTGTCGGGCGGCGGCAGGAAATTGCTGGGGAAGATCGGCGCCATGCCGGACACGGAAAGATGTTCGATGCGACCTGCCGCCTGAAATTTGAGAGTGTCCGAGAGCTGCAACTGTTCGAACACGAAGCCTGCGACTGTGTCCGTGTTGGTCGGTGCGAGCAAACCGCCGAGCAGGCCTGCGGTGGCGAGCTTGCGATTGCTGGCCTGCACGCCCCAGCTTCCGGTCAATGCGCCGAGCGGCGTTGCGACCGCGGCGTGGTCCAGTTCGAGGCGGCCTTCGATTTCCTTGTTGGTGATGGTGTTCTGCAGGCCATCGACGCCATTGCTGCCGATGCCGAGCTCGCCATGCTTGTAGTCGCTGACGCCGAACGTGTAGCGGATCGCGGCTATGCCGTCGGTTGGCGCGCGCCATTCGCCCTTGCTGGTCACCTTGGTCTGTTCGAGGTCGATGCGGGTTCTTGCAGCTGACTCGGCGACGCCGGGGATATGATACAGGCTGGTGATGTGCTGGATCGCGGTGCCGATATAGCCGCCATCGAAGATGTAGGAGCCGCCGACCGACTGGCCCTCCGAGCGCAGCCTCGTATTGGCCTGCACGCCGCCGCCGGGAATTCTGTAATCGCCGGCGCTGCGGCCGAAGGCGTCGACGTGAATGGCAACATTGTTGCCTGACGCATCGATGCTGGCCGCGCCGTCGATGCTGCTATCCACCGAGGAACCGCCGCCCTTGACGCGTGCGCTGAAATTGTCCGGCACGAGATTTTCCGGAATGCGGTTGTTGCTGGCATTGACGACGCCGCCGATGGCCTGATTGCCATAGCGCAGCGTTGCGGGACCGCGGATCACCTCGATCTTGTCGGCGGAGAGCGGATCGACCGGGACCTGATGGTCCTGACTGAAATCCGACGCGTCCTGGCTGCCGATGCCGTTCTCCTGAATGCGAACACGATAGTCGTCGAGGCCGCGGATGTTCGGCCTGCTCGCGCCCGGCGCAAAAGTCGATGCCGCAACACCCGGCTGGGTTGCCAGCAGGTCGGCGATGGAGGCGGAGGTGGTGCGTTGGAGTGCGTCACCGGTCAGGAGCGTGGTGGACTGGAAGCCGTCCGCTTCCTTCTGCCGCTCGGCGCTGACCACGATTTCCGACAACGTTTGTCCCTCCTGAGCCTTCGCGTCTCCAACCCAGACTGACGAGAGGCATGCTGCCCCCGTGATCGATGCCCACAACCTTAAACTCACGCCATTCCCCAACGTTACTGATCTGATGCGAATGCTAATGCGAACTATTCGCAATAAGGAGGCGGGAGCCGTTTATGTCAAGCCGGAATCGGGCGAGTAATGACCGGGCAAGCACGCGCAGCGGTCTAAATTTTATGCATATCAATATCTTTGTATGCAACATGACTGAGTCTAGGCGATGCTGACCGTCGAGCGCGCTGCGGAAATGCAAGGTTTATCAGGTGCCTAGACGCGCATTAGGTGTTCGTTAAGCTCTGGCACGAAGTTTGCGATGTCTGTTCCCAAGCCGATCCACTCGCGCCCTTGGGGAGAGCAAGAATGAAGCGTCGTGATTTTCTGAAAACCGCCACGGGCGCCGCCGCCGGCGCCATGGTCTCCGGCCCGGCGATCTTCTCGTCCGCCAAGGCTGATGCCCGGTCCGAAACCCTGCTGATCGTTTCCGAAAGCGGCCCCAACAACCTCGATATCCATGGCGTCGGCACCAATGTGCCCGGCTATGAAGTGTCCTGGAATTGCTACGACCGCCTGATCGGTCATGAGATGAAGGCCGGCCCCGGCGGTGTGCCCTACTACGACCGCGACAAGTTCAAGCCCGAACTCGCGGAAGACATGACCATCTCGGACATGTCGGCGACCTTCAAGCTGCGCAAGAACGCCAAATTCCACGATGGCTCGCCGGTGACGGCGAAGGACGTCAAGTGGTCGCTCGATCGTTCGGTGAGCGTCGGCGGTTTTCCGACCTTCCAGATGAGCGCCGGCTCGCTGAAGAAGCCCGAGCAGTTCGTCATTGTCGACGATCATACCGTGCGCGTCGATTTCGCCACCAAGGATCGCCTGACGATTCCCGATCTCGCTGTGATCGTGCCCTGCGTGATCAATTCCGAACTGGTGAAGAAGAACGCCACCGAGAAGGATCCGTGGGGTCTCGAATACACCAAGATGCAGACCGCCGGTGGCGGCGCCTACAAGGTGACCAAGTGGACCGCCGGCACCGAAGTCGTGCTTGAGCGCAATGACGACTGGGTCTCCGGCCCAATGCCGAAGATCAAGCGCGTGATCTGGCGCATGGTGCCGCAGGCCGGCAACCGGCGCGCGCTGCTCGAGCGCGGCGATGCCGATATGTCCTATGAACTGCCCTACAAGGATTTCCAGGAGATCAAGGCCAACGGCAAGCTCGACGTGGTGTCGCTGCCGTTCTCCAACGGCATCCAGTATATCGGCATGAACGTCACCAAGCCGCCCTTCGACAATCCGAAGGTGCGTCAGGCCGTGGCCTATGCGCTGCCCTATCAGAAGATCGTCGATGCTGTGTTGTTTGGTCTCGCCAATCCGATGTACGGCGCATCAGCCGACAAGCCGACCGAAGTCGCGTGGCCGCAGCCGCATAAATACAATACCGACATGGTCAAGGCGAAGGCACTGCTCGCGGAGGCCGGTTATCCCAACGGCTTCGAGACCACGATTTCGTTCGATCTCGGCTTTGCCGTGGTCAATGAGCCGCTGTGTGTTCTGGTGCAGGAAAGCCTCGGCCAGATCGGCATCAAGACGACCATCAACAAGATCCCCGGCGCCAATTGGCGCACCGAGCTGAACAAGAAGGAGATGCCGCTTTACACCAACGTGTTCTCCGGCTGGCTCGATTACCCCGAATACTTCTTCTACTGGTGCTATCACGGCGACAATTCGGTGTTTAACACCATGAGCTACAAGTCGCCCGAGATGGACAAGTTCATCAACGGCGCGCGCACCGCTGCCGCAACCGGCGACAAGGCCGCCTATGATGCCGATGTGAAGGGCTTCGTCGATCTCGCTTTCACTGATGTGCCGCGGATCCCGCTGTATCAGCCCTATGTCAACGTGGCGATGCAGAAGAACATCTCAGGCTACCAATACTGGTTCCACCGTCGGCTCGACTATCGCGCGCTCGTGAAGGCGTGATGTGTCATGCTCAGCCTGATCGGCAAACGACTGATGTTCGCGATCCCGAGCTTGATCGGGGTGGTGATCGTCACATTCCTGCTGACGCGCGCGCTGCCCGGCGATCCCGCGGCCTATTTCGCGGGACCGTCAGCGGACAAGCAGGCGGTGGAGGAAATCCGCAAGAAGCTCGGTCTCGATAAGCCGCTGATCGAGCAGTTCTTCCGCTATACGGCGGATCTGGCCAAGGGCGATTTCGGCAATTCGCTCACGACGGGCCAGCCGGTGGCGACGGAAATCCGCAACCGCCTGCCGGCATCGGCCGAGCTGACGCTGCTGGGTCTCATGGTCTCGGTCATGATCGCCATTCCGCTGGGTATCCTTGCCGCGACGCGGCCGGGCTCATGGATCGATCATCTCTGCCGGGTGACGACCACCGCCGGCGTATCGCTGCCGGTGTTCTTCACTGGTCTGGTGCTGGTCTATGTCTTCTATTTCAGGCTGGGCTGGTCGCCGGCGCCGCTCGGACGTCTCGACGTGTTCGCGTCGACGCCGCCGAATGTGACCGGCTTCTATCTGATCGACAGTCTCATCGCCCGTGACTGGGAAGCCTTCAGGTCGGCCTTCAACCAGTTGATCTTGCCGACGGCGACGCTAGCGATCTTCTCGCTGGCGCCGATCGCGCGCATGACGCGCGCATCTATGCTGGCGATCCTGTCATCTGACTTCGTGCGGACGGCTCGCGCCAGCGGCCTGTCGCCACGCGCCGTGATCGTCACTTACGCCTTTCGTAACGCCATGCTGCCGGTCATCACGACGCTGTCGATGACGTTCTCGTTCCTGCTCGGTGCGAATGTTTTGGTCGAGAAGGTCTTCGCCTGGCCGGGCATCGGCTCATACGCGGTGGAAGCGCTGATCTCGTCGGATTTCGCACCGGTGCAGGGCTTCGTGCTGACGATGGCCGTGATGTA
Source organism: Tardiphaga sp. 813_E8_N1_3 (assembly GCF_051811025.1). Lineage (NCBI taxonomy): Bacteria > Pseudomonadati > Pseudomonadota > Alphaproteobacteria > Hyphomicrobiales > Nitrobacteraceae > Tardiphaga > Tardiphaga sp. 813_E8_N1_3. The sequence goes on from NZ_JBPWQE010000001.1 coordinate 11,018, forward strand.
TGTGCTGATCAATCTGATCATCGACATTCTCTACGGCGTGATCGATCCCCGCGTGCGGCTGGAAGGGTGAGGTGTAGACCATGAACGTTGTCACGCCCGTCGATTCCGAAGCCGTTCCTGCACCGCAGCCGGCGCCCGCAAAACGCACCTCCGGCTTCGCCGCGACGCTGCAACACACGCGTTACATTCTCGGCGAGAACCGCGTCACGGCCTTTGCGTTCGGCCTGCTGGTGCTGATCGTGTTCGCAGCGCTGTTCGGTCCCTACATCGTGCCTTATGACCCGCTCGCCAGCGACACGGCCCAGGCATTGAAGGCGCCATCTGCGGCGCACTGGTTTGGGACCGATCAGCTCGGGCGTGACATTTTCAGCCGCGTCATTGTCGCGACACGGCTCGATTTCTTCATCGCCATCGCCTCGGTCATCCTGGTGTTCGCCATGGGCGGCCTCGCCGGCATCGCCTCGGGCTATTTCGGCGGCTGGACCGATCGCATCGTCGGTCGCATCGCCGACACCATCATGGCGTTTCCGCTGTTCGTGCTGGCTATGGGCATTGTCGCGGCGCTGGGCAACACCGTGCAGAACATCATCATCGCGACTGCGATCGTGAACTTCCCGCTCTACGCGCGTGTCGCGCGGGCCGAGGCGAACGTCCGCCGCGAGGCCGGCTTCGTGCAGGCGGCGCGACTGTCCGGGAATAGCGAGATGCGCATCCTGCTGGTGCATATCCTGCCCAACATCATGCCGATCATGATCGTGCAGATGTCGCTGACCATGGGCTACGCCATTCTCAACGCGGCGGGTCTCTCCTTCATCGGCCTCGGTGTCCGCCCGCCGACCGCGGAATGGGGCATCATGGTCGCCGAAGGTGCGTCCTTCATGGTGTCGGGCGAGTGGTGGATCGCATTGTTTCCCGGTCTGGCGCTGATGATCGCGGTGTTCTGCTTCAACCTGCTGGGCGACGGTCTGCGCGACATCGTCGATCCGCAGCGACGCACGTGAGGGCTCGGACATGACCGCTCAACCGCTTCTCGACGTCAGCGACCTCACTGTCGAATTCGCCACGCGACGCGGCATCGTCAAGGCCGTGCAGCACGTCAATATTTCGGTCGCCAAGGGCGAGACGCTGGGCATCGTCGGCGAGTCCGGCTCGGGCAAGTCGGTGACCTCCTATGCGGTGATGCGCATTCTCGACCGCGCTGGAAAGATCGCTGAAGGGTCGGTGATGTTCTCCGGCGTCGACATCAAGGGCGCAACAGAGAACCAGATGCGCGACCTGCGCGGCCGCGAAATCTCGATGATCTTTCAGAATCCACGGGCGGCGCTGAATCCGATCCGCAAGGTCGGTGACCAGATCGAGGACGTGTTGCGCCAGCATGCGCAGGCCGGCAGCGCAGACCGTGCCGAGAAGGCCATCGAGGCGCTGGAGCAGGTCAAGATCGCACGCCCGCGCGAGCGCTATCACGCCTATCCGTTCGAACTCTCGGGCGGCATGTGCCAGCGTGTAGTGATCGCGCTTGCGCTGGCCTGCAATCCGCAGCTTCTGATCGCAGACGAACCGACCACCGGCCTTGATGTCACGACGCAGAAGGCCGTGATGGATCTCGTCGTCGAGCTCACCAAGAGCCGCGGCATGTCGACCATCCTGATCACCCATGATCTCGGTCTTGCCGCTGCCTATTGCGACCGCGTGGTGGTGATGGAAAAGGGCAGGGTGGTCGAGACGGCACTGTCGGCCGATATCTTCGCCAATCCGAAACACGCCTATACCAAGAAACTGATGCAGGCGACGCCGCGGCTTGGCGTCTCGCTGCGCGACCTGCTGCCGGCCGAAGAACGCGCGGCGATGCCGGTGCAGCAGCCGGTGGCGGATAGCGTCGGCGCCGATGCAGCTGCAAAGCCGCTGCTGGTCGTCGACAACCTGGTCAAGGAATATGCCCGCCAGGGCGCGACCGCGTCGCTCGCCAAACTGTTCTCGCGCAAGCCGCCGACCGAGCCGGACAAATTTCGCGCAGTCGACGGCATCAGCTTCACGGTTGGCCATGGCGAGAGCGTCGGCCTTGTCGGCGAATCCGGCTGCGGCAAGTCCACGACATCGATGATGGTGATGCGGCTGATCGACAAGACGTCGGGCCGTATCTCGTTCGATGGCGACGAGATCGGCGAGATCGCGCCGAACTCCTTTGCGCGGCTGCCGTTGCGCAAGAGCATCCAGATGGTGTTCCAGGATCCCACCGACAGTCTCAATCCGCGCTTCACGGCCGCGCGGGCCATCGCCGACCCGATCATGCAGCTCGGCGATATCAAGGGCGGCGATGCATTACGTGCAAAATGCGAGGACCTCGCGCGGCAGGTGGGGTTGCCGCTCGAATTGCTCGATCGTTTTCCGCATCAGATGTCCGGCGGCCAGAAGGCGCGTGTCGGCATTGCCCGCGCCATCGCGCTGCAGCCGAAGCTGATCATCCTGGACGAGCCGACTGCGGCGCTCGATGTCTCCGTGCAGGCGGTGGTGCTGAACCTGCTGCAGGATCTGAAGCAGTCGATGGGCATGAGCTATTTGTTCGTGTCGCACGATTTGAATGTGGTGCGTTTGCTGTGCGATCGTGTCATCGTGATGCGCACCGGGCGGATCGTCGAGCAGGGGCTGACCGAGGCCGTGCTGGATGCGCCGCAGGATAACTATACGAAGGAACTGCTGTCGGCGATCCCGCATCCGCCGTTGCCGGTTCATTGAGACAGATCGAGAGAGGGACCGTGGCCGAACCGCTTGATGACTATATCGACGCCGTCGCCGGGGCGCTGGAATTGCCAATCGAAGACGCATGGAAGCCGTCCGTCCGTGCCAATCTCGCGGTGACGCTGAAAATGGCTAAAATGGTCGACGAGTTTTCGCTGCCAGATGAAATCGAACCGGCGAGCATCTATGCAGCTTGATCCCGTTATCACCCCCGAAGGCGATTGGCGCCCGGCGTCGGAAATCGCACAGGCGGTCGCCTCGAAGAAAATCTCGGCGCTCGCCGTCATCGAAGCTGCGCTGGCGCGGATTGCTCAGCATAATCCAGTCCTGAACGCATTCACCGATGTCACGGTCGATCGCGCACGTGCAACGGCCAAGGCGCTCGATGCCGCGATTGCCGCGGGTCAAAGCGTTGGTGCCCTTGCGGGCGTGCCGTTCGCCGTGAAGAACCTGTTCGATGTCACGGGCCTGCCGACCCGGGCCGGCTCCAAAATCAATCGCGATCGTCCGCCCTCGACCCGCGACGCGACACTGGTCGAGCGCATGGAAGCCGCGGGCGCCGTATTGGTCGGCGCGCTCAATATGGGCGAATACGCCTATGATTTTACGGGCGAGAATATTCATGATGGACTGTCGCGGAATCCGCATGACGTGACCCGGATGACCGGTGGCTCTTCGGGCGGTTCCGGCGGCGCAGTCGGCGGCAGTCTCGTGCCGCTTGCCCTGGGGTCGGACACCAACGGCTCGATCCGCGTGCCGTCGTCATTTTGCGGCATCTTCGGCCTGAAGCCGACCTATGGCCGGTTGTCGCGGGCGCGCTCGTTTCCGTTTGTCGCGAGCTTCGATCATCTCGGCCCGTTTGCGCGGTCGGTGGAGGATCTGGCGCTGTCCTACGACGCCATGCAGGGACCCGACGCCGAAGACGCCGCGTGTTCGACCCGCGCTATCGAGCCGGTGACGGCGCTGCTCGGGCAGGATATCGGCTCTCTCCGTATCGCTGCGGCCGGTGGATACTTCCGCAAGAACCTGTTTCCGGAGGCCCAGGAAGCGGTTGCCCGCGTCACCAAGGCGCTCGGCGTCACACGCGATATCGAGCTACCCGAGGTCGCCCGCGCGCGGTCTGCAGCTTATGTCATCTCGACGGTTGAAGGCGCCTCACTGCATCTGGATCGCTTACGCACGCGTCCCAATGATTTCGATCCGGCGGTGCGTGACCGGTTGCTGGCGGGCGCCATGGTGCCCGCGCCGCTGGTCGATCGCGCGCAGAAATTCCGCCGCTGGTATCGCGCGAAGGTGCTCGAACTGTTCAGGGACGTCGATGTGATCATCGCGCCGGCGACGCCCTGCGTCGCGCCGAAACTGGGTCAGGCGACTTTCGTGCTCGATGGTGTCGAGCTGCCGGTGCGGGCCAATATCGGCATCCACACCCAGCCGATCTCCTTTATCGGCCTGCCGGTGGCGGCCGTGCCGGTGCCACTCGATCCGATGCCGATCGGCGTGCAGATCATTGCAGCGCCGTGGCGGGAAGACATCGCGCTGCGCGTCGCTTATGCTTTGGAGCGGGCCGGCGTCGTTGCCGCGCCGCGCGCAAAAGGGTTCTGATATGGACATTGATCTACCGGACGTCATCGCCGAAGTGGGCGAAGCTTTCGCGCGCTATGAAAAAGCACTGACGACAAACGACACTGCGGTGCTCGGTGAGTTGTTTCGCAACGATCCCCGAACGCTCCGCTATGGTATGGGCGAAAACCTCTACGGCTATGACGAGATCCAGGCCTTTCGCGGTGCACGTTCGCCGGTCGGATTGATGCGCCGCACTGCGCGCACGGTGATTTCCGCCTATGGCCGCGACACTGCGGTCGCTTCGACGCTATTTTATCGCGACACGGCTCCGGGTAAGGTCGGTCGACAGATGCAGACGTGGATCCGCTTTCCGGAAGGCTGGCGAATCGTGGCGGCGTCTGTCAGCCTGATCGACGAACCGCAGGGCGCCAAGGGATGAGTTTCGACGACATGCTGATCCAGCCGGGGAAGCCGCGCCGCAAGGCGGGCATCGCCGGGCCGGTCAGCCGGGTTGACCGTGCCGGCACACCTACCGGCAAGCTGACGCGCGCTGAAGAGCTTCGTCTGCAACTCGCCGACGAGATCGTGCGTGGCGTACTAGCGCCGGGCACGCCGCTTGACGAAACCGATCTGGCACAACGTTTCAATGTTTCGCGCACGCCCGTTCGTGAAGCGTTGCGCCAGCTCACGGCGAGCGGACTTGTCGACTCGCGCGCCCATCGCGGTGCCGTCGTCGCGCAGCCGTCGATCGATCGTCTCACCGGGATGTTCGAGGCAATGGCTGAGCTCGAAGCGATATGTGCCGGTCTCGCCGCCGAACGGATGCCGGCCGTACAGCGTCACGGGCTGGAGGCCATCCACGAAGAGCTGCGGGTGCTGAGCTATGACGGCAACCCGGATCGCTTTCACGAAGTGAACGAGCGTTTTCACAACGCGATCTATGCGGGTTCGCAGAACGAATACATCGCAGAGATCACGCTCGCGACCCGGGTTCGGGTGCAGCCGTTCCGGCGCGCCCAGTTCCGCAATCTCGGCCGTCTCGCCAAGTCGCAGGCCGAGCATGACCGCGTCGTCGTCGCCATCATGCGCGGCGATCGCAACGGCGCCGCCGCGGCGATGCGCGCCCATATCGAACTGGTGCGCGGCGAATACGAGCATTACGCCGTTTCGCTCTAGGTCCCAATTCCCCGCATAAAATGGGAACCAACGCGTTCTTCGTGGGTTCCTTCACGGAGAATGTAACCCTTTGGCGCTGAAACACCCGTCACCGCAAGGTTTCGGGATTTTCGTGTTGATGTCGATTCCCGCTTGTCCGTATCGAACAAAAGCTCAGGAGCAAGGCGGCATGGCTTATCTGAGCAGCGCGGATATCGCGCCTTCGCCGGTGCCGGGCCAGACGCCAGCTTCTGACTCGAATCGTATCATCGAGACCGACATTCCTGCACGCCTGGATGCGCTGCGCTGGAGCGGCTTTCACACGCGGGTTGTCCTGGCGCTCGGTATCACATGGATTCTCGATGGGCTCGAGGTGACCCTGGCAGGCGCGTTGTCCGGCGCGCTCAAGGAAGATCCGGCGCTGCGGTTCTCAAACCTCGATATAGGCTTTGCGAACAGCGCTTATCTTGCAGGCGCCGTGATCGGCGCGCTGGGCTTCGGCTGGCTGACGGATCGCATAGGCCGGAAGAAATTGTTCTTCATTACGCTTGCGCTTTATCTCACGGCGACTGCCGCCACAGCGCTGTCATGGAATCTTGCCAGCTATGCATTGTTTCGCTTCCTGACGGGCGCCGGCATTGGCGGGGAATATACCGCGATCAATTCAACGATTCAGGAGCTTGTCCCGGCACGCTATCGTGGCTGGACCGATCTGGTGATCAACGGCAGCTTCTGGCTTGGCGCGGCGATGGGCGCGGTCTGTGCCATCGTTCTGCTCGATCCTGCTATCATTTCTCAGTCCTATGGTTGGCGTGTCGCATATTTCACCGGTGCTATTCTGGGTCTCATCGTGCTGTTCATGCGGATGTGGATTCCGGAAAGCCCGCGCTGGCTGATGATTCATGGTCAGCCGCAGCGCGCCGAAGAGATCGTGGCCGATATCGAAACTTCAGCGCATCAGAAGGCAAAGCCATCGGCTCTGGCCGCGCTGCCGAAGATCCGGCTGATGATGCGCGATCATACGCCGTTGAAAGAAGTCGCCCAGACACTGTTCGTGCTGTATCGGCAGCGGTCGCTGGTTGGACTCGTGCTGATGGCGTCGCAGGCGTTTTTCTACAACGCGATCTTCTTCACCTATGCGTTGGTACTGACGGATTTCTTTGGCATCCCGTCCAACCATGTCGGCTGGTATATCCTGCCGTTTGCCGCGGGCAATTTTCTCGGGCCGCTGCTGCTCGGCCGGCTGTTCGATACGCTGGGCCGCCGCGTGATGATCGCGGTGACCTATGGGATGTCGGGCATATTGCTGGCGATCTCCGGCTATCTGTTCTCGATCGATGTGTTGAGTGCACAGACCCAGACCATCGCCTGGATGATCATCTTCTTCTTTGCGTCGCCTGCGGCGAGCGCGGCCTATCTCACCGTCAGTGAGACGTTCCCGATCGAGGTTCGCGCATTGGCGATAGCTGTCTTCTACGCGATCGGTACCGGAATCGGCGGCGTTGCCGGCCCGGCTCTGTTTGGCGTGCTGATCGATACCGGGTCGCGCAACAGCGTGTTTGCCGGATACTTGTTTGGCGCTGTTCTGATGGTCGCGGCTGCGATTGTCGGCTGGCGCTATGCCATCGCGGCGGAACGCCAGCCGCTTGAATCAGTTGCACGGCCGTTGGCTGTAGTGGAGTAGTCTTATGAGCATGCCTCAGAAAATTATCGAAATCCCTGTCGACGATGCGCCGCATTCCGAAGAGGTGCTGTATCCGGGTGCGGAATTGCCGCGGCTTAGCGAATGTGCGCTGCTGCTCGATATCGACGGAACGCTGCTCGACCTGGCGCCGACGCCGCGTGAAGTGTGGGTGCCGCCGGATCTGGCGACGTCCATGGGCAAATTGCTGCAGCGCACGAATGGCGCCATGGCGCTTGTCTCGGGTCGTTCGGTCAACGACATCGATCTGATTTTCGCGCCGATGCAGTTCCCGGCGGTGGGTGGTCACGGTGCCGAGATGCGACTCTCGGCAGAGAATGAATCGGTTGCGGCCGGTGCGCCGCCGATGGACAAGGAGTTGAAGCGTCGCCTTGCTGCCATTGCGAAGTTGAGTCCGGGTATTCTGCTCGAGGACAAGGGCTATGCGCTCGCGCTGCATTACCGTCTCGCGCCGCATGCGGAGAAGGCGATCTATGATGCGGTTTCCGCGATCCGTGCCGATTTGCCGAATGCGCCGATCGAAGTGCTGCCCGGCAAGGCTGTATGCGAGATCAAGCCGGCTGGTGTGACCAAGGCGACGGGCGTGATCGAGCTGATGACGCATGAGCCGTTCAGCGGGCGCCGTCCGATCTTCATCGGCGATGATGTCACCGATGAATCTGTATTTGCGATCATGCCCGGCATGAATGGTCTCGCATTCTCCGTCGGCCGCCGTGCGCAAGGTGTGTCGGGTCACTTCGACGAACCGCGCGATGTGCGCGCATGGCTCGCGCGCCTGCTGATCGACGATGCCGCGAAATCAAAGTGATTTACCCATGTCGTTGATACCGATGCAGATGGAACTCACTGAAAGGTGAGTTCCATCGTTGCGTGCCCGAATTTGGTTTCAATTGGGTCGAATGGTGACGAGGAACCATATTGATGAACAGACGTTTATCAGTGTGTGCAATCAGGAGGGGACCCTGTGAATCTCGTCGTAGTCTCAAACCGAGTATCGCGCGCTTCGGCGAATGAGCCGATGACCGGCGGTCTGGCAGCAGCCTTGCTGCCCGTGGTGGAGAAATCTGGCGCGATTTGGGTGGGTTCCAGCGGCCGCGTGCGCGATGGCGCGCAGAAGGAACCGTTTGCCGAAATTGAGGCGCTGGGCGCCGGTGCGCTGGCCATGCTCGATCTGCCTGCCGCGCATTACGGTGGCTATTACGAAGGCTTCGCCAATTCGGCGCTTTGGCCTGCATTGCATTCCCGTACCGACCTGATCTGCACGTCGCACGATGATTATCAGTCGTATCGCGAAGTGAATTCGTTCTTCGCGCGTGCGCTGCTGCGGTTCCGCAAGCCCGATACCGCGTTCTGGATTCAGGATTACCATTTCCTTGCGCTGGGCGCCGAATTGCGCGCGCTTGGCGTGACGCATCCGCTCGGCTTTTTCCTGCATACGCCGTGGCCGGCACGCGATATTTTTGGCGGCGTGCCGCATCATCGCGAACTGGTCGAGGCAATGCTCGCTTACGATCTGATCGGCTTCCAGACCGAAGGTGATCGCGACAACTTCCTGTCTTATGTCGATGGCGAGCTCAGTCTGGACACGACGGGTGGCGTGGTGATGTCGCGTTACGGCGCGTCGCGTTGTGCGGTATTTCCGATCGGCATCGATCCCGCGAAGTTTGCTGCGCATGCTGCCAAGGCGGCGTCGCATCCCGATGTGTCGCGGCTGCGTCGCAGCCTGAATGGCGAGAAGCTCGCCATCGGCGTCGATCGCGTCGATTACTCCAAGGGCCTCATCAATCGTCTCGATGCATTCGACCGCATGCTGGAGCTGCAGCCGCAGCTCAAGCGCTCGGTCTCCCTGTTGCAGATCGCGACGCTGTCGCGCGGCACGATCGAGGCCTATGGCGATCTGCAGAACCAGCTTGCGAAGCTCGTGAGCGATATTAACGGGCGCCACGGCGAAGTTGACTGGACGCCGATTCGCTATCTCAACAAGGGCTTTAGCCAGACAGTGCTTGCTGGTCTTTATCGCACCGCGCAGGTTGGTCTGGTCACACCGCTGCATGACGGCATGAATCTGGTGGCCAAGGAATATGTCGCTGCGCAGAACCCAGTCGATCCCGGTGTGCTGGTGTTGTCGAAATATGCCGGCGCTGCCAACGAGCTCGATACGGCCCTGCTGGTCAATCCGCATGATGTTGACGGCATGGCGCGGACCATTGCGACCGCTCTGTCGATGCCTTTGCTGGAGCGCCGCATGCGCTGGGAAGCCATGATGGCGAAGCTGCGCGCCGGCACGATCCAGGACTGGTTCGCCGATTTCGTCGATGCGCTTCAGCAGGCTCACACGGCCAATGACAAGACACCGTTGGAAACGCTTGAGCCGCCCGTGGTCTGGCCGGTTCGGTCGGTAGGAGCGGGTTTCGGCAGCCAATTCCACTGAGCCGCGCCGCCAGGCCGGCCAATGGCGAGGTCTGTCGGGCGCGCTGGTGTCTGGATTGCCGCGCCGACGCATCGCAGGCCGATTCGCCGCTCGCCGGGGCGGGCTGGCGGCGCCAAGGCTCACCCGAATTCCCTATATCCTTCAATAATTTGAGAAAAACCGCCGGGTCGAGCCGGCGGTCCCTTGCAAATCTCGCTCCGGCCCGTCATGAGAAGGCGCGCTGGAGAGATGGCCGAGTGGCTTAAGGCGCACGCTTGGAAAGCGTGTGTGCGGGAAACCGTACCGTGGGTTCGAATCCCACTCTCTCCGCCAGCCCCCTCCTAACCAGCTGATCTATTTGCGAGCCGGCCGTCGTCCTTCCGCTCCCCGCGCGGTAACAGGATGACGTGTGTGTCGATGGCTAGGTTTTTAAGGAGCGTGTATCGGCAGGCTGGCATTGGAAGGAACCTCACGCTCTGGAAGGCGGAGCTTCTTGAATGGCGCAAAGTCTGACGAGGCAAATGGCTGAATACGTCAGACTGGTTGCCTTGATTTGAGCTTGAATTATTGGGTAGCCTTTTTGCGTCGCGCCTTGGGGCATCAATTGCGTAGATCTCGAATTGTTATTGCTGCTGCGTCTGCCGGAGCCTTGGCTGTGGTTCTGACGCTATGCGCATACGTTCGAGACTCTGAAAATATGTTGCGCTTCCTTAGGGCCGAAAATCCAGATCGTCCCCGGGCCGACGTCGTCTCGTTCGTTCAGCGTTTTCCGCAAGCTTTTGATTTCGAAGTGTCGGTTTCCAATGCCCCATTGGAAGTTCAGCGGGCCAAGTTACAACTCGCGCAGGCAATGCGATCGCAGCCAATGCTTCCCGCCGATAACTCGCCCGGAATCTCGGCGGTGAATGGAAAAGTGCCGCTACCGAGAGTCCGGCCGTTGGCTGCCAATTTGATTGCTGTGTCTCTGCCCGATCAGGTGCCAGCACCGTCCGATCCGTTGTCCAATGTAAGCGCAGCGCTTAAAAAAGTCTTCGCGATGCTACAGCCGTCTGAAACTGTTTTGGCATCTGCGTCACCTGACGGTGGGATCACCGGCGACGGAAAGGATAGTGCAGCTCCAACGTTGGCGGAAACGCGGGCGGCGCTTTACGACATCTCCGCGCGCACCGTGTACATGCCTGATGGAACGAGGCTTGAGGCTCACTCCGGACTTGGCGAGCTATTGGACGATCCAACGCAAGTCCACATCCATGATCGAGGTGCGACGCCACCGCAGATATATGAACTGAGCAAGCGAGAGAAGCCGTTCCACGGCGTCGAAGCATTGCGAATGAAACCGGTGGGTCAAGGTGATCTGTTTGGCCGCTCCGGTTTGCTCACACACAGCTACCTGATGGGGCCAAAGGGAGATTCGAACGGTTGCGTATCGTTCAAGGACTACGCAACGTTCTTGCAGGCCTACAAGGCAGGCGCCGTGAAGCGATTGATCGTTGTGCCGAGCCTGGCCGATCCGACTGTCATGGTGGCACAAAAAACGTCGATGTAGCCGTGTCTGTGAGTACTCAGATATCGCGCTGCAGCTTGAGATTGATCTTCAGAACTAATTTTCGCCCAGATTTGGATTGGTAGTATGTCAACGCTGAATCGGGGGATTCGCATATGACACCCAGTGACTACGCGCGAATGGCAAAAAATTGCGCTGAGCGAGCTGACGCCTTGGAGCCCGGCCCGAAGAGAGACGAGTTGCTTAAGAAGGCACAGCAGTTTCGGTTTTACGCGAAGGTCGAGAATTGGGTGGCGTCACCGGGGCTGCAACCCCCGGATTAATTCTCGCGCAGTCAGAGCGGCAAACTACGCAGTGCCTGGAAGACGGGACGCAGATAGTCCAGCATTTTTGGCGGGTTCTCCGTCATCGGAAAATGCCCGAGCTCCGGCATCTCTGTCACCACGGCGCCCTCGATCCATTCGGCGAGCGCGTAGGCATCGCTCACGGTGGCAGAGAAGTCGTAGTGACCGATCAGGAGATGCACCGGGATTTTGTGGCCATCGATGAGCTTGGCGGTCTGTTCGCCGTCGAACTCGTCCGAATAGAAAGCCAGATCGCCATCATAGATGCCCGGCGCACCCTGCGAATAGATCCATGCGGCGCGTCGGCGATCCTCTGCGGGGCTGGACGGGCTCATCAAGCCGCGCACATAGGCTGCCGAATGCCAGCCGCCATTGACGCCTGCATGGGTGAGATAGTCGTTACGACGGCCGCGTGGGCGCAAGGGCGCTTCGAGCGCGATCACGGCCTTCACGAGATCAGGTCGCTCCGCGGCGAGCGCCATGGCGATGCCGGCGCCCATCGAGCAGCCCATCACCACAACGGGTTCGCCGATCGCCTGTTCGATAAAGCTCGAGCACCAGTCAAGATAGGTCGGCTGATCGAGCTGATAGATGCTGCCATCCCAACCGGCGGGCGGCATCGAGCGGCCATGATGCGGCATGTCGAAGCCGATCAGGCGCCAGTCGCGACCCAGTTCGGGATCGCACATTACGCCGTGAAACTGCCGTGTATCCGCTCCGGCTGTGTGGAGGCACAGCACTGGCCTGCCGGTGCCCGTGGCCTCTGAATAGATTTCAGAAATCTGCCCGCCGGCGCTGTGCACGCGGTGATAGCGGCCCTCAAGGCGCGTGAGATCGACTTCGACCGCATGCGCGGCCGGCGTCGTCAGATTCGCGAACACGGCCTCGAGGAATGCGCGGGCCTGCGCAATGACCAGCGCATTGCCGGTCACGGTGAAACTGGTGTTGCGCAGTTGGATCGATGAAAACGAATGATAGGTCGGCGGCGGGCAGGGCGCCAGCACCTTCAGCCATGCCGTGGCTGGCCCGGATAGCGCGATGTCCGGTGCATGGCTGGGTATACTGACAACCGGCTGGTTGTTGCGACAAGCGATCGCGACGGTGGCCTCGTCGATCCCGAACTGAATTTCAAGATCTAGCCCGCGCGCGAAGGACTGCACCTCAGGCGCGGCGATCGCGACCGCAAGTCGATTGCGAAGCTCGTCGATCAGACCCATGCCCAACGTCACCTACTTCCTGGCAGTCAGATAGCGGCCGATCTCGACATGGTCGGCGGACGGTCCGAGTTTCTCCAGTGCGGCATCCCACAATGCGGCGACTTCATCTGCCAGCGGCGCATTGACGCCGATCTGGTGCGCGAGTTCGTCGGCGGTGCGGATATCCTTCGCCATCAGGGCCAGCCCAAATCCCGATGTGTATTTCTCGGGAATGATGAATTGCTTGAGCTTGTTCTCGGTCGAGTTGTTGCGCCCGGTGGAGGCATTCAGCACGTCGACGAGGACATTCGGATCGATGCCGAACTTTCCACCGATGGCAACAGCTTCGGCGGCAGCGGCGAGGCCTGCTGCCGAGACGTAGTTGTTCAATGCCTTGGCGGCGTGACCGGATCCGAGCGGGCCGGTGCGGAACACCGACTTGCCCATGGCATTCAGCACGGGATCGGCGCGATCGATGGTCTTGCCGTCGCCGCCGGCCATGATCGCCAGCGTACCGTCGACGGCGCGTTTCACACCGCCCGATACCGGCGCGTCGATGAACGCGAGACCTGCCGCGATCAGTTCTTCGCCGAGCGCGCGCGTACCCATCGGTGCGGACGAGCTCATATCGATCACCACCGTGCCCGGTGCGAGCTTCGCCTTGAAGCCTTCGACGGCGGCGCGCACGATCTTGCCATCTGGCAGCAAGGTGATGACGGCGGCTGCGTCCTTGACGGCTTCATCGACTGTCGCAGCTGACGTGCCGCCGGCTTCGGCATATTTGGCGCGGGCTTCTGCAAACGTATCGAAGCCGACCACCTGATAGCCCGCGCGCGCAATGCATGCGGCCATGGGGCGTCCCATATTGCCGAGGCCGATGACGGCGATCTTGGCGGGCGGATTGATGGCGGCTGAATTCGACACGAGCGTTCCTCTTTACGTTCTTATTTTATTCGATATCTGGCGCGGCAGGTGATCGCGCTTGTCAGGGATTATCGCGCCGCAGCGCTTCCAGAGCTATGGCGGCGGCATTCTTGATGTGCTGGACGCAAGCCTGCTCGGCGCCATCTTCGTCGCCGGCCTCGATCGCGACAAGGATGGTCTCGATTTCGGCAAGACTGCGGCCGATGCGATTGGACTGGGTCATCGATGTCATGCGCAGCACCGTGACGCGGTTCAGCAGCATTTTCAGAAAGCGTTCGACGAAAACGTTGCCGCAGCCTTCGAGCAGCGCGGCATAGAATTCAGTCTTGGCGGCCAGCAGGTCGCTGCGGTCTTCCTGACCGGCAACCGCCCCCATCTGGATGAACTGTTTGCGCAATCGTCCGATGATTTCCGGATCGCGCAGGCGCGCGCATTCGCGGCCGGCATAACCCTCCAGCAGCGCGCGCAGATCATAAAGCTGCTCGGCTTCCTCGACACTGATCGTGCTGACGATGGGGCCGCGATGCGGGATCGTGGTGACGAGACCCTCTGCCTCAAGTTGCCGGAGCGCTTCGCGGATCGAAGTCCGACCGACGCCGACCTGCTCGCACAGTTCGCGTTCGATCAACCGCTGACCAGGCTTGAACAACCCACTGCCGATTGCAGATCGCAGTCGATTTTCAACCAGCAGTCGCAGGCTGGTCGATTCCCGCGAGACATTCAGGTCCGATTCGATCTTTGCCATGCGTCAAGTTGACCGCCTATCAGACAATCTGTCAAGCAGCTTGACCGCTCGTCTGTTTTATGTCGAATTGCGGACGAAGCCGCAAAGGCCGTTCTGCATTCGGAGAAAACGCCCATGTCCAAGACAACCTCCCATCGTGGTGGCCTGAGCCGCCGTTCGCTGCTCGCCGGAACCGCGTCTCTGCTGGCCAGCCCGATGATTGTGTCGTCGGCACGCGCGCAGGCGAAGCCGGTCAATATCGGCGTGATCATGCCGCTGTCGGGCGCCAACGCGCAGTTCGGCATCAATTCGCGCAACGGCATCGAGCTGGTCGCCGATGAGATCAACGCAGCCGGCGGCATCAAGGCGCTCGGTGGTGCCAAGATCAATCTGATCGTGGCCGATGCGACGTCGACGCCCACCACCGCGGGCACCGTCGCGCAGCGCCTCATCACCCAGAACGAAGTGACGGCGATCCTTGGCGCATTCGCGTCATCGCTGACCATTGCCATTTCGGAAGTCACGGAGCGTCGCGACATTCCGCTGCTCACCATGTCCTTCGCCGACCAGATCACCGGTCGCGGCTTCAAGAACATCTTCCAGATCGTGGCCAAGGCCTCTGCGCTCGGCAAGGCGCAGCTCGACTACACGCTGGCGATCGCGCAGGCATCTGGCGCCAAGATCGACAAGATCGCAATCATGTACGAAGACACCGCCTATGGCACTGCGCAGGCGGCCGGCCTTCGTGCCGCTGCCAAGGCAGCCAATATCGACATCGCGATGGACGATGCCTATCCGCTGGGGATCACCGACACCACGCCGCTGATCAACAAGCTGCGCGCGTCGGGTGCTCAGGCCGTCTTCCCAGTGTCCTATCTCAACGACAGCCTGCTGCTGATCCGCACCATGCGCCAGCAGCGCATCACCATTCCGGCCATCGGTGGCGCAGCCGGCTATGTCATTCCGGATTTCGAGAAGGGTCTCGGCGAATTCGCCGAGAACGTGCTGTCGATCGCGCCCGCCAATTACGATCTCGCCCCCGACCTTACCGAGCGTTTCCGCAAACGTTTCGGTTACTTCATGGTGCATGAGGCGCTGGAACACGCCGTCGCCCTCGACGTGCTGGTACAGGCCATCGAGAAGGCGAAGTCGGCCAAGGCCGAGGACGTCACCATGGCGTTGCGCGGTGCGAAGTTCACCGGTGGCTGGACCAAGGCGATGACCGGCGGCGCCGTCGAATTCGACAGCACCGGCCTCAATACCCTGTCCGTTCCCGTCATGGCGCAGTGGCGCAATAAGGAGCTCGTCACGGTCTGGCCGAAGGACGTCGCCAAGGGTACCGCGGTCTGGAAGTCCTGACGAACTAAGAAAGATCGCAGTGTCATTTCTACAAGCAATAATCGACGGGCTGCTGGTGGGTGGCGTCTACGCCGTCATCTCCATCGGCCTGACGCTGGTTTATGGTGTGATGGGCATCGTGAATTTCGCGCAGGCGGAATTCCTGATGATCGGCATGTTCGTGTCCTGGTTCGCCTGGGCCTATCTCGGCCTTGATCCGGTGCTGGCCGCGCCGCTGTCTTTCGCGGTGGCGTTCGGCATCGGCTGGCTGGTGCAGGGGCAGCTGATCGCGCGCGTGCTGAAGGCGCCGTCGGTGGCGCAGATCTTCCTCACCGTCGGCCTGTTGATCGTCATCGAGAATGGATCGCTGCTTCTGTTCGGCTCGCAGTTCCGTTCGGTGACCACGTCCTACCAGACCATGTCGCTGTCGCTCGGCGCGCTGTTCATTAGCGTGCCGTATCTGATCGCTTTCGGCATGTCGCTGGCCTGTGGTCTGGCGCTGTGGTGGTTCATGCGCACGAGCTGGTTCGGCCGGGCGATGCGCGCCACGGCGCAAAACCCGATGGCTGCCCAGCTCATGGGGATCGACACGGCATTGATGTACAAGATCGCCTTCGCGCTCGGCGTCGGCCTCACAGCCTTTGGCGGCGCAGTGATCCTGCCTTATGTCACGGTCTTCCCCGGTGTCGGGGGCCAGTTCGTGGTGCTGATGTTCACCGTCGTTGTGCTCGGTGGTCTCGGCAGCGTTGCGGGTGCCGTGGTCGGCGGACTGGCCGTGGGCGTCATTCAGGCATTGTCGTCGCTGTTCTTTCCGATCCAGTTGCAGAACCTCATTCTGTTCATCGTCTTTATTTTTGTGCTCGCGGTGAGGCCGCAAGGTCTCGTAGGAGCATCCCGATGAAACGCTGGATCGCAATTCTGGCTGTGATCGCCATTGCGGCTGTGTTGCCGCTGTTGCTCAGCCCGACCGGATACTGGATCCGCGTGCTCACCTTCACGCTGCTATTCGCAGCGATGGCGCAGGTCTGGAACATCATCGGTGGTCTGGCCAACCAGACGTCACTCGGCCACGCCGCCTTCTTCGGCATCGGAGCCTATACGTCCACTATCCTGGTGCTGAAATTCGGCATCAGCCCGTGGATCGGCATGTTCGCTGGTGGCTTCCTCGGCGGCATCGCCGCGCTGATCATTGCCGTTCCGACCATGCGACTGCAGGGCCATTACTTTGCTTTGGCCACGCTGGCGTTCGGCGAAGTGATGCGCGTCATCGCCAATGTCTGGACGTCGCTCACCGGCGGTCCTGTTGGTCTGTCGGTGCCGTTCGTGCCGCCAAGCATCGCCGCCTATTCCTTCAAGCAGCTATTGCCGCATGCCTATATCGCGCTGATCGCCTTGATTATCGTGACGGTCATCTTCGAGGTGATCCGGCGCAGTGCCATGGGCTATCGGCTGCGCGCCATCAAGGAAAACCCGGCCGCGGCGGAAGTGAT
This sequence comes from Tardiphaga sp. 813_E8_N1_3, assembly GCF_051811025.1. Classification (NCBI taxonomy): domain Bacteria; kingdom Pseudomonadati; phylum Pseudomonadota; class Alphaproteobacteria; order Hyphomicrobiales; family Nitrobacteraceae; genus Tardiphaga; species Tardiphaga sp. 813_E8_N1_3. The sequence continues at coordinate 28,104 of NZ_JBPWQE010000001.1, forward strand.
CGGCATCGACACCACCAAGGTGAAGCTGCAGACCGCTGTCATCTCTGGCGTGCTGATGGCCATGCTGGGCACGCTCTATGCGCAGGTCGCCGTATTCTTCGATCCGGATACGGTGTTCAGCGCAGCATCCATCTCCATTCGCGTTGCATTGATCGCCATCTTGGGCGGCGTCGGTACGGCGATCGGTCCGATCCTCGGCGCGCTGTTCATCATTCCGGTCGAGGAGCTGATGAATGATCTGTTCTCGTCGGGCGCGGCGGGTCTTTCGCAACTGATCTTCGGCGTCATCCTGATCGCCGTCATTCTGTGGCGTCCACGTGGCTTCATCACCGTGTTTGACTCGCTGATGGCGCGGTTCTCGAACAAGGCACGCTCATGACCATTCTCGATGTGCGTGGCATCTCGCGTCGTTTCGGCGGCCTTCAGGCGCTGTCCGACGTGACGTTCTCGGTGCCGAAAGGTCAGATCGTCGGCCTGATCGGGCCGAACGGCGCCGGCAAGACGACGTTCTTCAGCACGCTGGTCGGCCTCATTCGTCCCGACAGTGGCTCGATTCAGCTCGATGGCACCAGTCTCGTCGGCCAGAAGCCGCACAAGGTTGCGGCGCTTGGCATGACTAAGACGTTCCAGAACGTGGCACTGTTTGCCGAAAGTTCGGTGCTCGACAACGTGCTGACCGCGGGCCTGTTGCGCCACGATGTGGAGACTGCGCGCAAGGAGGCATTGATCTGCCTCGACCGCGTCGGGCTCAAATCCGTTGCCCACAAGCTCGCCGGAAATCTCTCGTTTCCCGAGCGTGCGCGCGTCGAACTGGCACGCGCATTGTGTACCGGTCCCAAGGTACTACTGCTCGATGAGGTAATGGCCGCACTCAATCCGGTGGAGATGCAGGAGATCATGGATCTGATTCGCTCGCTGCGCGACGACGGCATCACGCTGCTGGTCGTCGAGCATCATATGCGCGCGATCATGACGATCTGCGATCGCATTCTGGTGCTGAACTTCGGTCGCCTTCTGGCCGATGGCACGCCGGAGCAGGTGGCGAACGATCCGGTGGTGGTGGAAGCCTATCTTGGCCGTTCGATGGAGGCCCACAAATGAATGCGTCTCAGCCACTGCTCGAGATCAAGGGCCTCAATGCCGGTTATGGCGAGATCGAAGTCCTGCACGGCATCGATCTGCAGATGTTCGAAGGCGAGTTCATCTGCATCATCGGCGCCAATACCGCCGGCAAGAGCACGATCCTGCGCGCGATCTCGCGCCTGGTCCCGCATGTCACCGGCACGTTGCGTTTTACAGGCAATGATCTGTCGAGCCGCGCCTCGCATGACATCCCCACGCTGGGCATCGCGCATGTTCCCGAAGGGCGCCATGTGTTTACGGACATGATGGTGGAAGAAAACCTGATGCTCGGTGCCTTCACCGCGCGGCATGCCAAGGATCTGTCGTCGCGCATGGAAGGCATCTTCGAACTCTTCCCGCGTCTGCGCGAGCGGCGCGGGCAATTGGCAGGCACGCTCTCGGGCGGCGAGCAGCAGATGGTCGCTGTCGGGCGCGCGCTGATGCTGCAGCCGAAGCTGTTGCTGCTGGACGAGCCGAGCCACGGACTGGCGCCGAAGGTCGTCGAAGAGATGCACGACGCTTTCACCAAGATCCACAGCGGTGGAACGTCGATCCTGCTGGTCGAGCAGAATGTCGGACTGGCACTCGATGTGGCGACACGCGGCTATGTGCTGGAAAGCGGTCGCGTCACGCTGCAGGGCACGTCTGCAGAATTGAATGAAAATCCTGCCGTTCGCGCGGCCTATCTCGGCATATGATCGAGGCAGACGCGCGAACGACGTCGAACTCTGGCAATCGCAAACGGAAGGAATAAACATGAGCTACGATCAGACGATCACCCTCGGCGGGATGTTCGACATCGGTCTTGCCGCACGGCGCGAAGTGCTCGGCGCTGCCTATGTCGACAAGTCGATGCAGTCGACCAATGACTTCATGATGTCATTCCAGCACATCACCACGGAATGGTGCTGGGGCTACGCCTGGAATCGTCCGGGCCTCGATCGCAAGACCCGCAGCATGCTGAACCTTGCAATGCTGACGGCGCTGAACCGCGCGCCGGAAATCAAGCTGCACACCCGCGGCGCAATCACCAACGGCGTTACCGTCGACGAGATCAAGGAAGTGCTGCTGCACGCCACGGTCTATTGCGGCATCCCGGCCGGCCTCGATGCGTTCAAGGCCGCCAACGAAGTGCTCAAGGAAATGGGCAAGGTCGAGTAGGTCGTCAGCATAACGCTGGCCACTTGAGGCGGCCTTTGCTGCTGCTCCAAAAGTCCGCTCGATCTGCACAAGATCAAGCGGACTTTTCTGTTTACCCCGACGATACGAACAGGAGCGACTGGCGCAGATACCCACGCCGGGCGCTTCTGTTGCACCTATGCCAGTCCCGCAAACTCAGGCAGCGGGCTTGGATGCCGTGGTCGTGGATGCCGCTGGCGCTGCCTGAGCCTGGGGCTCGGTTGTGGCCTTGGCGAGCGCGTTCCTGAGCGCCTGCTCCTTGGCATCGTCGAGGGACGTCTTCAACACTGTGCCGCCGGCGTCTTGGATTTCCTTGAGGACCTTGTCTGCAGTGATGCTCTTGATGAGAACGAACAGCGCCGCATTTCCCGGCTGAAGATTTGCCGATAGCTCCTTCATGAAATCGTCGTTGATGCCATAGTCGGTCAGTGCACCGCCCAATGCACCGGATGCGGCGCCCAGTGCCACGCCGAGCAGGGGATTCAGGAACAGCACGCCGATCAATAATCCCCAGAAACTGCCGGAGGCGGCGCCGGCCATGGTCGTATTCATCAACTGGTTCAGTTTGACGGGGCCAGCTTCGGTTTTCACCGCGATAACGGCATCGCTGATCGTGATCAGATATTCCTTCTGCAGCTTGAACAGACGCTGCCGTACCTCTTCGGCTTTGGCCTCGGTTGGATAGATGATCGCAACGAGATCTGACATTTCCAATCCTCCTGACTGAGAGATTTCTATTCCGCCACGTGGTCTGCGTCGTTGATGGTTCCTTATGCGGCTATGCTGCCTTGGTTCTCAGCTGCCACGCGTAAGCGAGCCACGCTAATCCGTGGGAGATCATGTCGACGGCCAGCAGAGTGCCGAGAACCCACAGGCCTGTCCTGGGAAAGCCGGTCAGAATGACCAGGCCTGCCAGAATGCCGAAGAGTCCCGAAGCCAGCATGATCCAGCCCCCTTTGCTCCAGCGACTAAATCCAAGCAGCATGCGAATGAAGCCGGAAACCAGCAGCAATATGCCGAGGACATAGGTGAGGATGATTGCGCTGGCGACGGGCTGTTGCACCAGAACGATACCGAATGCGATGTAGAGAATGGCGAGGAGGATCTGCCACAGAAATCCTCCCCATCCCTTGGTCCAGAACGCATGGATCATTTCGAACACGCCGGCGGCAATGGCTGTCCAGCCGATGAACAGCGTGCTGATGACAGTGGCGAGAACGACATCGCCGAGGATCAGGAGCCCGGCCAAAATCAGGACGATGCCGAGCAACACGCACATCCAGAACGGCGGGGAAGGCAAGCCAGTGACGCTTACGGAGGAGCTGCTGCCATACGTCGTCATCTTACTCTCCCAGTCCTGTGCTGCTCCCGCGCCATCATTTGTGGCCGCGCGTATTACAACGCATGCGCCTCACACCATCAACGCCACGCGCAGACGCGGCGACCATGACGCCACCAGCACACACGGCGACGACGTCGCGACGATCGATGCGGGTGGTGAAGGACCCTGCGTGCCGGGCGCCCAGCCACAGTTACCTGGGCGTTTTCTGTGAGGGGCTCCAACTTGTTGGCGAGGTCCTTCTCCAGCGGGATTGGCGCGGCCTTGGCGGTCGTCAGAAAGACGCTCGTGCCAAGGCCCGTGGCGACTGCGCTGAACAGAAGGCCCTGCAACAGGTTTCGCCGATCCATCACTTCCATAGAACTTCTCCTTTCACGCATGGAAAAGGAACGTCAGAGATATAAGGAGGCACCGGAGTTGCGCGGCAGAGCCGGTAATGGCGGAGCACAGGCGTGCATGGGCGCACGAATGATAGTTCACTAATGAAAGCTGTTGTGAAGCGGTTATGGATTTCAGGCGCCAGCCCTTGGACAGTCTCCGACCAAGGTGATTGCCCAGTCAGGACATCAGGCAGCTCAGCCTGTGTTGCGATCGATTGCGGGGCCATGGGACTCCGTTCCGGCTTTTTGTCAGCCTGATTTTTGATATCGCACGGGACGAATGGATATTACCAAAGGTGTAGTCCGTCAATCGGAACAGGAAGATGTGCTCGATATGGGTATGCCTCGCTGTCTTAATTTTGCAGGGATCTTGAACCGCCTGATTAAATCGGCATGTCGCAACATGTTGAAGAAATTGAGTGATATTTTCAGTTACCTGTCTCTATTTGCCGCGCTCATTTCTCGCCATGCCTTAGTAATTACATCATAGGAGCGGTGATGTTGCATCGGGTCAAACCCTGACGCGCGCGGATACTGTCGAAGGTGTGATAGCGTCACTCTGATGACGGGATTGTGCCTGCTCGCAAAAGGCGACGCCATGAAGAGAGGGGATGCGGGAGACGACAAACCAGCGAAGGAACGGAACAGAGAAGCAATCGATCCGCGCCGGGGCGATATCGAGGACGATGCCGCCAGCCCTGAACAGCGAACCCTGCTCTCGATGGCCGGGAGCCTGCTTGTTGAAGTCAGTCTGCCAAAGCTCCTGTTTGCCTGGACCGTATCGTTGTTACTGCCGGCGGTGTCGTTGGGTCTCGCGGCATTGGCTGCTTCTGCCTGGCTCTCAACTCTGTCGGACAAGGTTCTCGTACTGACGGAGATTGGCGCGTTCCTGGTGGCAATCGGGATCGTCGCGCTGGGGTGGATCGGCTGGAAGCCTCTGTTTCGGGTCGCCGAGGTCAACTTCTGGTCTCTCAATGCGCTTACCATCCAGCCAGGATACGTCTTCGGCCGCGAAGGCCTGCAGCATCTGACGGAGAAGGTGCTGGGAAGACATCTGACCGTGCATGGAAGAGCGCGGTTGCGCGCGGTGAATTCGGCCGCGGCAGGAATCGCCATCTCCATTTGCGCCGTGGCGGTCGCGACGTGGGCGTGGCCAGCCTCGCGCTGGACAGGGAGTCTGGAAGATCTTGGTGTTCCTCATCGTTTGATCATTCCGACGCTAGCAAATGCCGCAGTCTTGATATGCGGCTACCTCGCCGGCGCATCGCTTGTCTGGGGTCTGGCCGATGCCCGTATGGCGCAGCCTGTTGATCTCGTCGCCTTCGATACAGCCCCGTCACACGCCAGGATCTGGCGTGTGGCTCATTTGTCGGACCTTCATGTGGTTGGCGAACGTTACGGTTTTCGCATTGAAAGCGGGCGCGCCGGGGCGCGGGGAAATGAGCGTCTGCAGCAGGTGATGGCGCGGCTGGCCGCCATTCACGCCGTTGATCCGCTCGACCATGTGCTGATCAGCGGCGATATGACCGATGCCGGACGGGCGACCGAATGGGCAGAGTTTCTGGACATCCTGTCGCGCTATCCGGACCTCGTCGCGCGCATGTTCGTGCTGCCCGGAAATCACGATATCAACATTGTGGACCGGGCGAATCCGGCGCGGCTGGATCTCCCGTTCAGTCCGGGCAAACGGTTGCGGCAGGTCCGCACGCTTTCGGCCATCGCTGCCATTCAAGGCGATCGTGCTTTTGTGGTGAAGGACGGGAAAGGTCATACAGCAACGCTGACCGACGCGTTGGTACCGTATCGCCGTCAGATGGCGGATTTCGCAGATCTCGGCGGCCTGCAGCGTGCAGCCCGGTTGCGTGGGGTTTTCGATGACCTGTATCCGATGGTGGTTCCGCCTCTGGAGGAGAATGGACTCGGCATAGCGCTGCTCAATTCCAATGCTGAAACACATTTTTCCTTCACCAATGCACTTGGCCTCGTCTCGATCGAGCAGACCCGCCGGCTGGAGGCTTTTATCGCTCAGTTCCCGAAAGCGCGCTGGATAATCGGATTGCACCATCACCTGATGGAATATCCGATGCCAGTGACTGCGTTCGCTGAACGCATCGGCACGGCCGTGATCAACGGCAGCTGGTTTGTACGTCGGCTGGAGGCCTTTGCCGATCGGGCCGTCGTCATGCATGGACATCGCCATATCGACTGGATCGGCACCTTTGGATCGTTGAAGGTCATTTCGGCTCCGTCACCGATCATGGCCGCTGCTGATGCGGCCAGCACGCACTTCTATATTCACAGGCTTGCGGTCGGGCCGGATGAGCAGCTCTTCTTGCTTGAGCCGGAGCGGATCGACGTGCTGGCGGACGCGAGTGACCGTGCGGATGCGGCGGAGGATACGACCGCCAGATCATCGATTGCGTAATGCTATCACTCGCAATCGTCGGCAGAAATGGTTCGACCAGAAAGCGCGCCGAACCGAATCGCGTCGTAACTATTCGAATCGAAATCGAGTCAGCTTGTGAGTTGTGCCTGAGGTGGCGATCTTGCGGCACTGAATAGCCACTGCCATATTCTCGCGCAGAAAGTGGAGGCTCCCATGATCAAGAAGGCTCTGCTTGGACTTTTCGGCGCATCCCTTTTGCTTTGCGTCTCATCGCTGCCGGCTTCCTCTGCCGCATTCAGGGCAGGAACGCTGACATGTATGAGCAATCCCCGGATTGGCCTGATTATCGGCTCGCGTCAGACGCTGCGATGCGTGTTCAGGGTACGAAATGCGTCACGGCAGTACATCTATGAGGGAACGGTGCGCCGCATCGGCCTGGATCTCGGGGTGACTCCATCGAGCGCGTTGGTCTGGGGGGTCTTCGCCCGAAACTCACAGGTCGGCCGGGGTACGCTCCGTGGAAATTACGTTGGCGCGAGTGGCAGTGTGGCGTTTGGCCCGGGTCTGGGCGCGAATGTTTTGATCGGGGGATCCCGCAGGACCGTGATGCTCCAGCCACTGTCGCTTGAGCGCCAGATTGGCGTGAGCCTTGCTGCGGGAATAGCGACGCTGACGTTACGCTAGTGTCACTCGACTGATTTCTGTTGCTTGCGCAGCCGCAATTGTCGCTCGCTCGGAGGTCGCGGCATGGCGTGCAAGCGTGGTCGCCCTCTGCGCTGCAGTGTCTGTCCCTGAGATTGCCGCGGTTGTTCCACGTTGAGCGGTGACGCCGGTGTTTTCAAGCGGTTGGTGCGGACATCGTCCCGAATTGCTTCAGAATCCAGTCTTTGGCCACGCTCGACGGAATCGCGAGGCTCCGCAGTTGCTGACAACGCAGCGCACAAGAAAATCAGTCCCGAACCTGTCGCAGCAATAAAGCGCTTCATGACATCTCCTGTTGAGGATCGCTCGAACGAAAACCCTTAAATGAAAAAGCTGCGCATCTCTATGCGGCCTAAACGCAGCTTACTAGCTTGTCAGATCCGCTAATCGTCGCTTAGCCCAAGACGCCGGCGAGCTGCTTCGATGTCCGATGTATCTTCGTCCGATATGTCCTTGTGATCGGCAACCGCATCGCCCAGCGAGGCGGCCTGTGAAGACGCCTTTCGTTCGGATCGGCGTGTATCGGTCCGGAGCGACCAGAAAGCCATGGCAAGGCCGATCACGAAAACCACAACCAGAATCAGGAAGAGCGCTGACTGCTTGATCCAGGAGATTGCGGGAACTGCCAGAGCCATCGAGAGGCCGAGGAAGCCCATTTGCGGCGACATAAGGTTCAGCCCGGCGAGAAAGGTGCCGAGCGCCAGCAACATCAGAAGCACGAGACTGGTCGCAGGCGCGGGCAGAAGCTGTTGAACGCCCGCCAGCAGCATGATGTTCATCGTAACAAGAACCGCGATCCAGTGAAGCGCTTGCGTCCACACCAGTCGAACCCGGGCTTGCCTGTCATCAAGCTCGGTCCATTCGGTTACGATGCATACAACACCAATTGCGAGCGCGAGGAACTCCCAATAGCCAATGAGCGGTTTACCTGAAAAATTCGTATAGGCCACGCCCGCGATTGCAAGCGCGAGGATGGCAAGAAAGGGAAGCTGCCTGAGGACGATGCTTCTCGTTCTGAAGTGAAGGTCTTCAGTATGCCGACCCGGTGGCAGATCCAGCTCACTCATCGACGATCCAGTCGTAATTCTGTCCGCTGTCGCGAATTCCGAAACGTCGCGGCCTCCTTCAAAAAGCTAGCCTAAGCTTCTGTGAGGCTGATGCGATATCGGATGATCACCTTAGGGGACCTAGGGGATTTCCCGATGATTTGGGAGGCGCCAATTCGCTTCCGGTTTGGGTGAGGCGTCGCCGGACGCGACAAATGCGGGCGCAATCGGCGTTCCCCAATCTGGATCCTGCGTCTCGCCCTAGGGGAAACACCTGATTGTACTGGCGGCAGCGTCAATGATCTGCTGGGACTTCTCGGCTCGTCGGACGGTCCCTGCGACGGCCGCGCCAGCACGCTGCGTTGCTCGAAGGCAATCGAGAAAGGCTTATGAGAAAGGGTTTGACCGAAGGTGCACAAGTCGGGCGAATAGAGATGAAGCTTCGCAAGGTATCGCAGCTCTTCGATACGCTCGATCCGTCTCCGTTTCGCGAGACCGATCTCGCGCCACAGGCCGAAGATTATATCGTTGACCGCGCGCTGGAGTTTTCCGACCGCGTCCCCATTGAAATCGTCATCTATCTGCCGCCTGATGAATTCCGGAAAACGCATGTGTCTGATATCGCCGCCGCCGTCAGATACTATTTTGGCCTTCGAAGCCAGGCCGTCTCACGTGAACTGAGCGAGCTGTTCAAGACCGGCCGGCTGTCACTCATCGTCGGAATGGTGATTCTTTTCGTCTGCCTTGTGCTCGTCTGGAGCTTTTCCCAGCGAATGACGGGGGGGCCGTTTTCAAGGGTTTTCTCAGAGAGCTTTCTTATTCTGGGCTGGGTTGCGATCTGGAAGCCTTCGGAAATCTTTCTTTACGCCTGGCCACCCGTTGCAGCTCGCAGAAAACTCTTTGACCGGCTTTCCAGGGCGGCTGTTTTGCTCGATGTGGATGACACCGTGTCGTCGACTGCGGAAGGTGCGAGCGGATAGCTGGAACGATCCCGGAGGAACCTGAAAACAGTGTGTCCTCGTATTGCGCCTATGTTGGTCCTTCTTCATTCGACCGATCGTCTTCGAGCGTCAGGTTCAATAGAAAAATGGGAACATCGTCCAGTTCATCCGATCAGAAGCTCTCGCGCGGTGCGCTGATTGCGCTCGTGGTTGGCTCGATGGTCGGCTCCGGGATCTTTGCATTGCCATCGGCATTCGGTCGCGCCACGGGCGGTCTCGGCGCCCTGGTTGCCTGGTGCATCGCCGGCACCGGAATGCTGATGCTCGCTTTCGTCTTTCAAACGCTGTCCCGGCGTCGGCCCGATCTCGATACTGGCATTTTCGCCTATGCTGAGGCCGGCTTCGGCGAATATGCCGGCTTTGCATCTGCGGCCGGTTACTGGATCGGATGCTGTCTTGCCGATGTTGCATGTCTTGTGCTGATCAAGGCGACATTGGGACAGTTCTTTCCAGTGTTTGGCGATGGCACCACACCCGTTGCGATCTTGGCCGCATCGTTACTGCTCTGGAGCGTTCACATCCTCATTCTCCGGGGCATCAAGGAAGCTGCTGCGCTCAATACGATTGCGACATTCGCGAAGATGATACCGATACTCCTTTTCATCGTCGTGGCCGCTTTTGCGTTCAAGGCCGATGTCTTCGCGCATAATTTCTGGGGTGGTGAGGAGCCGAGTTTTGCCAACGTGTCGAGCCAGGTGCGCAACACGATGCTTGTCACTGTATTCGTGTTCGTAGGGATCGAGGGAGCAAGCGTTTATTCGCGCTATGCAAAGAACCGCAACGATGTCGGGATCGCGACGGTTCTCGGCTTTCTTGGTGTGCTCGCTTTGCTTGTCCTGGTCACCATGCTCTCCTACGGAATTCTTCTACGCCCGGAGCTGGGCGCGCTCGCGACGCCCTCGATGGCAGGTGTACTCGAAGCGATCGTTGGGCCTTGGGGCAAGGTGTTCATCAGCATAGGGCTGCTGATCTCCGTGCTTGGAAATTATCTCTCCTGGTCATTGCTTGCCGCCGAGGTCCTGCATTCCGCAGCGTTCAATGGAACGATGCCGCGCTTCCTCACGCGCGAGAACGTCAATAAGGTACCCGCAGGCGCGCTGTGGCTTACCAACTGCCTTATTCAGCTTTTCCTGCTCGTTACCTATTTCGCCGAATATGCCTTCACGCTGGCATTGAAGATGACGAGTTCAATGACGCTCATTCCGTATCTGTTTGTCGCTGCATACGGACTTAAACTCGCATGGACCGGGGAAACATATCAGACGGAGCCGCGTAGCCGTGCCATCGATTGGGTGCGCAGTGCGCTTGCCACGATTTACGCCGCTGTGATGATTTACGCAGGCGGTCCCACCTTCCTGCTGCTTTCGGCGCTTCTCTATGCGCCGGTCACGATCCTGTTTGTGATCGCGAGGCGGGAACAGAAAGCGACGGTCTTTGCGTCTGCCGAGGGGATCTTGTTCGGAGCGATCCTCGTGGCAGCGGCCGCCGGCCTGTATAATCTTGCGATGGGCAATATTTCAATCTAGTCGGAGTTTCCCGCCTCTACCTAAGGTCAGCACCGTCGTTCAGGTTATCTCCCAGGCAGTCCTCCACATAGAGTCGAAGAACGGCGACGCGCCCGATCGCGAATAGCGGCATCGCAAGCGCAATTCCCAGGACGCCGAACAGAGAGCCGAGCAGGACGATGGCGACCAGCGTCCATGCGGGGGGCAGCTCCACCGCGCGCCGCTGAATGAGCGGGCCGATCACATAGCCCTCGATGGATTGAATAATGGTGTAGATTCCGATGGCCCAGATCACCATCGAGGGACCAAGCGGCATTGCGACCAATCCCACGGGGATACTGGCCAATATCGGGCCGAGATAAGGCACAAAATTCGACAGACCGGCCTGCAGGCCGAGCAGAAAGGCGCTTGGAAGGCCGAGTAAATAGAGCGCCAGCCACACGCAGGCGGTCATCAGGACGATCCGGATCAGTTGCCCCATGAGCCATGAGCGCAGAACGGCGCCCATTTCATCCAGAACAGAACGCATGCGCTCGCGCGAGGAGGGTTTGACCAACAATACGACGCCGTCGCGATAGGCCTGCGGATCGAGCGAAAAGAGAAGGCCGAGAAATATGATGACGAGCGTATTGGCAAGAAAGCTCGAGGCGGTCCCGACGGCCGATTGCGCGTGGCCAAAGAGCTTGTCGTGATCGGGAAACCAGCGGGAAAAGTCGCGTCCCCCGTCCGGGCCGAACAGATCCACGCCAAAAGCCAGCAGGCGTTGTTGCAGGATATCCAGTTGGGCGTCCATGACGCGCATCAGGATCCGGGCCTGCTCGGGGATCTTTCCAATCCCCCATATTGTCCCCAACACAATCACTGCAGTCAGGATGACGATCACTATGGCTAGCCGCCACGCGCGCCCGATCGGAATGTATCGACCAAGCGACCGGGCGCAGGCATCGAGAAGCGATGCAAGTAAGATCGCAGCAAATATGATGAGAAGGCTGGACGACGCGCGCCATGCGAGGAAGATGCCGCTGGCAACACCCAGAATAACGAGTGCTCCCCCGAGGGTCAGTCGCCGGCCGGCGTTCGCGCCTGCCGTCGGTAGATCCCGACTTCGAACGTCCTTGGCTAGGATGGCTTGATCCACTCTCGGCTCAGGCATGGTCCCCCACATTTTCCATAGCAACTAGGGTCCAATCAGTTTCATGCGAATTGCATACCGGACCAGTTCGGCAGTAGAGGAAACTCCAAGCTTGCGCATGGCGGATGCGCGGTGGGCTTCGACAGTTTTCACGCTGAGATTCAGTACCGTGCCAACGGACTTGTTGGTGTGTCCTTCGGCGATCAGCTGAACAACGTTCTGCTCGCGTAACGACAGCAGGACTTTCGATTTGTCCTTCTTGCTGGCCAGGTAGTCGTGAAGCAATTTTTCCACGACCACACCGGTGAAGTAAGGCCGGTGATTGAGCAGTGCGTCGATCGCTGCAATGAGATGATGTCGCGCATCTGACTTTAGCAAGAAGCCTCGTATCCCCGCCAGGAGGGATTCGGTGAGGATTTCATTGCTTTCATGCATTGTCAGGATGAGCACCTCCGTCCGGGGGTGATGCAACTTAATCTGACGGCTCACCTCGAGACCATTCAGGACGGGCATGGAGTAGTCGATAATTGCTATATCCGGCTTCAGCTCCCTGATCATGGCGACCGCGGCCCTGCCATCGCTCGCTTCTCCGCTCACGGCCCAGTCCGCACGGCTTTCGACGATCGCGCGTAGTCCGGATCGCACCACTTCATGATCGTCTGCAATCAAGATCTGCTTCACAGTGCCGTTCCCATTCGTTGGAACCACTGGCCATATCCAATTGACGAAAGTAGCTCGCAAGAACGACCGCCTTGAAACGATATGCGTCACGACCGCCAATTCCGTGAAGGCCGTCGACCATGTTTGCGTAATCACGCTTCTACGAGATTGCTTCGTACGGCGTACCGAACCAGACCTGCAGTCGATTTTACGTTGAGCTTGCGCATCGCCGCAGCTCGGTGGGTCTCGGTCGTTTTGATACTTAAATTCAAGGTCTCGCTTACACGCTTGTTGCTGTAACCTTCGGCAACCAGTTTAACGATTGTCTTCTCTCGCGGCGAAAGCGATCGGCCTGTGCCAATATTTCCGTCAGCGGACCCGACCATTGTGCCGCAAGTCTCGCCGGCATAAAACGATCTGTGATGCATCAGTGATTCAACGGCCGCCAGGAGCATTTTGTTGGCGTCGGATTTTCGCAGGAATGCGCGAACGCCGACTTGAGATGCTTGTAGCTCGAGCGCGATCGAGTCGTGCATCGTGAAGATAAGCACCTCTGTTGGGAGTTTGTATTCCTTCATCCGCCTCGCAACTTCGATGCCGGTCATGAATGGCATCGAGTAATCAACGATAGCGACATCCGGATGCTTCTCGATGGCGCAAGCGACGGCTTCTTTACCATCGCGGGCCTCGCCGACGACCTCCCATCCGGGACGTCGTTCCAGAACTGCACGAATTCCAGCCCGCACCGCGTCATGATCATCGGCTATCATAATCTGCTTCATGATCCTCAGTGCTCCGATGTCATTTCCTTACGGGCGGCAGAATTCTTCATCGACAAAATCCACCCCCTGGAATTCATGATCCGCTCCGAGTGTCAGATTATTGAATCCATTAGCTGACCCTTAGCCATGCGACGGTCGGATCTTCGCCGATCCTCGGCCGCCCTGATGGATATCCACTGGCTTGCTTCCTTTGCGCGAGGTGGCTCGTGGAATAGTCGCGCACACCGTGGTCCCGCCGCATGCCGCTGTGGATGACGAGTGGATCTCGAATGTGCCTCCCATCTGATCCAGTCTCGCTCTCATGGCTGGAATTCCAACACCAAGCGACAATGCCTTACGGCCATCCCTCGTCTGAGACACCGGCATTCCGCAGCCATTATCGCTAATCCGAAGCGTGACGTTCGTGTCTGTGGCCTTGATCGAGATATTCACCTGCGTCGCTTTCGCGTGCCTGAAGACGTTTGCGAGCGCTTCCTGGACAACTCTCAGCAACGAGCGCTGCGTGTCGTTAGGCAATGCATCAACCGCAGCATCGATCTTGAGATGCGTTTCCAGCGATGCCCGCGATGAAAGCCCCACCGCAAACTCCTCGATCGCCGACCTCAGTCCGCCGTCGAGCAAATTCTGGGGATGCAGGAGGTAGGTAAAAGCCCTGATTTCCCTAAGGGCCTCACCGATCGACGCGTCGATCTCATCACAAATCTTTGTGGCGCTGCCGATGCCAGCGACGGCGCACCTCATTCGCATCATATTCAAACTCGCGGCCAGCAGATGTTGGCAAGTCGAGTCGTGAAGGTCTGATGCAATCCGCTGCTGCATATCCTCTTGCAGCGCCAAAAGCTGAGTCCCAAGACTTGAGCCGTCAACCTTCGATTTTGTTCGCGCACTAGCAGTGCCGTTGAAAGTGTCGTGACCTACGACCTTTGCCCGAACATGAATTCGACACGATTCGTCTACGTGAGCCTTGTGGGCCATCATGTAGTCCGATGCATCTTGGATCGAGCGATGGTCAGATAACCACTAAGGTTAAATGCCATCGTTCTTTTGCACGAAGTTGGGCCTACTAAATACCTCCGATTGAATCGGCGTCAAGTAAGATGTCGCCAAGTCGTCTGATGTTGCGACTGACGACGATCCTCAGTCTGAAAAGATACGAAGTAACAATAGAAGTAATTTCAGTTAATTGCCGCGTTTGCTCTGCACAAGGAACCTCGTCGCCTTCAACTGAGCGCATGGATATTGCTGCGGTTCGAGAGTGTCAGCAGGGCGCCAGAGAATCGTTTGTACGATCAGTAGTTTCCCCGATACCCGGTAGATATCCGCGACCCCAGAATACTTTGAGTCATAGAAAAGTTGGCGGGCAAGCGATCGCATAGGCAGGAGCGCGTTATCTGCTTTTGCAAGGCGGTCAGCGAATCTGGCGGCACAATTATGTTCATTGAGGGTCTATTCATGCCTGCGTATGCCAGTAATGCTTACGTATGCCGAGTGGCACGATATCGGACGATTATAATTATTCTAACAATTGTACCGGCGTTTCTGCTGGCGGCGTGCGGCAGAGAGTCTGATGAAACTGTTCCTGTCGTGCGGCCCGTACGTACAGTCACTGTTGCGAAGAGCGTTGCGGGCGCGCCGCTTTCATTCACCGGCCGTATCGAAGCGGAAGACGAGGTGGCGCTGGCATTTCGCATCTCGGGCCGGCTGATCGAGAACAACGGAAAAGCCGGAGATCGGGTGCAGCCCGGTCAGGTCATCGCGCGGCTTGAATCCCAGAATGAGTTGAACACGTTGCGCCAGGCCCAGGCGGCGGTCGCGGCCGCGCAGGGGCAACTGACCCAGGCCCGCAATCATTTCGATCGCCAGCAGACGCTGCTTGCACAGGGCTGGACCACCCGCGTCAACTACGATCAAGCAACGCAGGCACAGCAAACCGCTCAATCGCAGGTCGACGCCGCCGAGGCGCAGCTCAAGACGGCACATGATCTGGTGAGCTTCACCGAGCTGAAGGTCGACGCACCGGGCGTCATAACCGCTGTCGGACCTGGCGCTGGGGAAGTCGTGCAGGCCGGGCAAATGATTCTCAGGCTGGCGCGTCAGGATGGCCGCGACGCCGTTTTTGACGTGCCGGCGCAATTCTTTCGATCGGCACCGAGCGATCCGCAAATAACCGTAAGCCTGACGGACGATCCCGAGGTGACGGCTCACGGTCGTGTCCGTGAGGTCGGCGCCCAGGCCGATCCCGTCACGCGCACCTTTGAAATCAAGGTTGGCTTGACGAAGCCGCCGGCGGCCATGCGGCTTGGCGCAACCGTCGTGGGGCGTATGGAAATGGATGCCGTCCCCATCATAGAGATCCCGGCATCGGCATTGACGAGGGCCAATCAACAGCCGGCTGTCTGGATCGTCGATCCCGCGAGCCGTACGGTTTCGATCCGAAACGTGGACGTTTTGCGCTTCGAGCAAGCGCAGGTCGTCGTATCGCAGGGGCTCGACACGGGGGAGGTCGTCGTGACTGCGGGTGTGCAGGCGCTGCACCCCGGCCAGAAAATACGCCTGCTTGGGTCAGAGCAATGACCGGCTTCAATCTCTCGGAATGGGCACTTAAGCACCGTTCCCTGGTGATTTATGTCATGATTGTTGCCGTTATCTTTGGTGTCCTGTCCTATTTCCGCCTCGGTCGTAGCGAGGACCCGTCGTTCATTATCAAGACGATGGTCGTTCAGGCGGCATGGCCCGGAGCAACGGTCGAGGAGACCGTCAAACAGGTCACGGAACGGCTCGAGCGCAAGCTGCAGGAAACACCTCATCTGGATTTCCTGCGCAGTTTCACGCGGGCAGGCGTCACCACGATCTTCGTAAACCTGCAGGGCAGCGCGAGCGCCGCGCAAGTGGCCGACACCTGGTATCAGGTCCGCAAGAATATTGGCGACATCCGCCATACCCTCCCGGCAGGAGTGGTCGGACCCGGGTTTAACGATGATTTCGGCGACACGTTCGGAATCATCTATGGCTTCACGAGCGACGGCTTCACGCACCGCGCGCTGCGCGACTATGTGGAAGACGTGCGCTCGAAGCTTCTTTTGGTCCCCGACGTATCGAAGATCGAGTTGCTGGGAGCTCAGGACGAGCGGATCTTTGTTGAATTCTCGATGAAGGAGCTGGCAAGCCTTGGCATCGACCGCGCGGCACTGCTGTCCGCTCTCCAGACGCAAAATATCATAAGGCCAGCCGGCACGATTCAAACAGGCGACGAGACACTATCGCTTCGGGTATCCGGCGCATTTCAGTCCGAGCAGGATGTTGCTGACATCAATTTTGTCGCCGGCGGGCGCATGATCCGCTTGAGCGACATCGCCCGGATTACGCGCGGCTATGCCGATCCGCCGCAGCCCCTGTTTCGCGTTAACGGCGAGCCAGCCATTGGCCTGGCCATCTCGATGCGTGATGGCGGCGACATTCTCGCGCTCGGCAAGAGTCTCAAGCGGGCGATGGCTGCGATCACGGCGGATCTTCCGATTGGCATCGAACCGAAGCTCATTGCCGATCAGGCTGTCACGGTCGAGAGCGCCATCTCCGAATTCATGACGTCATTGCTGCAGGCAATTGCCATCATTCTCGTGGTCAGTTTTATCAGCCTCGGCGTGCGCCCGGGCCTGATCATTGCGCTGTCCATACCGCTGACACTCGCCATCGTCTTCCCGATCATGAAGCTTGCGGGGATCGACATGCAGCGCATATCGCTCGGCGCACTCATTATCGCCCTCGCGCTCCTGGTCGATGATGCAATGACCACCACGGACGCCACCCTGAATCGCCTGGCCGAAGGCGACGACAAGGTTCAGGCCGCCAGCTTTGCCTTTCGAACCTACGCCTTTGCCATGCTTGCGGGAACGCTGGTGACCATCGCGGGCTTCGTCCCCGTCGGTTTTGCCGCGAGTTCCGCGGGAGAATACACGTTCTCCCTCTTTGCCGTTGTCAGTATTGCGCTGATCGTCTCCTGGTTCGTCGCCGTGATCTTCGCTCCGCTGATGGGCGTTGTCATTCTCAAGCCGCCGAAGCAATGCGGGACAGACGCCCCCGGCAGAGTTTTCAGGTGGTATCGCGGCTTTCTGCTATTCGCCATGCGGGCGAAATGGCTGACCATCGTGCTCTCGCTGGTGCTTTTCGTCGGCTCGTTTCTTCTTCTCCCCTTCATCCCCCGGCAATTCTTCCCATCGTCCGATCGTCCGGAGCTGCTCGTCGATATCAGCCTGCCGCAGAACGCATCCATTTATGCCAGCCAGACAGCGGCACAGAAATTCGATGCCGCGCTGCAGGGTGATCCGGACGTTGCGCGCTGGAGCACTTATGTGGGTCGCGGTGCTATCCGGTTCTATCTTCCGCTCAATGTTCAGCTGCCGAATGATTTCTTTACCCAGTCTGTGGTCGTCGCAAAGGATGTCGCAGCGCGTGAACGTATCCGCGCAAAGCTGGAGATGCTTCTAGCGCATGATTTTCCCAATGCGATTACACGGGTGTCGCCCCTTGAGCTTGGGCCGCCGGTCGGCTGGCCCGTTCAATATCGCGTCAGTGGTCCTGACGCAGGCATGGTGCGCGAAATTGCGTTCAAGCTTGCCCAGGTCATCGCCGCCAATCCCAAGGCGAATGGCGTCAATTTCGACTGGATCGAGCCGGCAAGGCAGGTCCGTATTCGGGTCAATCAGGACAAGGCCCGATTACTCGGGCTGAGTTCTCAAGCCCTGGCAGGCGTGCTGAATACGGTCATCTCAGGCACCACGGTCACCCAGGTTCGCGATGATATCTATTTGATCGATATCGTTGCGCGCGCGATCGATGAGCAGCGCGTCTCATTACCCAACTTGCGCAATTTGCAAGTTCCGCTGCCAGGCGGGCAGACGGTTTCGCTCAGCCAGTTTGCAACTTTCGAATACGAGCAGGAATATCCCCTGATCTGGCGGCGCGACCGTGTCCCGACCCTGACGGTGCAGACGGATATCACCGCCGGTGCAATTCCGGAATCCGTCGTCAACTCGCTGACGCCGGCCATTGCTGCCCTGTCGAAGACCATTCCAGCATCCTACAGCATCGTGGTCGGGGGCACGGTCGAAGAAAGTCAGAAATCGCAGGCGTCGGTCATCGCCGTTGTGCCGGTGATGCTGCTGATCATGTTTACGGTCCTCATGATCCAGCTCCAGAGCTTTCAGCGGCTGTTTCTGGTCCTGAGCGTGGCACCCCTTGGGCTCATCGGCGTGGTCGCCGCCCTTCTGCTGTCCGGCCGGCCGCTTGGCTTCGTTGCGATTCTGGGCATTCTCGCACTGCTCGGCATGATTACAAAAAATGCGGTGATCCTGATCGGTCAGATCGATGCCGAACGCGATGACGGGAAGAGCGTGTGGGACGCGGCGCTGGATGCCTCGAGTTCTCGCTTTCGCCCGATCATGCTAACGGCCGTGTCGACCGTACTCGGCATGATCCCGATCGCTCCGACGGTGTTCTGGGGGCCGATGGCCTTTGCGATCATGGGTGGGCTGTTGGTCGCGACGGTTCTCACTCTGATCTTCCTGCCGACATTGTATGTGGCCTGGTTCAGGGGAACAGAAGGGGCGGCGGACCCGCTCCGATCGACGCAGGCATAATCAGATCGTGCGCTATTCAGCGCCGGCGCCCGCTGCGGCACTTAGGGTAACTCCCCGTCTTCAACCTAGGGCATCACCCGATATCGTGGTGCGTCCCGAATGTGCTCTCCTTTCTAGTAGTTAGTATTGGAAAGGGGGCGCACGGTGCAGGACCTGATGTTGTTTGCATCTGCACGCGCCTTGTGCGCCCATTATTCTGCATGTCGACTGCATCCGCATATGGGAGCGCTTCTGTCATGAGCAGTGCAGACGCGCAGAAATTGCCGCTTTGGACGCTCACGGCCATGGTGGTCGGCGGGATGGTCGGCGCCGGCGTGTTTTCGATCCCGCGTAACTTTGCTCAGGCCACTGGCATCTATGGAGCGCTGATAGCGTGGACCGTCGCGGGTGCCGGCATGCTGATGCTGGGTTTTGTGTTTCAGACGCTGGCCAACCGCAAGCCGGATCTCGATGCGGGCGTCTATGCCTATGCGCGGGAGGGGTTCGGGCCCTATGTCGGCTTCTTCTCCGCCTTTGGCTACTGGGCCAGTGCCTGCGTCGGCAACGTATCCTATTGGATTCTGATCAAGTCGACGCTCGGCGCGCTGTTCCCCGCACTCGGTCAGGGTAACACGGTCACTGCCATCGCAATATCGTCGGTAGGTGTCTGGGCGTTCCATTTCCTTGTGCTGCGCGGCGTCAAGGAGGCGGCTGCGATCAACAAGATCGTGACGATCGCCAAACTCATTCCACTGCTGTTGTTCGTGGTCCTGTCGATCTTCTTCTTCAAGCCCGACGTGTTCGTCGGCAATCTCTGGGGCGGCGCAACCGGGGACTACGGAAATCTCTTCGAGCAGATCAAGGCGACGATGCTGGTAACGGTCTTCGTGTTTCTTGGCATCGAAGGCGCCAGCAACTATTCCCGGTTCGCGCAGCGGCGCGAGGACGTCGGTATTGCGACCGTGACGGGATTTCTGGCCGTGTTGGCCTTGTTTGCGTCCGTGTCCATTCTTGCATATGGCATCCTCCCCCGCGCAGAACTGGCGCAACTGCGTCAACCCTCGGTTGGCGGCGTGCTCGAAGCGGCCGTTGGTCATTGGGGTGCCATCTTCATTGGCATCGGCGTGATTATCTCGGTGCTCGGCGCCTATCTTGCCTGGACCCTGATGGCCGCCGAAGTGCTGTCGGTTGCGGCGAAGAGGCAAGACATGCCGGCCTTCCTGGCGCGCGAAAACGCAAACCAGGTTCCGTCAATGGCGCTCCTGATGAGCACGTTGCTCGTTCAGATCGTGCTCATCGCCACGTTGTTTTCCGACGATGCCTTCACCTTCGCTCTCTCGCTGTGCAGCCATCTGTCGCTGATTCCCTATTTCCTCTCGGCAGCGTTTGCACTGATGCTGGTCTACCGCAAGGAGACTTACGAGACCGATCCGAGCGATCTGCGCAAGGATACGATCATCGCTGTCCTGGCGACAGCCTACACGATCTTCCTGCTATTCGCCGGCGGTATGAAATTTCTGTTGCTCGGCTTCATCATCTACGCGCCCGGCACAATCCTGTATTTCATCACACGGAGGGAGCTCAAGAAGCAGCTCTTCACTCCGGCAGAATGGGTCCTGTTCGGCGTCGCTGTCGTCGGATGCATTGTCGGCATCCATGGCCTCGCCGCCGGCTATATCAGCATCTAGGAAATCGATGGGAGTTCACGATGGCCAGCGCAAAAAAAGTCCCGTTTGGTGTGCACTCCGAAGTTGGCCAGCTGCGCAAGGTCCTGGTTTGTGCCCCGGGTCTTGCCCATACACGCCTGACCCCGTCCAACTGCGATCAGTTGTTGTTTGACGATGTGCTCTGGGTCGACAATGCGAAGCGCGACCACTTCGATTTCGTCACCAAAATGCGGGACCGCGGCGTCGATGTCGTTGAGATGCATAACCTGCTCGCCGAGACGCTGGCAGTCCCGGAGGGCAAGGCTTGGATCCTCGATAATCAGGTCGTGCCGAACCAGGTTGGCCTCGGCTTCATCGACGAGCTCAAAAGCTACTTGTCCGGGCTCGACAACCGAAAGCTCGCGGAAACGCTGATCGGCGGCCTGTCGACCCATGACTTTCCCGAAGCCCATGGTGGCGCCGCGCTCAGGATGGTGAAGGAGGCCGCGGGGGCGACTGAATACCTTCTCCCGCCGCTGCCGAACACATTATACACGCGCGACACGACCTGCTGGATCTATGGCGGTGTCACTCTCAATGCGCTGTACTGGCCGGCGCGACATGAGGAGACGATCCTCACCACCGCGATCTACAAGTTTCATCCCGACTTTGCCGGCAACGTCAATGTCTGGTGGGGCGACCCGACAGAAGACCATGGACTGGCCACGCTGGAGGGGGGCGATGTGATGCCCATCGGCAAGGGGGTGGTGCTGATCGGCATGAGCGAACGCACCTCCCGTCAGGCGATCAGCCAACTTGCAGCGACCCTGTTTAAAAAGAAGGCCGCGGAGCGCGTGATCGTTGCGGCAATGCCGAAGATCCGTGCGGCCATGCATCTCGATACTGTTTTCACATTCGCCGACCGCGACTGCGTATTGCTCGCGCCGGATTTCATGAACCAGACACGTACCTATTCCTATCGTCCGAGCGATCATCCGAGTGGGGTTGAGTTGCATGCGGAGAAGAAGTCATTTGTCGGCGTCGTCGAGGAAGCACTGGGCCTCAAGAAGCTGCGGGTGGTCGAAGCTGGTGGCAGTGACTATCAGCGGGAGCGGACTCAATGGGACAGCGGCGCAAATCTCGTTTGCGCATCGCCGGGTGTCGTCTATGCTTACGATCGCAACACCTACACCAACACGCTGCTTCGCAAGGAAGGCATCGAGGTGATTACGATTGTCGGCGCGGAACTCGGTCGCGGCCGTGGTGGCGGTCACTGTATGACTTGTCCGATCATTCGCGATGCCGTGGACTACTAGCACTATCGGCCATTCTCCGCTCGGGGGAGCGAGATCATGAGGCTGCTACTATCGAAGCCAGCACCATCGACCGACGGAGAGTAATTGTCTGGGGAGTGTGCAATGCGCGGATCCGGAATTGTTATGGCAGCGACAAGCTTCCTTTATGCCAGCGGGGCAATAGCTGCCGACATCGACCTGACTGAGCTCAAAAAGGTTGAGTATACGTCGATGAGCCCGACATGGAGTGTTGTTGGATCCCTGTCCCCCACCTACACGGCCAATGCCCTGTTTTCGCGTGATGACCGGCGAGGGGACTTTTACTATGAGCCTGATGTGAGCTTGCGGCTGGACGGTAAACTTGCGCCGGACCTGTCCTACCGCATCTTTGCACGTGCCCAGTTCGAAGCATTTTCCAGAGAACACGACGGCAATGCCGCCATTGCGCGCCTGGGAGCGCGACTGACGAAGAATCTGTATGGCTGGAGAATAAGCGCCACCTACGAAAACAGATATGATTACGACGGCGTCTTCCGCGATCTCGCCTTCACCTCCCACGACATCACCGGCGCCATCGCGCGCGATTTCAACATCGCAAATGTCACGCTCTCGCCGCTTCTCCAGCTCACTTATCGGTTCTCTGATCTCGCCGAGGCCAGGCGCTGGCGTTTCGATGCGCTGGTCGGCATCGAGGTCGAGCTGAACTCGAAGTGGTCCATCGTCAGCACGCCATTTTTTGAGGCATTCTGGTTCACCGATGGCTTGAACCGGGATCGGGAGGATCAGATCTATTCGGCCTCTCTTGGCCTGAAATACAATATCGCCAGCAACGTATCGCTCACCACGAACGTGATCTATGAAGCGCGAAATTCGAACGTGGCGCTGCGTCATTATAGGGATTGGATGATCGGCCCACGGCTCGATTTCGCGTTTTAAAGATCAGGATACGAGGGGCGATGATGCGGAACTTGATTGCGACGATAGGTACGGCAATTCTTCTTATCTGTACGGCATTTGCCGCAAGTGCGGAGCCGCGCGACTCCGTCGAGCGCGGCGACCGGATGGACCGGGATGCCCTGCGGGACGACGTTCGCGTCGATCGTCTGAAGATCCCGCAGCATCCGATCGTCGTCGAGGAGCCTCAGCAGCAGCCCGTTTACAATACGAAGAGCAAGCAGAAATCAAAGCGGAGCACGGACAGCAGTCGCTAGCGGTGTCAGGCTGACACCGTCGCCAAACTCTTCATGCCAGCGACGACGCGCTGTCGAAGTTCGACGCGTTGCCGGGACGATACGCCCAGAAGATCTGCGGCGCGCCAGATCAAATTCTCTTCAAATTCGTTGACCCGCTGATCCGCGTAAACGACCTCCCACATGAGTTGAACGATCCGCCGACGTCCATCGTCATCGAGCGATTCATTGAGCTGCCGGGTAAAGCGATAGAGATCGACGGCGCTACGGGCGACTGCATCTGCATCAACGAGCAGCTGAGCTGTAGCCGTGTCATCCAGCCCATACTGCGATTTAAGAATGGCGTGCAATCTCGCGCGCCTGATATCCGATAGCTCGTTATGGACGGTTGCAACGCGGATGAGCAACGCTGCGGTGTCGATGAGAAGCTCTCTCTGCTCGACGTTTTTCCGTTGATTGACGTCTTCGATCGCACGCGAGATGAACGCCTTGATTGATCCAAACATCACTCGACCATTCTCTTCAGGACGACGATAACTGTGCTCTCACGGCCGGCCATCCGGGCCTGCGATATCTGGGAAGTTTCAGGAGCGGTCGTCTGGACTGGAGATGGCGTTTGTCCGTCCGCGCCGCAACTTTCTTACAGAACTTTAAAGTTTTCCGGATTCAGCCAAAAGCGAGGCAAAGCAGCCGTACTTGTGGCGCTCTGGTCCCAGCGAATGGCCTGGAATCTTCCATGGGGCACGCGCGCTGAGCGCGCCTGAACCCAGGTCACTATTCCTCGGGCAATCCGGGTGCTCATCATGACCTGTTCAGGGTTTTTCCCGATTAACTATTGCGTGCTGACGGCTAGCCTCGTGCGGCAGATGTGAGGTTATTTTTGTCGCGGCTTCGAGAGGGAAACAGATGTTCAGCATTCGCATAATGACGGTGGCGTGCGCATTCCTGATCCCGCAGATGCTATCCGCGCCAGCTCACGCGCAGCAGCTTTTCCGCGTGGGCGGACTGACCTGCAGCACCGGTCCGAGAGTCGGGCTGGTTCTGGGCTCACGCCAGGATATGCAATGTGTCTTCCTGTCGAGCGTGGCCGCGCGGCAATATAACTACAGGGGCACGATCAGGCGGGTTGGCCTCGATGTTGGCGTAACCCGGGGAGGGACACTGTTCTGGGGCGTCTTTGCGCGGAATAGCAATATCGGCCGCGGCACATTGAGAGGCAGCTATGTCGGGGCAAGCGGAAATGTTGCACTCGGCCTGGGCCTTGGTGCGAATGTGCTGATTGGCGGATCACGCCGTACGATCACGCTGCAGCCGCTATCAGTCGAGGGCCAGATCGGATTGAATCTGGCACTCGGCATCTCCAATCTCGTTCTTCGATAGTCGGTATTTATCGCCGGTTGTCGCTGGTGCCGGAATTGGAATTCCGGTGACGAAAGTGACCGCGAACGAATTTCGGAGTGGAGACCGATCATGCTGTTTCAGGGTGGCTTCACGTTCGCCAATTTCGTGGCCGATGTGTTTGCAGTGTTCATGTTTGTTCTGTGGTTCTGGCTCTTTATCGTTGTCACCGGCGATTTGTTTCGCCGCCATGACGTGTCCGGCATCGGCAAAGTATGCTGGGTGATACTGCTCATCGTCTTGCCCTATATCGGCATCTTCGCTTACCTGCTCGTGCACGGCGGCAGTATGGCTGAGAGGAACGCAGAGCGCGCCAAGGAGGCCCGCAATGATTTACGCCGGATGGTGGGATTCAGCGCTGCCGATGAAATCGAGAAGCTCGATCGCCTGAAATCGGCGGGATCTATTACGGAGGCAGAATATACGCGCCTCAGAACCAGTCTGGTCCAATAGGCCCGATATCGCTTTACCGGGCGGGTTGGGCCGTCTTCGCGGGGGTGAGAATGCTCTCACCGATCCGGCCGACCATATAGGGGAAGAACGGGTTTGATGACGCCCGCATCAGCGAGTCGAGGCTGGCGATCAGTACGTTGCGTTCCCCGCGCGGCGCCAGGGTCCCGAGGTTCTCACCAAAATCCTCCGACTTGTCCGGCTCCGCCCCATAGAGAGAATCGCTGACCGGAAATGGCAGCGCCACGTGCGACAGCGAATAGAAGCCCCGTGGATAGTTCAGGCCGATCGGGCGTGCATGCTCGGCGACAGTGCCGGCCTCGGTCACACGCTCGATCACGTCGTCATTATTGTCACCGGAATTGGTAATGACGGCGAGGCGGTAGCGCCGCGGGCCGGCGGGTACAATACGTGCCAGCGCGGTGTCGGTGCTGGTGCGGAGCAGGGGGCCAAATCGGGCGGTGCGGTTGACGTCGAACAGAACGAGTTCGCTGCCATTGGCCGGCAGATGAGCATAGAGGTCGGAGACGATGGCCCGCGTGCTGACGGTGAAATCCATCAGCGACTGGAATGTCAGGATGGGTGGAAACCGGTCCAGTTTGCCTTCGCTTGCATAGCGCGCGAGGCGCCCTTGAAGAGCCCTGGTCAGAAGATGCGATTGACGCGCGCCGTTCACCGGGAATGAATTGTACTTGAAGGGATTGAACTCCGGAACGACGTCGAGCCATGCAGCCTTGGCGAAGGCTGGCAGAATTGCCGGAAATCCCGCGAGGCCGGCAAACCGTGCAAAACTGGTGATGCCGACCATCGGTGAGATCAGTATCAGGCGGTCGGGTCGCGACAGTTTTTCGTCGTCGATGGCATCAAGCGCATACATGATGGCCAGTGCACCGCCATTGGAAAATCCCACCAGATGCAGCGGCACAGACGGATCCACACGCTTCTTGACTTCCCGCACTGCGAGCCGCGTGGCAGCCAACCAGTCTTCCCATTCGACGTCGGTCAGCGCGGCCGGAACCGTGCCATGTGCCGGCAGCCTGGGGACGATCGCCAGGAAGCCTTGATCGCGGTAGAAGCGCGCAATATGGCGCTGGCTGTAGGGGGAATCCGTCAAGCCATGAAGGAGCACGACCGCTCCGACCGGCTTACCCTTCGGCTCCAGCACAAAGGATCGATTGAAATCCTGCACGAAATGCGGGGGATAAACCGGGCTGCCTTCGAAATACCGATTGGGTGGCACACGTTCTGTCGCATCGAGCTTCTGCGATACCTCGCGCTGGACTTCGTCGAAAAGCACCGCCTCAGCCGCCATGTATTGCGCCCAGTCGGCAGTATCCAGCTTGCTCGCATGGAGCTCATGCGGAACGTAGGTGTGCCATGTCTCGAGCGGCAGGCCTCGCTGCGAATCGTAGATGCGGACAGCGAAGATCGTCATCAGCGCGATGCCGACAAACGCCATCAGGATCTTTGCAAATCTGAAGATTCTGGCCCGCACGACCGATCCCCGTAAATGACGACGTGGTGCAAGATGGCCCGGAGAAATTGAAACGCAACGGGAGATATAGGGGAAAGCACCCGAGCGAGTATCGGGCTTTACCCTGATACTCGGTAACTTCTTCGACGACGACTCGATCCGCGCATACGACGGCAGCCATATGCGAGGCCGTCAGTTGGCCCGGCATCTGAATATGCGGTTGCCGTTCTCGTCGAGAACGAACACCAGATGGGACCTGCAAAGCGCGCCGGCCTTGCTCAATTCCGTAGCAAGGGCCCGCGCTTGCGTGATCGCGAGCTTCGGATTTGCAAGGCGGCTTCCGACCTCATCGGGGAAAACTTTCGGCCCGTCCAGGATATGGAAAAAGTATCGCATCGCGCTCCAATAATTCGGAAGAGCGGCGTGTCCCAGTGAATAATTAGTAAGGCGCTGACGCATGCGGTCGGCATTGGTTCCGCTATCAGATGACAGCGTGCGGGATCTCCGGGCGCGTCACGCGCACCGGCCAAGGGTTTTTCCCGATGGCTATGGTTCTGGATGTGCATTTCAAATCGGGACAGGTGAGGGGCGTCAATTGTCAGGGAGTTACGCATGCGCCGGATATCAACCTTGCTCGTTCTACTCACGCTGTCTGCAGTGGTTCCGCTGGCGGATGCGTTTGCCCAAAGCGCAGCAGGACGCGGCGCGGTATCCGGCGCCATCATTGGCGGCGCCGTCGGAGGGCGACGCGGTGCAGCCATTGGTGCTGCCACCGGAGCGGCGGTGGGGAGTCACAGGCGGCATTGGCACAATCGGTATTACTGGCGCCATGGTCGTTGCTGGGTCCGGACATCGCACGGACGGTCCCATCCGGTATCGCATCGCTATTGCAGGTGAGCGATACGATTGCACCGTCGTGTGCGACAGCCATTCCGGCGCATCCCGATCTTTCGCCGTTATCGCGCGGGTGATTCCGCGGCTCGGATCAGGTCAACACCCGATATCGTGATGCAATCGCGTCATCCATTATTTCCACGATTGAAAAGGAGGATGCGATGCAGAACCTGAAGAAGCGTTTCTTATTGTCCCTGCTTGTTTCCACGATCGTGGCGAGCGCGAGCATGGTATTCGTCACCACGCAGAGCGAGGCCAAGGGAAGGGCGTGGTGCGCCAAATCACAGTCGCGGGGCACCGATTGTAGTTACGATACGATCGACCAATGTCGCGCAGCGGTCAGCGGAACAGGTGCCTCCTGTCGCAAGCGCGTCCGCTGAGGCACTGTGTCGTTTTTGAACCGGCAGCCGTCGCCATGTCATCTGGCGACGGTACCTTTATGCACGGACGAAGCGGCGGCCTTACGGCAAGGGCCTTCGTCAAACAGATCCTTGCTCTGATGTAACTGAGCAGCGGGCATAGACCGCGTGTCTCAGCATCTCGTGCTCTTTATTCCGCCGCGACCGCGACCTGACCCAGCCTGTCGAATACGATGTCGCCGCCCAGAATGGTGAGGTCGCAGCGGGTGTCTTTCTCGACTTCCTCGGGCGCGCAGGTGAAGACGTCGTGGCTGAGCACGGCGATATCCGCAAGCTGGCCCGGCACCAGACGGCCCATGCGATCTTCGGCGAACTGCGTATAGGCGCCGAAATAGGTGTAGGCGTGGATCGCTTCCGCCATCGACAGTTTCTGTCCTTCGCCGAGCACCGTGTGGCGGTTGGACATGCGCGTCGTCATCGTGAACAGGTTCTTGAACGGATCGGTGGTGGAGACCGGTGCGTCCGAGCTTGCTGCCGGATGCAGGCCGGCGTCGAACCACTTGCGCATGGGATAGGCGACGTCGGTGCGCGCCTGGCCGAGATTGGTAATGTAGAGATCGCCGAATTCATACATGAAGACCGGCTGCGGCACCGGATCGATGCCCGCGGCTGCCATGCGTGCGATCTGGCTGTCGCTCAGGAAGCCGCAATGCTCGATGCGATGGCGGCGGCCGAGGATAGGGTTCTCCGCCGTGCCGGCTTTCTCGATCCCTGACAGCACCTGCTCGATGGCGGCATCGCCGATGGCGTGGATCGCAAGCTGATAGCCGAGGTCATGATAATGCGCGAGATAGTCGTGCATCTCCTTGTCGGTGTAGCAGAAGATGCCGCGGTTATCGGGGTCGCCGACCAGATAGGGCTCCGACATCGCAGCGGTGAGGCCGCCCGCGCTGCCGTCACCGAACACTTTCATCGCGCCATAGCGCAGCATGCCGACCTCGCGGCCGAAACGATAACCGGCAGCATGTGCCTGATCGCCGATGCCGTCGGTGTTGCCGTAGATACAAACCCAGGTGCGGATCGGCAGCGTGTTCGATTTCGCAAGATGCTCGTAGGCATCGATCTCATCCATGCCCGCGGACATGCCGACCGCGGCATCCATCACGCTGGTGAAGCCTTGCTCAAGCATGAATCGGCCGGCGCGGTCGATCGCATCGCGCAGGCGTTCGACGCTCGGCTTCGGCGCAGCATCGACGATCAGGCGCAGTGCGCGTTCGGCGAGCAGGCCGGTCAGCTTGTTGTCGCGGCGTTCGATCATGCCGCCATCGGGCTGCGGCGTGTTGTGGCCGATGCCGGCCGCGCGCATCGCCTGCGTGTTGATGACGGCGACATGGCCGCAGGTGCGCTTGAGATAGACCGGATTGTTCGGCGCAACCTGATCGAGCTCTTCGGCGGTGGGGTGTCGCTTTTCCGCGAGCTCGTAATGGTCATAGCCGCGGCCATTGATCCATTCGCCGGGCTTGGCCGTCTTGGCCTTCTCGGCAACGCGGCGCAGGATTTCGCCAATCGAGTTGGCGCCGGTCTCCGGCCGCAAATTGATTTCGGTCATGGTCAGGCCGAGCGGCAGCAGATGCATATGCGCATCGTTCAGGCCCGGGATGGCGGTGCGGCCGGCGAGTTCGACGATGCGCGTATCCGGGCCGGCAAGCTCGACGATTGCCTCGGCTGAACCGGTCGCCAGCACACGGCCGTCCTTGATCGCGATCGCTTCGACGAAGCCTTCGTTGAGACCGCAGAAAATGCGACCTCCGGTAAGGATCAGGCTCGGCTCGTTCATATGCATTCCACCTTCAGTCAATTGGCCACGCGCAGCGAATGACGCAAATTCGCGCGCGCGGCAAGATTGCACATTGGGCAATGCAAGCCCGCAGTTTCAGCATTGCCCCACACATTGCCTTGCAGCGGCATCTGTGATGGATTCCCATATTGGCAGCATGTTCAGATAACAAGTGGTGTGAGCGCGCGTGATGACGACCAATACCCAGGCTGCAACCCGTGCGACGGTCGAAATCCCGAGCATCCCCTGTGACGCCGAAGGGCCGGTGTTTCGCGAGCCGTGGGAGGCCCAGGCCTTCGCCATGGCCGTGACGCTGCATGAGCGCGGCGTGTTCACCTGGACGGAATGGGCTGCGGCTCTGGCTGCCGAAATCAAGCGCGCCCAGGCGGGCGGCGATGCCGACACCGGCGAGACCTATTACCGCCACTGGCTGGCGACGCTGGAAAACCTGATCGCCGAGAAGGGTGTGACAACGGCGGATGCGCTGCATCGTTACCGCGATGCCTGGGACCACGCCGCCGATCGCACGCCGCATGGCCAGCCGATCGAACTGACCCCGGCGGATTTCGCGCATCACGACTAGCGCTTACGTGGTCAAGCCAGCGCCTTCACCAGCGCGTTGAAGAATGCATTGTCCGCCACCGCCGGGTTCACCATCGTCGGTGGCTTCGACCGCGCGCTCAGCACCGCACAAATCACGCGGTGCTTGGGATTGATATAGATCAGTTGCCCGAAGATCCCGCGTGCGGTGAAAGCGCCGTCATCGAGCGAGCCGTCCGCGCCCGGCACGATCCACCACATATAGCCGTAGTCGACGCGCTGGCCGTTGATCTCACGCGCGGCGCCGGCCGCGCGCATCCAGCCTTCCGGCAGCACGCGTTCTCCATCAATCACGCCGTCATCGAGAATGAAACGGCCGAAGCGTGCATAGTCGCGCAGGGTGGCAAACATCCCGCTGCCGGCGACTTCCAGTCCGCCCGGCGCTTCCAGCCACCAGCATCCATCGGCTTCCATGCCGAGCTTCGACCAGATCTTCTCCGAGAGATAATCGCTCAGCCATTTGCCGGTGGCCGCCTTCACCAGCGCGCCGACCACATGGGTGTCACCGGTCGAGTAGCACCATTGCGTGCCGGGCGCCGCGGCGCGCGGACGCTCCGCCATGTAGCGCATGATGGCGCCGGGCTCCTGTCCGACCTGCAATTCGAGCATCTTGCGGCGTTCGGACTGTGCGTCGGTCTGATCGTCGCTCCAGCGCACACCTGACGTCATCTGCATCAGCGTCTTCACGCTGACATCCTCATAGGCGGTGCCGGAAAATTCGGGAAGATAAGTCACCAGCGGATCGTCGACGCTTTTGATGTACCCGTCCTGGATGGCAGCGCCGATCAGTGTGGTGCTGAAGGATTTCGCCATCGACATCGACAGCCAGCGTGTCGATGCTTCGATACCGAGATCGTAATGTTCGAGCAGAACCTTGTCGTCCTTCATCACCAGAATTCCGGCGACGCGGTTGCGCGAAACATAGTCGTAGATGTCGTAACTCGCGCCATTGGAGACGATCGGAAAGTCAGGCAGCGTGTGCTTGCTATAGGTCAGCGGGCGCACCGGCGCGCCTGCCTTGATGGTGCGTGTCGCGAAATTCATCTCGGGCGTGATGAAGGTCCGTAGATGGTCGATGGGCATCGACTTGCCGGCATAGGAACGGACAATCGCGTCGGTTGCGATACGGTTGGCTTCGCCCGCACCAGGCGTCACATCTGTCACAGTCAACGATCTGTCCTTCTTCGGGCGCGTCGATGCGCCCGAGGATTTACTATGGCAGGGCAGAGGGGCTGTCGAGGGTGCGAAGGTTGAAACGCGCGGTGCGCCGGGATCACCGGCGCATGCCATTCATCCCGGGATCACCGGCACATCACGCTGATTTAGGTCAAACCGGTCCGGGGTCCTGATGCGACAATCAGCGAACCGCCGTCGTGTTCGAACTTGTGAGCGCGGTCGGCTGGCCGGCCTTGATGACGCGCGCCGTCTGGGTGCTGTCGCTGGTGCCCGTGCGGGCGGCGATGCCGAAACCTGCAACCGCGATGCCGGCAACCAGGGCGACAACGACGATCTTCAGATGCGTGCTGCGGTCTGCGCTGTGGATCGAGTGGTTCATGGCGGCCTCCTGCCGTCTACGCGGCTACTTGTTGCATGGAGGTGTAATCCCGGCCGGTTTCCAGCCGATGGCGTCCGTGTGGAAAATTGTTTCGTGGGTGCAGAGATTTGTTTCGTCGCGTAACCGGATACTTACGGATACAGCGGTTTTTGTTCGTTGGCGGTATTCGCGTCACCCGTATTGTTCGATGCCGGGGGAGCCCGATCCGCGCTCGTCATTCCGGGGCGCGGCCGGCACTTGCCGGACGCGAACCCGGAATCTCGTAGTGTTTTGCGCTGATCAGAGACTCCCATGCTGAGATTTCGGGTTCGCCTGCGCGAAGGCGCGCAGCCGCCCCGGAATGGCAGTGTGGGGCGGCAAGACAGTGCCAAAACATATTTTCCTATCCTCCATTGACAATATCCCTTTCTTGATTATATTCCCCTTCGTCCGGCCCCGATGAGAGGGGCGAGCGCGATCGTCACGTTCGCGGGGCTGGGTGCGGTGGACGCCGGAGATGCGGCGTTACGCGGTTTGGGGGTGACGTCTGTCTTCGGGCAGGACGAATCTGCGCCAGCACTGCCACTGGCAAGGAGACGGCCGACCTTGGGATGGAAAGACTCTCTGGACAGTGTGACGGACGACCAAAGTCAAAACGTGTCCGGCTTATTCGCTTGAGGCTCCCTTCCCATCGCCTTGGGACTTTAATTCGGTGATCGGATCGTTCGCTGAGGCAAAGTGCAAGCAAGCCGACAAAACACCGCAGGCGGAACGCTGGGCAATCGCTCGTGCTTTCCGAAAGTCCTGATGCATTACCCTTGCGGAAGACCGCATCGGCATCAGGCCCAAGGGTGCAACGGGCACCCGGCGTTCCGCACTCCCTCTTTTCGGAGGGGGTCGAAGGAATGCTCATAGCTCGGACGCGCAAGCGCCGCGAGAATGCGAACGCGTGTTTTCGCATCATCACCGAAGCAGGTACCGCCACCCCACTCGATTTAGGTAAGCACTCCTGCTTGTTATTGCGGAGGGCGGACCGCAAAACTCCTCGAAGGGCTCATGGGCAGACGAGGATCATATGATCATCAAGCCCAGCGCATCGTGGCATACTCGCTCGACCCTCAGCAGGTTGGCGCACATTCTTGAACGGACCGGACTCGCTTTGCTTGGCGCTGCCTGCGGGTTGTTCGTTGCCGAGGTCGGCCGCTTCATCGAGGTCATTGGTTCGGGTGAAGTCGTGTTCGCCATGATCATTTACGGGGCTACCGGTTTCTATCTTGGGATCGATCTGCCCCAGGTTCCTGCCGATTACCGCATGCATCTGCCGCTATGGCGCGGGCTGGGCAACAGCGCGGATATGGTGGAGCTGCTCACTGCCGCCGGTACCTTCATCACATCGGTGACCGCGATCACGTCAGTCTCCAGTATCATCCTGGGTGAAACCGTGGGCACCAGGACGGCTTCTATCATCTGCTTGAGCTGGGCAATCGGCGCCACCATGCAGATCGCTGCCGGTATCATCGCGCGAATAGAGTTAGGCCGTGCCGTGAAAATGGCGAAGCTCGCGCTCTTCTCCCGGTGAAAGGTCAGGACTGACGGAGGTCGAACATGCCGCTCTATATGTATCAGGCTGCCTACACGCCGGAATCATGGGCCGCGCAAATCAAGAATCCGCAGAACCGCGTTGAATCCGTTGGACGGCAGACGACGGAGGCCGTCGGAGGACAATTGATCGGTGGCTGGTATTGCCTGGGCGAATATGACGTGATGCTGATCGCCGATGTACCGGATATCGAGAGCATGGCAGCCATCGCCGTCGCGATTGCGGCGGGTGGCGCCATCAAGTCCAGCCAGACGACTGCATTGATGACCGGGGCGGAACTTGTGGCGGCCCTGAAGAAATCGGAGTCCGTCATCAAGGGTTACAAGCCCGCCCGATAGACATCGGTGGCTTCGATCGCCGCTATCGTCCCGGTGTCGCATTCACCAAAGCGAGGATCTCGTCGCCGTAATGCTCCAGCTTCTTGTCGCCGATCCCCGGGATTTCGCGGAGCTGGTCGAGCGTGGTGGGATGTTCGCTGGCGATGCCATCGATGGTGGCGTCGTGCAGCACGACATAGGCCGGGACGTTGCGCTTCTTCGCGACTTCGGAACGCCAGGCGCGCAGTACGGCGAGCAGATCGGGATTGGCGTTGTCGCTGCGCGGCGCCGCAAGGTCGCCGCGGCGGGATTTGCTGCGCGGGGCACGGCCGGTACCGCCGGTTTCCTCGCGGAACATCAGCTCGATCTCGCCCTTGAGCACGCCCCGCGCTTCTTCGGTGAGCTTCAGCGCATTGAAACTGTCTGCATCCGCATAGAGAAAGCCGCGCGCCACGAGCTGTCGCATCACGGCGCGCCATTGTTTCTCGGTGAGCTCACCGCCGATGCCGAACACCGACAGCTTGTCATGGCCGAATTGCTTGACCTTGTCGGTGAGGCGTCCGATCAGCACGTCGACCAGATGCATGGCGCCGAATTTCTGTCCGGTGCGATAGGCGCAGGACAGCAGCTTCTGCGCGGCGACGCTGCCGTTCCAGACTTTCGGCGGGGTTAGGCAATTGTCGCAATTGCCGCAGCGCGTGCCCGAGCCTTCCTTGCCGAAAGTGGCTTCTTCACCGAAATAACCCAGGAGCCGCGTGCGCCGACAATCGACGGTTTCGGCGAGGCCGACCAGCGCATCGAGCTTGCCGATCGAGACGCGCTTGAAAGTCTCCGATCCCGTGGACTCGTCGATCATGCGGCGCTGCTGCACGATGTCCGAGAGACCATAGGCCATCCAGGCATTGGACGGCTTGCCGTCGCGCCCGGCGCGGCCGGTCTCCTGATAATAGGCCTCGACGCTTTTCGGCAGATCGAGATGGCAGACGAAGCGCACGTCGGGCTTGTCGATGCCCATGCCGAAGGCGACGGTGGCGACGATCACCACGCCGTCTTCGTTGATGAAACGGTCCTGGTTGGTCTCACGGGTGCGGGCATCGAGGCCGGCGTGATAGGGCAGCGCGAGGATGCCGGCCTTGTTGAGCGCGGCGGCGGTATCCTCAACCTTGGCGCGCGACAGGCAATAGACCACGCCGGCCTCGCCGGAATGCCGCTCGCTGATAAAGGCCTGCAACTGCTTCTGCGCGTTGGTCTTGTCGACGATCTCGTATTTGATGTTGGGCCGGTCGAAGCTCGCCACGAAATTGGGTGCGTCATCGAGGCCCAGCCGCTGCACGATCTCCTGCCGGGTCAGATCGTCGGCGGTGGCTGTCAGTGCGATGCGCGGAATGTTCGGGAACCGTTCGGCGAGCACCGAGAGGCCGATATATTCGGGCCGGAAATCGTGGCCCCATTGCGCCACGCAATGCGCTTCGTCGATGGCGAAGAGCGCGATCCGGGCACGGC
The DNA here is from genome assembly GCF_051811025.1 of Tardiphaga sp. 813_E8_N1_3. NCBI lineage: Bacteria > Pseudomonadati > Pseudomonadota > Alphaproteobacteria > Hyphomicrobiales > Nitrobacteraceae > Tardiphaga > Tardiphaga sp. 813_E8_N1_3. The sequence continues at coordinate 63,050 of NZ_JBPWQE010000001.1, forward strand.
CGAGCATCGACAGGCAGCGCGGCGTCACCAGCCGTTCCGGGGCGATGTAGAGAAGGTCCAACTCGCCGGCGAGCAATTGGCGCTCGACCTCGTTGGCTTCGTCCCACGACAGGGTAGAGTTCAGCACCGCCGCCTTGACGCCCGCCTCGAGCAGGCCGGCGACCTGGTCGCGCATCAGCGCGATCAGGGGCGACACGACGATACCGCAGCCCGGGCGCAGCAAGGATGGCAACTGGTAACACAGCGACTTGCCGCCGCCGGTCGGCATCAGCACCAGGCAATTGCCGCCATCGGTCACGTGCCGAACAATATCTTCCTGTGCACCGCGAAAACCCGGCAGCCCGAACACCGAATGCAGCACGGAAAGTGCGTCCGAGGTCTGGAACGCGTCTGGCTGATTTTTCGATTGACGCGAGGCGCCGGCGGGAACGGACATGGCGCAGGTCTATTCCTGATTCGAGGGTCGCGTATATCCTGGGATACGCGTCGTTCCCCTGGGGAACGCGTCATTCCCGAGAGAATGCTTCATTCTCTATGGCATCGCGACGTTTCGCCTTGATCGCGCCGCTTTACCCCTGTCGATGATCCGTTCTAAGAGAATGAGCGCGCGACCGCGCCAGCGTCGCTGCAACCGGGCAAAAGAAAAGCCGTATGCCATTCATTTTGCGAATCTTTTCTTGGCTTCTGAACCGCCGGCGTGGGCCGCGGATCCGCTGGCAGGCGGCCAATGAGAATGCCGCGCGCAAAGTGCGCCGGAAATTCAGAAAGGGGCCGAAGTCCGCGATCCTGTCCCATGTCATCGCGCATCGGCCATCCGTGACGATGGTGGGGCGGCTGCCCGCGGTCGAAATCTGGAACCTGTCCGATCCGAAGCGTGTCGCGCTGCTCTATCTGCAGCATGGCCGCCGGTTGCGGCTGCCAGCGCCCAAGGCGCTGATGGACGATGCCGTGAAGCGGGCCCGCGCCGCGGAATAGTAAGAGTGGTCCACGCAGGGCCACTTGCGCCGTGTGGCGTCATGGGCTTGACGGGCCAGTTCCGAGCGGGGATGGTCGCCGCCGGGTCACTCCGTTCCACACTCAATGAAAGACTTCTGCATGATCAAGCGTCTCGGTCCCGGCAAGCGTCTCAGCCAGGCTTCCATCCATGGCAACACCGTCTATCTCGCCGGCCAGGTGCCGGATGAATATTCGGGCGACGTCAAGACGCAGACCAAGCAGGTGCTCGACAAGATCGACGCGCTCCTCAAGGAAGCCGGCACCGACAAGAACAACATCCTCAGCGCGACCGTCTGGCTGCCGAATATCAATGACCGCGATGCCATGAATACGGTGTGGGATGCCTGGGTGCCCGACGTTGGCCCGGCGCGCGCCTGCGTCGAGTCGAAGCTCGCTGACCCCGCCATCAAGGTCGAGATCGCCGTCATCGCAGCGATTCCGTAAATCATGCCTCCCGTTGCCATTGCGGTCGCCCCCAACGGCGGCCGCAAGGTCAAGGCCGACCATCCCGCCGTGCCGCTGACGCCGGCGGAGTTGGCGGTGGCGGCCGCGCATTGCCTCGAGGCAGGCGCGGCGATGATCCATGCCCATGTGCGCAATGCCGACGGCAGTCACCTGCTCGATGCGGCGGCCTATCGGGACGCCATTGCGGCGATCCGCAGTGCAGTCGGCGACAGGATCGTGATCCAGATCACCTCCGAGGCGCTCGGCAAATATACGCCGGCGGAGCAGCGTGCGGTGGTGCAGGCGGTGAAGCCTGAAGCGGCGTCGCTGGCGCTGCGCGAACTGGTGCCCGATGCCGGCGAGGAGCAGGCCTTCGCCGATCTGCTCGGCTGGATGAAGCGCGAGCGCGTGACGCCGCAGATCATTCTCTACGATGCGCAGGATGCCACCAGGCTGGTGGAGTTCCGCAAGCGTGGCCTCGTGCCGTTCGAGAAACTGCCGGTGCTGTTCGTGCTCGGCCGTTATACTGCAGGGCAGACATCTAGTCCGGCCGATTTGCTGCCGTTCGTGGATAACGCCGCGCCAAAATTCGAACACTGGAGCGTCTGTGCCTTCGGTGCGCAGGAGACGGCCTGCGTCACCGCGAGTGCATTGCTCGGTGGTCATATCCGCGTCGGCTTCGAGAACAACGAATTGCTGCCGGATGGCTCGCGGGCCAAAGGCAATCAGGATCTGGTTGCAGCCGCGCGACGCGCGATCGAGGCGGTGGGCCTGAAGCACGCGACGGCGGATGAGCTCAGGGCCGCGACGATGGACTAATCAAACCACGGCCATTCCGCGCCGCCATCATGCGTGACGGCGCCGCCGGGGGCCTGCCCGACGAGTTTCGCGTATTTCGCCAGTGCACCGGCGCGGTGACGCGGTGGACGCTGGGTCCACGCCGCCTTGCGCGCCGCAAATTCAGATTCGTCGATCATCAGATCCAGTCGCCGCGCCGGCGCGTCGATGCGGATCTTGTCACCGTCGCGCACCAGTGCCAGCGGGCCGCCGATATAGGCTTCCGGCGAAACATAGCCGATGCACATGCCGCGGGTGGCGCCGGAGAAACGTCCGTCGGTGATCAGCGCGACTTTCTCGCCCATGCCCTGGCCGTAGATGAGCGCGGTGACACCGAGCATCTCGCGCATGCCGGGGCCGCCGACCGGGCCCTCGTTGCGGATGATCAGCACATCGCCCTCCTTGTAGTTCTGGTCCTTCACCGCGGCGACGCAGCTCTCCTCGTCCTCGAATACCCGCGCCGTGCCCTCGAACACTGTCTTCTTCAGGCCGGCGACCTTGATCACCGCGCCATCAGGGGACAGGTTGCCTTTCAGCACCGCGACGCCGCCGTCGGGCTGAATCGGTTTCGCTGAACTAAAGATGATCTCGCCGTCGGCCTTGTTGGCATTGCCGTATTCTTCCGCAATCGTGCGGCCGGTGATGGTGATGCAGGAGCCGTCGATATGGCCGCTCTCGACCAGTGCACGGATCACGACCGCCGTGCCGCCGATGTCATGGACATCCTTGGCGACATATTTGCCGCCCGGGCGTAGATTGCCGATCAGCGGCGTGCGCGCGAAGACTTCGCCGACATCGTCGATGGTGAATTTGATGCCGGCCTCGTTGGCGATCGCGGGCAGATGCAGCGCGGCATTGGTCGATCCGCCGGTCGCGGCGACGATGGCGGCGCCGTTCTCCAGCGATTTTCGGGTGACGATGTCGCGCGGCAGCGGGCCATTCTTGCGCAGCATGTCCATCACCAGGCGGCCAGCGCGCCGGGCGAATTGCGCGCGCTCGGCATAGACACCGGGGATCATCGAGACATTGGGCATGGTGATCCCCAGCGCCTCGGACACCATCGCCATTGTATTGGCGGTGAACTGGCCGGCGCAGGCGCCGATGGTCGGCAGACACGCGCGTTCGATGGCGTCCAGCTCCTGCTTGTCGATGTCGCCGGTCATGAAGGCGCCTACGGCTTCATAGGAATCCAGCGCGGTCAGCGTCTTGCCCTTGTGCAGTCCCGGCAGCGCGCTGCCGCCATAGATGAAGATCGACGGCACGTTGCAGCGGACCATGCCCATGATGACGCCGGGCAACGTCTTGTCGCAGCCGCCGAAGCCGATCAGCGCGTCGTAAGCGAGGCCGTGCATCACGGCTTCGATACTGTCGGCGATGATCTCGCGCGATAGCAGCGAGAACTTCATGCCCTCATGGTTCATGCTGATGGCGTCGGAGACCGAGATGGTCGAGAATTCGCGCGGCGTGCCGCCGGCTTCGGAAATACCGGTCTTGGCAGCGTCGACCTGAAAGTCATGGGTCATGTTGCAGGGCGTCTGTTCGCCCTTCATCGACACGACGCCGATCATGGGTTTTGCGATCGCCTCGTCGTCGAGGCCCATGGCGCGCATGAAAGCGCGGTGCGGGGCACGGTCGAGTCCGTCGGTGGTGACGCGGGATCGCAATTTCTTCATGGGGCGTATCTTTCCGTTTCTTGGTCTTGTCGTCCAATGCATTGAGGCCACGCCGTGGGCGTGGCCTCAGGACATCATACAGTGAGATGTCGCGTCTTGCTCTACTGGATCGGCGCGACGATGGTCGGGTGCTTGAACTGCATCGCGTCCATCTTCGGCAGCATGCCGGCCTCGGTATAGATATCGAGCATCTTCTGCATGGCCGGGAAGTTCGGCGCTGCGCCCGGGTCGCGGGCGAAGTCGTTCTCCTTCAGCAGATAGGTCTCCAGCACCGGGATCGGCGCCTTCATGACTTCGTTGACGACCTTCAGCGTTTCCTCGCGGTTGGCCAGCGCCTTCTTCATGCCAAGGGTGATGTCGGCGACATAGGCCTTGGCGAGGTCGGGGTTCTTGTCGACGAAATCAGCGCGGCAGGCTTCAAGGATATGCACGATGTTCGGCATCGCTTCGTTCAGCGAGAACAGCTTGCGCGTGCCGCCCTTGGCTTCCATGCGCGCGGCAAATGGCTGGTTCATGTTGATCGCGTCGACGCGGCCCTGGCGCAGCGCATCTTCCGAGGCCGCGAAGCCGATCTCGATCAGCTTGACGTCCTTCTCGGGATCGACGCCTGCGCCCTTCAGCAGCATTTTGAACGGCCCGTAGGTGCCACCGCCGATGACGGAAATGCCGACATTCTTGCCCTTGAGGTCGGCGATGGTCTTGATCGGCGAGTCATCCTTCACGGCCCAATAGACCGAGAAGCTGCCGGGCTTTTCCGACACGTGCTGCGCGACGATATAGGCCTTGAGATTACCGCCGTTGACGCCGTTGGCGAGCGACAGCACGCCCTGGGTGGCGCAATCCAGCGCGCCGGCGGCGAGCGCCTGCGTCATAGGCGAGGTACCCTGAAACTGGGTCCATTCGATATTGTAGGTCTTGCCGAGATTGGTGAATTCGGTCGTGCGCTTCATCATCCAGTATTTGGATTCTTCGGCCGGAATGGTCCAGCCGACCTTGATGGTCGGAATCGTCTGCGCGTGCGCCGCACCCGACACCGCTCCCGCCGCGAGAGCCGCCGCCACCAGCCACTTCGAAGAACCCAGCTTCATGCCCGCTCACTCCGTTTGATGATGGCCAGACACGGCCAAAAGAAAAGCCCCGCTGTCTTGAAGCCTTTCATGCTTCAAATATTCTGGCAAGCGAGGTGCGTGCCCAACATTCATTCGTGCTGTGGCGCAACAATTGGCAGTTGCGCAGGCATTGATATCATCGTTGCTGCGGCCGCGGACGCAGCGTAGATAACTCGCAGATGCGAGCAGCGTGGCTCGGCGGCAGAAGGACAACGGCGTCAAAATGGTGGATTCAGCGGGCGGCAAAGAGAAGCTCGGTTACCTCGGCCTCGGCCTGATGGGACTGCCGATGACCAGGCGGCTGCTCGGCGCCGGTTACGATGTGGCCGTCTGGAATCGCTCGCCCGGCAAGGTCAATGCGTTGCTAGAGGCCGGTGCGAAAGCCGCCGCCAGTCCGCGCGATGTCGTCGCTCATGCCAGCATCATCTTCATGTGCCTCACCGATGCATCGGCGGTGGAGGAGGTCGTGTTCGGCGACAACGGACTGTCCGGCAGCGATGGCAAGGGCAAGCTGGTCGTCGATTTCTCCTCGATCCATCCGGACAAGACGAAGTCCATCGCGGCACGGTTGAAGGCCGCAAATGGCATGGGCTGGATCGATGCGCCGGTGTCGGGCGGTACCAAGGGCGCGGAGGAAGCCACGCTCGCGATCATGGCCGGCGGCGACGCCGCCGATGTCGAACGTATCAGGCCCTATATTCTGGCGATGGCGCGCAACTTCACGCATATGGGGCCGACCGGCGCCGGGCAGATGACCAAACTCTGCAACCAGGTGATCGTCGGCTGCGCCATGGCGGTGCTGGCCGAAGCGACGCGACTTGCTGTGAATGCCGGTATCGACGCCAAGCGCCTGCCGGAAGCGCTCGCGGGCGGTTTTGCAGACTCGATCCCGCTGCAACTGTTCGTGCCGCGCATGGCGCAGGGCATTCATTCGCCGCCGCTCGGCCACATCCATACGATGCTGAAGGATCTCGATACGGTCGTCGCCGTGGCGCAGGACACATCAACGCCGGTGCCGATGGCTGCGCTCGCGGCGCAGATCTTCCGCATGGGCAAGGCGGTGCGCGGCGCCGATGCCGACGCGCTGGAGATCTACAAGCTGTCGGCACCCAAAGAGTGAAGATCAAGGAATGAAAGTTCTGGTGATTGGCGCGGCTGGCATGATCGGCCGCAAGCTGTGCGAGCGGTTGCTTAGGGACGGTCATGTCGGCGGTGGGGAAATCGGCGATCTGGCGATGGCCGATGCGATCCCCAGCGATCTGGTCGGCGCGCGCAGCATCATGGTCGATCTCGCAAAATCGGATGCGCCCGCAGCACTGCTGGCGTCAAAGCCCGACCTGATCTTCCATCTTGCTGCGGTCGTCTCCGGCGAAGCCGAGCAGAATTTCGACAAAGGCTACGCGGTCAATCTCGACGGCACGCGCAATCTATTCGAGGCGATCCGCGCGATGGGTGACGGTTATCGCCCTCGCATCGTCTACACCTCGTCAATCGCCACCTTCGGCGCGCCCTATAACGGGCCGATCGCCGACGATTTCTTTCACACGCCGCTGTCGAGCTACGGGACGCAGAAGGCGATCTGTGAATTGCTGCTGGCGGACTATACGCGGCGCGGCTTCTTCGACGGCATCGGAATTCGCCTGCCGAATATCTGCGTACGGCCGGGCAAGCCCAATGCGGCAGCGTCGGGTTTTTTCTCCAATATCATTCGCGAGCCGCTGGCCGGGCGTGAGGCGGTGCTGCCGGTAACCGACGACGTCGGGCAGACACATGCCAGTCCGCGCGCGACGACGGAATTCCTGCTTCATGCTGCGACGCTTGACAGCGCCAAGCTCGGCGCACGCCGCACGGTGATGATGCCCGGCGTGCGGGCATCGGTCGCCGACATGATCGCGGCGCTACGCCGCGTGGCAGGTGACAGTGTTGTGACACGCATCAAGCATGTGCCCGATCCCGCTGTCATGGCGATGGTTGCGGGATGGCCCACGATGTTCGAGACCAAACGTGCACTGGCGCTGGGTTTCCAGGCGGAACAGAGTTTCGATTCCATCATTCATGCTCATATCGAGGATGACCTCGATGGCGTCTTTGTGCGTTAGCGGTTAAGGACAATCATGGCGCGCGATATCATCATGGCGGCGGGAGGCATTGTCGTGCAGCGGGGCGAGACGCCGCTGTTCGCCGTGGTCTGCCTGCGCAAGCGCGGCGACTGGGTGCTTCCGAAAGGCAAGCTCGACAATGGCGAGACGCCGCGCGATGCGGCCGAGCGCGAAGTGTTGGAAGAGACCGGTCATGCTGCGTCGGTGCATGACTATCTCGGCGCGCTGGCCTATCCGCTCGGCGAGCGCACCAAGGTCGTGCATTTCTGGCACATGGAGGCCGCGCCCACGCCATCACGCAAGCTGATGAAAGATATCAGCGAAGTCGCCTGGCTGCCCTTCGACGCCGCGTTGTCGCGGCTGACGCGTAGCCATGAACATGCATTCCTCGCGCAGGTCGGGCCCATGGCGCTGGCGGCAGCAAGGGCGGCGCCGGTTGTGGATGGCGAGCCCGTGCGGCCAATTGCCGTGGGGCCTGTCAGCGTGCGACGTGACACGGGGTTCTTCGCGAAGATCCGGAACTGGTTGAACGGGTAAGTTCTCTCGTTGCAGCGATGGCTGAAGCGGCGGGCTCAGTGCGTGTTGGTCGCGTGATCGAAGCGCAGCACATTGCCGAACGGGTCGGTGATCTTTGGGGCCGTATCGGTCGGACTCGGCCGCGCGAAGCGGGCTCGCTTGTCATGCAGCTCCTTTGCAAAAGCCGCGATATTGCTGCCACGGATATAGACCACGCTACCCGGCGTCCCGTCGCCATAGTGCTCGCTGAGATGCAGTTTCACGCTGCCGCGCGACACTTGCATGTAGAGCGGGGTGTCCGGCTCGTAGCGATGTTCCCAGTCGATCGCAAAACCGAGGAAGTCGACATAGAACTCCTTGGCCTTGGCGATGTCATAGATGCGCAGAACCGGAATTGCCGGTTCGAAAGTAACGTCGGTCATCGCTGTCTCCCACTTGTGAGGTGCGGGAGATTATCGCAGCGAGCCCGCCAAACGCCAGATCGTGCAGCTAGGCGCCGCGCATGATCACGCCGTACCAGCCGAGACCCTTATAAGTTTCATAGCCAGGCGTGGCATGAAAGGCGACGAGGCCGCCGGAACGGTCATGATAGAAGCCGCTGCGGCGGCCGTTCAGGGCCAGTGCGATGCGTTCGGTGAGCAGGCCTTGCCCATCCGACGAGGCGATCACACGCAGGTTTGAGTCCACCAGCAACACACGCGTCTTGTCGTCATCGACGCGAACGCCTTCCACGATGGCGCGCGCCTGGGCTTCCCAGTCGAAATGAATCGCGAGCACGCCGATGGCGCGGCCATTGGCCTTGCCGCCTTCGCGCACGCTGGCGCAATAGGTCGCCACCTGCGCATTGTTCAGGAGCGGTTGGCGCTCGACATCGCCCGCGGTGTAGTCGTCGCCGGAGCGCAGCGTACGGGCATCGCGAAACCAGGCGGTGCCGGCGATGTTCTGGCCCGTAACATTGAAACGATCGCCACGGCCGCTGGCGATGACATTGCCTTGCATGTCGCACAGCCAGAGATCGAGATAGACGGTATAGGCGCCGAGGATCACTGCGAGGCGCTCGGAGACATGAGCGACGGTGGCATCGCTCGGTGCGGCCGCGCAGTCGACGACCGCCGAGTCGGTCGCCCACCAGCGGACGTCGCAGGTGCGCTCATAGAGATTGCGGTCGATCAGCTCGATGGCGTTGAGCGACAGATCGACCATGCGTTCGCCGCGCGAGCGCTCGGTCATCTTTTCGATCGACGACATCAGGCTGCCGGTGCGGGCGGTGAGTTGCGATTCCAGATCGCGCGCGATGGTTTCGACCTGCTGGCCGACATTGCGCACTTCCTGTGCCACGACGGCGAAGCCCGCGCCCTGCGCGCCGGCGCGCGAGCTTTCGATCAGCGCGTTCAGCGCCAGCATCTTCATCTGGTTGGTGATGTGCTGGATCGACCTGGTCTTTTCGCAGGCGATCTCGTTGACCTCGGCGGTCAACCGCCCGATCAGCGCGGAGATATCGGAGCTGTCGTCGGCCTCTTCAGTCGCATTGGCATGCGCAGTATTGCTGCTGCGGTTCATCGCCAAAACCATCGTCGCATCCCCGTTGAGACAGCAATCAGTTACCTTTAGTTTTTATCGCCCAGTCATGGTTAATCGTGGCTTAATTTTCCGTGTGCCGGGTTCCGCCGACTTGCACGAATAAGCGGCAGGAGTGCGCAGTAGGCACTATCTCAATGCGTCTGGTCATGCGCGCGGCCGCATTCGTAGGACCTTCGATGCCCCCTTACGGTGTAAATTAGGGCGTCATTAGTGATGCTTATGCACGCGCTCCCGATTGTTGTGACGAACAACGCGATATCAACCACACTCGTGCAGGCTCAGAGCTTCATAGGCTGAGCCATTGTAATGAGCGTTCTCGAAGACCTCACCGATGCGACCACGTCGGAACTGTCCGACGAACTGATCTTCCAGATCGCCTCGGCTTCCAGCCCCGAGCAGCGCAAATACGCGGCTGACCTTTTCCGGCATTTCGCCAAACAGCTCGAATTCGAGTCCTATCGGCGCGGGCAGCAGAGCATGGCTGTTCCACAGCTTCCGTCGCCGGCCATGATTATCGATGCGACGCCCGGCCAGGGCGAAGCGCCCACGATCCAGCCATCAGATGACCCCGGCGATGACCCGTCCGTCGGTCTGATCCCGCCGGTGCGCTGGCAGGATTGACCGCGGCGCGACAGTTTTACGTCAGATCCGTTGCTTCCTACCGATTGGCTTAACCATTCGCAGGCCAAATGAGTCGCGAGTGATTCGAGCGTTGCAATCGTGAAGAGCGGGCGTCCCAGTGAGTGTAGTAATCCCATTCCCCATGCGCGTAGCGGCCCCCCAGGCCGATGAGTGTGAAATCGATCTGCTGAGCGCCGTCGATCTGGCGATCCGCGATCTCCGCGAAATCTCCCAGACCGCCAACGACATCGCGCAGGCACGTGCGCGTGAATGCCTGGCCATGCTGGAAAGCGCCTATGCCGGTGCCCTGCAGGGCTGACGCGTTCTGAGTGCACCGACAGGAGATCAGCGTTGCTGTTTCTGGTGATCTCGAATCCGCGCGCCGATCGTCCGTCGGATATGGCGGCGACGCGTCAGAGTTTCTGGCCGTGGATGGCCAGGTATCAGGCGTCGGGCATCTGCCAGCATATCTATCCCCGTGTCGGCCGCGGCGCAGTCGCGGTGTTCAAGGTCGATGGCAATGACGTGCTGCATCGCATCCTGAACGAGTGGGCCGACATCATTCCGGCGCAGTTCGAGGTCTATCCGCTGGTCGATCTCGACGCCACGACTAGGCTGCTGGCCGCGCAGGTCGCAGCTTCAAAGTAACGTCAGCAACTACAGTTCCCGGCGAGGTATTTTCACGCGGAATCCATTGGTTTGCACCATGGACTCGGCAAATCCGCGTCGCTATATGCGTCATCTCTCCTTTACCAGTATCGGGCACTTTTCATGACGACCACTGACACCGCTGCACCCGTTTCCCAGCCGTTCCAGGCCGAAGTCGCCGAATTGCTGAACCTGATGGTTCACTCGGTCTATTCCGAGACCGACATCTTTCTGCGTGAGCTGATTTCCAACGCGTCCGACGCTTGCGACAAGCTGCGCTATGAGGCGATCGCCAATCCCCAGCTGATCCCCGACGGCCAGTCGCCCAACATCACCATCATTCCGGACAAGGCGGCCAATACGCTGTCGATCATCGATACCGGCATCGGCATGGACCGCCAGGAGCTGATCGACAATCTCGGCACCATTGCAAAATCCGGTACCAAGTCGTTTCTATCGCGGCTGACCGAAGCCAAGGACGGCTCGAACCTGATCGGCCAGTTTGGTGTCGGCTTCTATGCGGCTTTCATGGTGGCGGAGAAGATCGTGGTCACCAGCCACCGGGCCGGCACCCATGACGCGTTCACCTGGACCTCGACGGGCGGCGCCGGTTTCGAGATCGGCCAGGTCGCTGACGGCATGAGCGTGCCGACCGGCACGTCCATCGTGCTGCATCTGAAGGACGACGCGGAGAAGTATCTCGAAACTTATGAGATCGAGCGCATCGTTGGCGCCTATTCGGACAACATCCAGTTTCCGATCATGCTCAAGGACGGCGACGCCGAGCCGCGGCAGATCAATTCGGCGAGCGCGCTGTGGCAGCGTTCCAAGTCGGAACTGAAGCCGGAAGATTACAGCGCGGCCTACAAGTCCATTGCGCATGCCTATGACGAACCGGCGATGACGCTGCACTATCGCGCCGAGGGCCGTTACTCCTATGCGGTGCTGCTGTTCGCGCCGTCGCAGAAGCCGTTCGATCTGTTCGAGCCGAACCGCAAGGGTCATGTGAAGCTCTATGTCCGCCGCGTGTTCATCACCAACGATGCGGATCTGCTGCCGTCCTATCTGCGCTTCATTCGCGGTGTCATCGATGCCGAGGATCTGCCGCTGAACCTCTCGCGCGAGATGCTGCAGAACAATCCGCAGCTCGCGCAAATCAGGAAGGCCGTGGCGACGCGCGTGATCAGCGAGCTGGAGACGCTGAGCGAGAAGGACGCCGAAACCTTCGCCAGGATCTGGGACGCCTTCGGTCCGGTGATCAAGGAAGGCATCTATGAGGATTTCGAGCGCCGCGAGAAGCTGCTGGCGCTGTCGCGCTTCACCACGACATCAGGCGAGAAGCGTTCGCTGAAGGACTATGTCGCCGACCTGAAGCCGAACCAGACCGAGATCTATTATCTCGCCGGTGACAGCCTTGATCGGCTGAAGTCAAATCCGAAGCTGGAAGCCGCCAAGTCGCGCGGCATCGAAGTGCTGCTGCTGACCGACGCGGTCGACGCGTTCTGGAGCTCGGCGCCGCTGGATTTCGACGGCAAGCCGCTGAAGTCGCTGAGCCAGGGCGAGGTCAATCTCGATCTGATCCCCCGCATCGACGACGAGGCGACCAAGGACGAGCCGAAGACCGAGACCGATGAAGCCGCGACCATCGCCGTCATCAAAGATGCACTCGGCGAGCGCGTCTCCGACGTGAAGGTCTCGACGCGTTTGACCACATCAGCCTCGTGCCTGGTTGCCGGCGGCGCCGGCCCCGATCGCGAACTCGAACGCATGCTGGCGATGCAGAACAGAGGCTCCGTCACCAAGCCAATCCTCGAGATCAATCTGCGCCATCCGCTGGTGGCGAAGATCGCGGGCGCGGACAAAGCGTCGGGCGGCGAGGCGTCCGACATCGCGTTCCTGTTGCTGGAGCAGGCGCAGATCCTCGATGGCGAATTGCCGGAAGATCCTGCGGCCTTTGCAAGCCGTCTTAACCGGTTGGTCCTGCGCGGCCTCTGATCGCCGATCGTTTCACGGCGCGGGGCATCGCCCCCACGCTTTCGACGCCAAGGAATTCCCCCATGAGCACCGTCTTCGAGAAACTCATCGCGAAATACGCCGAGCGTGGCGATTTTGAGCGTTTGAAGGGCTACAAGACCGACCGCATGGCCATCCTGAAAAGCATCCAGGATGGCACCTACGAGAAAATGCACCTCATTTCCGACGCCGATCCGGTATCGATGGTCGCCGAAATCGAGCGGGAACTGGCCTGTATCGAAGCGGCGCTGAAGAAGCAGCAATGACGTGAGTGCGTTGCAACAAGTGCGAGACGGATTGCGCTCCGCGATGACGCAAAGCTGATCTGCAAATTCTGTCTAGGCCGAAAGATTATCTGGTTCGACCTTCGCTTCTAAAATAGCGTGCGCCCAAATTAAAACCTGGGAGGCATTGATGAAGTTCGGACTGTTGTCGACGGCTGCGCTATGCGGTCTTTTCCTGGCCGCGCCGGCCTCGGCGCAAGGCGTCAAGATTGGCATCCTCAACGACCAGTCCGGCGTCTATGCCGACTACGGTGGCAAGTGGTCACTCGAAGCGGCGAAAATGGCCGTCGAGGAAGTCGGCGGCGAGGTGCTCGGCCAGAAGATCGAGGTCGTCTCGGCCGACCATCAGAACAAGCCCGATCTCGCCGTCAGCATCGCGCGCAAATGGTACGACGTCGATGGCGTCGATATGATCACCGAACTGACGACCTCGTCGGTGGCTCTGGCGGTGCAGGAGCTGTCGAAGGAAAAGAAGAAGATCGATATCGTCGTTGGTGCCGCCACCTCGCGCATTACCGGCGACGCTTGTCAGCCCTCCGGCTTCCATTGGGCCTACGACACCCATGCGCTTGCGGTCGGCACCGGCGGCGCGCTGGTGGAAGCGGGCGGCGATACCTGGTTCTTCCTCACCGCCGACTATGCGTTCGGATATGCGCTTGAAAAGGATACCGGCGAGATCGTGATCGCCAAGGGTGGCAAGGTGCTGGGCGCCGTGCGCCACCCGCTCAATTCCTCGGACTTCTCATCCTTCTTGCTGCAGGCGCAGAGTTCGAAAGCCAAGATCGTCGGCCTTGCCAATGCCGGGCTCGACACCGCCAATTCGATTAAGCAGGCGGCGGAGTTCGGCATCGTCGCCGGCGGCCAGAAACTTGCCGGCCTGCTGCTGACGCTGGCCGAGGTGCATGGGCTGGGTCTGCAGGCTGCGCAGGGTCTCGTGCTGACGGAAGCCTATTACTGGGACCGCGATGACAAGTCGCGCGCATTCGCCGAACGTTTCTTCAAGCGTACCCAGCGGATGCCCAACATGATTCAGGCGGGCACGTATTCCGCGACGCTGTCCTATCTCAAGGCGGTGAAGGCTGCTGGCAGCAAGGACACCGAAGCGGTGACGAAAAAGCTGAAGGAGCTGCCGATCGATGACGCCTTCGCGCAGGGTGGCAAGGTACTCGCCAACGGCCGCATGGTTCACGACCTCTATCTGTTCGAGGTCAAGAAGCCCTCGGAATCAAAGAAGCCGTGGGATTACTACAAGATGCTCGCCACGGTCCCCGGCGACAAGGCGTTTCCGACCGCGGCAGAGAGCGGCTGCCCGCTGACGAAGTAAAATCGAAGCGCTGATCTTTCTTAATCTCTCCCCGCGACGAGCGGGGCGAGGTTAAGAAAGCCGGCGTTTCAATACCCCGTCATTTCCAGGTAACCCGTACCGCTGTGGCTGCCGGTGAAGCTCACCGGCCCTTCCCAATACGGGAAGCTCGTCGTCATCCAGCTCTTGGCATTCAGCGGCGAGGTCGCGATCTGTAATCCGCGCGATACGATCGATACCTTCCATGACGTCGGAATCCTGCGGCCGGCGATCTCCGTCATGACTGTCGGCGTCATATCTATGGCGCCTGGGGCAAGCTGTTCGGATTTTCCGTCCGCGGTGATCCAGTTGCCAGCAAAATAATGCGCGCCATCTTTCTGCCTGAGACGAAACAGCATCAGCTTCGCGTTGTCAGACAGATGCAGTGAGAACCAGTCCCAGCCGGTCTGGTCGGAAGCCAGCGGCTGGCTCGAATATTCCCTGTCCATCCAGGCGTGGCCGGTGACGGCAATTTCCTTGCCGTCGATGGTCAGCGCGCCCGATGCGGTGAAATAGGGTTGGCTGTAGTAATACGACGCCTGGCCGCGTTCCGACTTGCGGCTGAAGCCGTTGTCGCCCTGCAGCACCAGCGGCTGCTGTGCATCGAGACGGAGCCGGTAGCTGAAATCCGCCGCCGATGCCGACACGTCGAGCGGCGCAACCGCCCTGTCGTCGAAGTTCTCAAGCCCGCGCATTTCCCACGCATCGATCCATGCACGGAACGGTGTTGTCGTGACACCGGCCTGACGGACGCCGCCGCGGGCAAAACTCTCGGCCGCATGATGCGCGGTCGCCGATGTCACCGCCGCATGGCCCATCCAGATCTGCGGCGTCGCCCAGCCGTCGCCTTGCGCGCCCGCCGCCATTGCCTGACGAAACAGCGTCCACTGTGCGCCATAGGCATTGCCTGATGCGTCCGTGAGATTGGCGGTGAGATACCACCATTCGATGCGATAATCCGGATGCGGGCCGTGATCGGCAGGAAAGGTGAGGGTGCGTCCGGGCACGACGCTGGCAAAGCCCTCGGCGTCGCGGCCGAGACCGGCGAAACCTTGCGCGAGTGCGCGGCGGCCACTGAGGCTGAGCAGGGCGATGGCACTGATGAAGCTGCGACGCGTGATGAGGCTAGCGCTCATTGGCGAACACTTTCACCAGTGTGGCCGGCTGCATGCGCAATAGCTTCAGGATAGGCAGCAGAGCTGCGAGCAGCGAGGCCAGCATGGCAACGCCGAGCAACTGGACCAGTTGCAGCGGAAACACATGGAACGGCAGGCGCCAGCCGAAGGCCTTCACGTTGACGATGGCGATAAGACACCATGCCACCAGCAGGCCGAGCGGCAGCGCCAGCAGTGAGGTAATCAAGGCGACCGACAGCGTCTTCAACAGCTCGATGCCGGCGAGGCGGCGACGCGTGATGCCCATGGCCCAGAGCGGCGCCAGTTGGGGCAGGCGCGAATTGCTCAATGTGAGTAGGCTGGTGAGCAAGGCGACGCCTGCGACGCCGAGCGTGAAGGCATTGAGCGCTGCGGTGACTGCGAATGTGCGGTTGAAGATCGCAAGGGATTCGGTTTTCACGGTCGTCTGGTCGGCCACGTTGCGGCCGTCGAGGCCGAAGCGCGTGCGGATGGCTGCGATCAGCGCGGGCACGGCCGCAGGGGCCACGCGCAAGCCCATGCGGGTCTGCGAGATGTCAGGGAAATGTTTGACCAGCGCATCGATGTTCACGCCGATCTGGCCTTTTGGATTGCCGTAATCCGCATAAACGGCAACGATCTCCATCGGCCATGTACCGGTCGGCGTCGGCACGTCCAGATGGTCGCCGAGTTTGAGCTTCATCCGCAGCGAGAGTTGTTCGCTGACGAGTGCGCCGTCGCCGCTGCGCACGCGATCCCATGCATCGCTGGTGGAATCCAGCAGCGGCCATTGATCGCGATAGGTGGCGTGATCGGCGAAGCCGAGAAGCTCGATCGGCGCACCGTTGAACTGCAGGTCCGTGCGGCTGCCCGGCAGAACTGCCTGCACGTCGGGGCGCGTCTTCAGCCAGGTCTTGATCTCGATCGCCTGCTTCTCGCTGGCCGCGTTCAGATAGATCTCGGACGCCAGCCGCCCGTCGAGCCAGCCCGTAAAGGTGCGGCTGAAACTCTCTACCATGGTGCCGACGCCGACATTGACGGCGAGCGCCAGCAGCAACGCCATCAGCGCCAGCGACAGGCCCGAGAGTTGCAGCCGGCTGTCGGCCCAGAACCATGTGACGAGTGGCCGTCGCGTGCTGCGTTCACCGCCGGCAAGGACGATGCCGAGGATAACCGGCAATGCGAGCGCCGCGCCGAGCAGCAAGGCCGCCAGCACGAAGAAACCGGCAATCAGTGAGTCGCCAAGCCAGAGCGCGAGCCCGGCAGCGATGAACACGAGTGATGCGCCCGTGCCTTGTAGCCGCAGCCAGCGATGCTGTGCCTGTTGCCAGGCATAGGGCTGTGCGGTGGCGAGTAAGGGGAGGCGGACAGCTTTCAGCAGGCTCGATGTCGCCGCCAGCAGCGCGCCGATGATGGAAATCGCGAGACCGGCGAACCACCATTCGGGCTTCAGTGTCAGTTGCCCCGGGATTTGCGCGCCATAGAGTCCGCGCAGGCTGGCCGCAACATCGGGCAGCAGCGATGCGGCAATGAAATAGCCGCAGACGAGACCGATGACACCGGCGATCAGCGCGATGCTGACAAGCTCCAGCACCAGCACGCTGTTGAGCTGCCGTGCCGAGACGCCGCAGGCACGCAAGGTGCGCAGCATCGGCAGGCGCTGTTCGAAGCCGAGGCCGATGGCCGAATTGACGATGAACAGTCCGACGAAGAAGGACAGCAGGCCGAAGGCGGTGAGATTGAGATGGAAACTGTCGGTGAGACGTTCGAGGTCTGTCTCGGCATCGGGCTGCACCAACCGCAACCGATCGCCGGCAACGCTGCCGAGCGGTGCGCGGGGACCCTTGGCGCTACCGATCAGCAGGCGCGAGATCTGATCCGGCATGTTCAGGCGTTTTTGCGCGATGCCGATATCGACCACCAGCACACCGGGCGCGAGCTGCGGCTGCAGCTTCAGCGGTGGCAGCAGCGCTCCGTCATTGAGCGCAGGCGTCGCGCCCTCAGTAAGGCCGAGGCTCGCCAGTGTTTCCGGCGCGATCAGGGCTTGCCCGGGCGGTGTCAGAAACGCCTGCGCGCCGGTTTTGCTAATCTCGGTGGCGGCGCTGGCTTCCACAGGCATGGTCACCGGCTCAATGCCGAGCAGGCGCACCGAGCGGCCGCCGATTTGCACGCGGCCTTCGACGACAGGCGACACCGGCCAGCCCGCGCGGCGGAGATCGACAAAGAGCTGTTGCGAAAACGCGCCGCCATTGGTCGCGACCAGCATCGGTGTGCGTGTCCCGCCAAAAGCTGCGGCGGCGCGGTCATAGCTGGTGCGCGCCTGCTGGTTGAGCGCCTGCACGCCGCTCCACAATGCTGTCGCGGCGATCAGGCCGATCAGGAGCGTCGCGAATTGCATCGGATGTCGTCGCCAGTGGCTGAGCAGTACCGCGAGGATCCAGAGCGCGCGTCTCACGCGATCAATCCGGCATGAAGATGGATGCGGCGATCTAGCGTGGCCGCGAGGCGCTCGCTATGGGTCACCATCAGGAAACCGCAGCCGGTGCGTGCCACGAGATCGCGCGCCAGTTTCAAAACGTCGTCGGTGGTATCCTCGTCGAGATTGCCGGTGGGTTCATCCGCAAGCAGCAGCAGCGGCTTCGAGGCCAGTGCGCGGCCGATGGCGACGCGCTGTTGCTGGCCGCCGGAGAGCTGTTCGGGATAGCGCTTGAGCAGCGCGCCGAGGCCGAGGCGTTCGGTGAGTTCGCGTTGCCAGTCCGCGTCATGCTTTCCGGCGATGCGCGACTGGAACGCCAGATTGTCGGCGACCGACAGCGACGGGATCAGGTTGAATTGCTGGAACACGAGCCCGAGCCGGTCCCGGCGCAGCGCGGCGCGCGCGGAATCATGGAGGCCGGTGACGATGATGTCGCCAAGCTGGATCTCGCCACTGTCGGCCTCATCGAGACCGGCGATCAGATGCAGCAGCGTGCTCTTGCCGCTGCCGGATTCGCCGGTCAACGCCACGCTCTCGCCAGCGGCAACGCTGAGATCGACGCCGCGCAGAACGGCGACCTGTTCCTGGGCTGAACGATAGGATTTGGTGAGATGGCGAACCGTGAGCATGCGACGCCAGCATAGCAGAAGCACATCGCCTGCGCGATGACGCCAGCGTTACCGCTTGCGTTCCGATACCAGGGCCAGCAGCACCGTTGCCGCCATGAAGCAGGCGGAGGCGCCGAACACCCAATGCGGTAAGGCGTGGTCCATGAACCAGCCGAACAGGATCGGGCTGATGATGCCGCCGAAATTGAAGCCGGTGGAGACGATGCCGAAAGCGCGGCCGGCAGCGCCGGGAGGGGCCGCCTCGCGCACCAGCATGTCGCGCGACGGCGTCAGCACGCCGCCGAGGAAGCCGGCGGTGGCCATGGCGGCGACGATTACCGGAGTCGGCAGCGTGAACACCGCGATGGCACAGATGATGGCGGCATTGATCGTGAAACACACCGCGGCGACGCGGCTGTGGTGTCTGGTCCGATCGGCCAGCCAGCCGCCGGCAAGCACGCCGACGGCGCTGGCGGCGAGGAAAGCCGTAAGCGCGATATTCGCCGATGATAGCGATGTGCCGTAGCCATTCATCAGCGCGACGATGCCGAAGCTGTTGATGCCGTTCTGCGACAGCGACAGCAGCGTGAAGAACAGCGTCAGCATCAGGATCGCCGGGGTCATCATGCTGACCTTGGGCGCCTCCGCATTTTTGGCGTCATCGCCATCCGCCATCGCGCCGGCATCGGGAATGCCGACCACGATCAGCATCAGTGCAATCGCCACGCCGATCGCGCCCGCGACGACCAGTGCGCCCTGACCGCCGATACCGACCAGCAGCGCGGCCATCACGGGAGGCGCAACCGCGCCGCCAACGAAGCCTGCGAATGTGTGGATTGAGAACGCGCGGCCCATCTTCGACTCGTCCATATGGGCGGCGAGGATGGCGTAGTCGGCCGGATGATAGACGCTGTTGGCGAGGCCGAGCAGTCCGGCGCAGACGATCAGCGCGGGATAGCTGAGCAACAGGCCGAGGGCGATCAGCGCGCAACCGCCGAGCGTGACGCCGAGGATCAGGATCTTGCGTGCGCCGATGCGGTCGACGAGATAGCCGATCGGCGCCTGGGTGAGGCCGGAGACGACTGCGAACGTAGTGAGTGCGAAGCCGAGCTCGATATAGCCGACGCCGAGCCGGTCCTTCAGGAACGGGAACAGCATTGGCAGTACGAAGATGTGGAAGTGGCTGACCCAATGCGCCGTGGAGATCGCGGTCAGCGTGCGCGTCGCGGAAGGGACGTGATCGCGCGACGCGAGATGCGAGGTCGAGGCCGGAATATCGACCATATGCGTTTCCACCCAAGGCGGCTGACGGCCGCTTGTTGCAGCCTCGAAAAGGTGCGTTATGCCTACGTTCGCAGCAGGTTAATGTCTATGAGCGCTGCGACATGCAGGTGTTGCGGCCCGTGCAGGGCGGCGCTGGGGCGGGCGACGGCGGCACGAAAATGCGACATGATTGAGCATGATGACGAGCCGCCCGTTTTTTAAGCCGCTGCGCATCCTGTTGTCGGAAGGCACCAGCACCTCCGCGCGGGAGGCTGTCACCGTGCTCGGTCTCGCCGGCCATGTGGTGGATGTCTGCGATCCCGCCGCTGCCGGGCTGGCGCGGTTCTCGCGATTTGTCCGCACATATCACCGCGGCCCGGGAATGCGGGAAAATCCCCTGGGCTTCCTGCGGTTCATCGAAGGCCTGCTGGCGACGGGTGACTACGACGTGCTGCTGCCGATTCACGAACAGGGCTTCCTGTTCGCGAAAGTGCAGGAGCGGCTGAGGCCGCTGGTCGGCTTGGCGTTGCCGTCCTTCGAGAGTTACCGGATCGCGCACAGCAAGGCCGGCTTCAGCCGTATGCTGAGCGAGCTTGGATTGGCGCAGCCAGAGACGCAGATCGTCGCCGGCGCTGATGCGCTTCGTGCTGCAGTTCGTTTTCCCTGCGTCATCAAGACGGCCATCGGCACTGCGAGCCGCGGCGTCTGGATGGTGCGCAATGATGCTGACCTTGCGCTCGCAATGAGAGAGCTTGAGGCCGGCAACGGCTTTGCCGGCGAAGTGCTGGTGCAGGTCCGCGTCACGGGTACGACCGAGAAGGCGCAGGGCGTGTTCTGCCGCGGCGAACTGGTCGGCTTTCACGCCTATCGGCAGATCATGGAGGGTGCCGGCGGCGGCGATGCCATCAAACGCAGCGTGCGGCGTGAGCGCGTGCGCGACGATCTCGCCACCATCGGCCGGCATCTCGCCTGGCACGGCGCGCTGTCGATCGACTTTATCATGCCGGACGATGACAGCGGGCCATTCTATATCGACTGCAATCCGCGACTGGTCGAGCCGATGGCGGCTTATCTGGCCGGCGTCGATCTGGTCGATCTGCTGCTACGCATCTCGCTTGGCGAGACGCCCGAAGCGACGCGGACGACACGGGAGGGCGTGGTCACGCATCAGGCCATGCAGGTGCTGCTCGGCAGTGCGCAGCGCGGCGGCGACAGGCGCGATCTGCTACGCATCTGCTGCGATATCAGGTGTCGTCGCGGCGACTATGCCGGCAGCACCGAAGAGCTCACGCCGGTGCGCGTCGACTGGTTCAGCGCCGTGCCATTGGTCATGACCGCACTGTTGCTGCTGGTGTCGCCGAGGCTGTCGCATGTGCTTGCGAAACGCGGCTGGGGCCAACATCTGCTCGATATCAGAAGTGTAGCAATCATCGAAAGCGAGACGTTCTAACATTCGCGGCCGCACGGATTGATGTGTATCAATGTGTGCCGCGCCGACCCGGCTATCGTATGGTGCCTCGCAACTCCGCGAGGCCAACGAAACCCGGGAAGCGCATGACAAAGCTGATGGCTGCATCGTCGTTCGCGGCGCCTTGTGCGAATGTGGCCACACAGCCGGGCGGCTTCCTGTCCCACCTTGGCGCGGCCGATCTGCGCCAGTTGATGGCCCTGGGCGAGCGGGTGCCCTACGCCTCGCAGGATGTCCTGTTCACACAGGGAGCCCCGGCCGGCAAATGCTTCAGCGTGGTCGAGGGTGTGGTCGGCATCTACAGGACCGAATGCGATAATCGTCGCCAGATCATAAGTTTTGCGCTGCCGGGCGACGTCCTCGAGATCGCAACGCAGGGGCATCATGAAGTATCCGCCGCTGCAATCGGTCCCGCAGTGGTGTGGGAAATCCCGCGTGAGAAATTCGCGCAATTCGCCAGTCACCGGCCCTATGTGCTGAACGAGATCGTCGCGCTGATGGCGGCCGAGATCGCCGACGCACATGACAAGATGTTCTCGCTGGGCCGCCGTGCAGCAGAAGAGAAGCTTATCGTGTTCCTGACATGCTGGCGCGACCGGCTGGTACGGATTGGCCGAGATGTCGAACCGTTGCCGGTGCCGATGAGCCGGCGGGATATTGCCGATCATCTCGGCCTCACCGTCGAGACGGTGTGCCGGACGCTGGCCAAGCTCGAACGTCGCGGCGCGATCGAGATTATGCCGGGCCGTATTCGGCTGCTGGACACCGAATCCGTCGCCGCTCCCGCTCTCGCCTGACCCATCGCACTACGCATGCGCGACCCTCTCCCGACTTTGATTTCAATCAATTCGCCGAACGCAGTGTCGTGATTGATGGACGCGTGTTCGGGAAAGAATCATCATGACCAAACAGACTGACAGCGTGAAGTGGATGACGATCGGCGAGGGCGGTCTGACCGTGATCCTGGCGGCCGCCGTGTTTCTCTCCATCATCGCCGCGGCCAAGGCGGAAGATACGGCCTACGCCTTCCACGTGACGCTGGCCGGTTTCGCCAGCCTGGCTGCTATATTCGTCATCCTCAACCGTTACTTCGAACGCGGTGAACTCCCGCCGCAGGAAATTGATGGACGGCCGAATTACAATTTCGGGCCGATCAAGTTCGCCGCTGTAGCCTCCGTGTTCTGGGGCATCGCCGGCTTCACCGTGGGCCTCCTGATCGCCATGCAGCTCGCCTGGCCGGATCTGAATTTCAACCTGCCCTGGACCAGCTTCGGCCGGCTGCGGCCGCTGCATACATCGGCGGTGGTCTTCGCCTTCGGCGGCAACGTGCTGATCGCGACATCCTTCTTTGTGGTGCAGAAGACCTGCCGCACCCGTCTCGCCGGCGATCTCGCGCCGTGGTTCGTGGTGGTCGGCTACAACTTCTTCATCGTCATTGCCGGCACCGGCTATCTGCTCGGCGTCACGCAATCCAAGGAGTATGCCGAACCGGAATGGTATGCCGACCTGTGGCTGACCATCGTCTGGGTGACCTATCTGCTGGTGTTCCTGATGACGCTGGTGAAGCGCAAGGAACCGCATATCTTCGTCGCCAACTGGTTCTATCTCGCCTTCATCATCACCATCGCGGTGCTGCATCTCGGCAATAACCCGGCGCTGCCCGTCTCGATGTTCGGCTCCAAGTCCTATGTCGCCTGGGCAGGCGTGCAGGATGCCATGTTCCAGTGGTGGTATGGCCACAACGCGGTGGGCTTCTTCCTCACCGCTGGCTTCCTCGCGATCATGTATTACTTCATCCCGAAGCGCGCGGAGCGGCCGGTCTATTCCTATCGGCTGTCGATCGTGCATTTCTGGGCGATCATCTTCCTCTATATCTGGGCTGGTCCGCATCACCTGCACTATTCGGCGCTGCCCGACTGGACGCAGACGCTCGGCATGACCTTCTCGATCATGCTGTGGATGCCCTCCTGGGGCGGCATGATCAACGGCCTGATGACGCTGTCCGGCGCATGGGACAAGCTGCGCACCGATCCGGTGCTCCGCATGCTGGTGGTGTCGGTGGCGTTCTACGGCATGGCGACCTTCGAAGGCCCGCTGATGTCGATCAAGGTGGTCAATTCGCTCAGCCACTATACCGACTGGACCATCGGTCACGTGCATTCCGGTGCGCTTGGCTGGGTCGGCTTCGTCTCCTTCGGTGCGCTCTATTGCCTGGTGCCGTGGCTGTGGAATCGCAAGCAGCTCTACAGCCTCAAGCTGGTGGAGTGGCATTTCTGGATCGCGACGCTCGGCATCGTTCTCTACATCTCGGCGATGTGGGTGTCGGGCATCCTGCAGGGTCTGATGTGGCGCGCTTATACGTCGCTGGGCTTCCTCGAATATTCCTTCATCGAAAGCGTCGAAGCGATGCACCCGTTCTACATTATCCGCGCAGCGGGCGGCGGTCTGTTCCTGATCGGTGCGCTGATCATGGCTTGGAATTTGTGGATGACCGTGCGCGTCGGCGAGGCGGAAGAGGGCGCGCTGTCGAGCCCCGGCGCCACGTTGCAGCCGGCTGAGTGAGGATCAATCATGTCTTTCTGGAGCCGGCACCAAATCTTCGAGAAGAACTCGATCGTCCTGATCGTGGGTATCATTCTCGTCATTGCCATCGGCGGTATCGTCGAGATCGCGCCTTTGTTCTATCTCAAGAGCACCATCGAGGCGGTCGAGGGCATGCGGCCTTACACGCCGCTCGAGCTGGCGGGACGCAACGTCTATGTCCGCGAGGGCTGCTATCTCTGTCATTCGCAGATGGTGCGGCCGCTGCGTGACGAGGTCGAACGCTACGGGCACTATTCGCTCGCGGCGGAGAGCATGTACGACCATCCGTTCCAGTGGGGTTCGAAGCGCACCGGGCCGGATCTTGCCCGTGTAGGCGCCAAGTATTCCGATGAATGGCACGTTACGCATCTGAGCAATCCGCGCGCCATCGTGCCGCAATCGGTGATGCCGTCCTACAAGTTCCTGGCCGAGACGCCTGTCAGCACCGAGAATATCGCCGATCATCTGCGCACCAACCGCGCGGTGGGCGTGCCCTATACGGACGATCAGATCGCCAATGCGGTAGCTGATCTGAAGACCCAGGTCGATCCCGACAATGGCGACACGGATGCGCTGCTCAAGCGCTATCCGAAATCGGTGGCTCGTAACTTCGACGGCAAGCCGGGTCTGCCCACCGAGATGGATGCACTGGTCGCCTATCTGCAGATGTTGGGCACGCTGGTGGATTTCAAACTCTACAACGAAAAAGCAAACCTCCGCTGAGGAGATGGAAGCATGCGCGCAATCCTGACCGTCGAGAACTTTGCGTCGAACCTCGTCCTCACATTCTGGACGCCGGTGTTCGTCGGGATCTTCATCGCAATTCTGACCTACGCCCTGTGGCCCCGCAACAAGGCGATGTTTGACGCAGCCGCGCGCCAGCCGTTGCGAGAGGATTGATCAGATCATGAGCGATCACGAAGGCGAATTCGACAAGGCCACTGGCAAGACCACCACAGGTCACTCCTGGGATGGCATCAAGGAACTCAACACGCCGCTGCCGCGCTGGTGGGTGATGACCTTCTATCTCACCATCGTCTGGGCGATAGGCTATTGGGTCGTGTATCCGTCCTGGCCGCTGGTGCAGAGCTACGCGACGGGCGTCATGGGCTATTCGTCACGCGCGGATGTCGCCGTCGATCTCACCAATCTCGAGAAGATCCGCGGAGGCAGGATGGCGGTGCTCGGCGCTGCACCGCTCGCGGACATCGAGAAGGATCCGGCGCTGCTGGCACTTGGGCGCGCCAGAGGCCGTGTGGTGTTCGGCGACAATTGCGCGCCATGTCACGGTACTGGTGCGGCTGGTGCCAAGGGCTTCCCCAACCTGAACGACGACGACTGGCTGTGGGGCGGCACACTGGAGCAGATCGAGAAGACCATCCAGTTCGGCGCGCGTTCCGCCCATGCGGAATCGCGCGAAGGATCGATGCTGGCCTTCGGTCGTGACGGCATCCTGAAGAAGCCGGAGATCGAGACGGTTGCGAACTACGTGCGCTCACTGTCGGGATTGCCGACGGCCAAGGGCTACGACGCTTCTGCCGGCCAGAAGCTGTTCGCCGATAACTGCGCCTCGTGTCACGGCGACGCCGGCAAGGGAAATCCCGACATGGGGGCGCCGAACCTGACTGATAATATCTGGCTTTACGGTTCGGACGAAGCGACCATCGTCGAGACCATCACCAATGGCCGCAACGGCGTGATGCCGGCCTGGATTGGCCGTCTCGATCCGACGACCATCAAGGCACTGACGATCTATGTCCACTCGCTGGGGGGTGGACAATAAGTCATAGCACGCGCGGCCAATCGTGCTGACGCCTTTGACGTACATCAATTGCATCGCACTGGCGAAGTCTAGGGTCATTCCAAAGACGAGAGTGACCGCCATGAACAAGCCTGTTGCGCCAGAGGAATTCGACTACGGCCCGCTCTATGCGGCGCAGAAGAAGGTCTATCCGCAGAAGGTCTCCGGCAGGTATCGCAACGTCAAATGGGCGCTGATGGCGGTCTGCCTTGGCATCTATTATCTGCTGCCCTTCGTGCGTTGGAACCGCGGTCCCGGTGCTCCCGATCAGGCGGTGCTGGTCGACCTGCCGAACAGTCGCTTCTATTTCTTTTTCATCGAGCTGTGGCCGCAGGAAGTTTATTTCTTCACCGGCCTGCTGATCCTTGCTGCCCTTACGCTGTTCCTGATGAATGCCGTCGGTGGCCGCGTCTGGTGTGGCTATCTCTGTCCGCAAACAGTCTGGACTGACCTGTTTTTCGCCGTCGAGCGCCTGATCGAAGGCGATCGCCGCGAGCGGATGAAGAAGGAGGCCGAAGGCCTCACATTGCAGCGTGTCGTCGAGCTGACGATGAAGCATTCGATCTGGCTGTTGATCGCATGGTGGACCGGCGGCGCCTGGGTGCTCTATTTCAACGATGCACCAACACTGGTGCGCGAACTCGTGACGTTCCAGGCGCCGGCGTTGGCTTATATCTGGATCGCGATACTGACCGCGACGACCTACACACTGGCGGGCTGGATGCGCGAGCAGGTCTGTCTCTATATGTGTCCGTGGCCGCGCATCCAGGCGGCGCTGACCGACGAGTGGGCGCTCAACGTCACCTACAAGACCGATCGCGGGGAGCATCGCACCTCGCTGAAGAAGGCGGCCGAGCTGCGCGCGCTCGGCCAACCCGCAGGCGACTGCATCGACTGCTATCAATGCGTGAACGTCTGCCCGGTCGGAATCGATATCCGCGATGGCTTGCAGATGGATTGCATCCAGTGTGGGTTGTGTATCGACGCCTGCGACGGAGTAATGAGCAAGATCGGCCGGCCGACCCGGCTGATCGGCTACGACACCGACATCAATATTGCGAGGCGCAAGGCAGGCAAGTCCGAAATCTATCGCATCATCCGGCCCCGTACGATCGTCTATGCAGGTCTCATCGCCATCGTCGGTGCCATCATGCTCTATGCGCTGCTGACTCGTTCGCTGCTCGACATCAATGTGCTGCATGATCGTAATCCGGTCGCTGTGCGCCTGAGCGACGGTTCGATCCGCAATGCCTATACGGTGCGTCTCTTGAACAAGCGTGGCGCCGGCCGCGTGGTCACGCTCGACGTCAACGGGCCGGCAAATGCCACGGTCCATGTGGTGGGTATGGATGTCGCGTCGTCGGGCCGCCCGGAGATCGTGCTGGGCCGCGACCAGACCACCGAACTGCGTGTGCTGGTGACGGCGCCCGCGGCGGGTAATTCCGAGAAGTCGATCCCGCTTGTGATGCGCGTTACCGATGCCGCCCATGGCGATATGGCGTTGGCGACTGATCATTTCGTTGCACCGTGAAGGAGACCAGCATGAGCGCCGTCGTTGCCGCACCTCGCCCGATCACCGGTCGGTTCGTCCTGATCTGCCTGGTCTTGTTTTTCGGCATGATCATTGGCGTCAATATTGTCATGATGAAATTCGCGCTGGAGACGCTGCCGGGTGTCGAGGTGGATAGTCCCTATACAGCGAGCCTCGCTTACGGCAACGAGATCGAGGCCGCACGCGGCCAGAACAGCCGCGGCTGGAAGGTCAGCGCGCATGTCGAGCGCGATGCTGCAGGTAATGCCGCCGTCCGTGTCGAGGCGCGCGACCGCAACGGCAATCCGATCGCGGGGCTGACCTTCGCCGGTCGGCTGGAGCGGCCGGCCGATCGCCGCGCCGACCGTCCGGTTGAGCTGATCGGGGCCGGGGGTGTGCTGTATCGTGGCAAGGTCGCCGAACTTGCGCCGGGACTGTGGGATCTGGTGCTTGAAGGCGAGGCCGGCGGACAGCGCATGTTCCTGTCGAAGAACCGTCTCGTGCTGAAATAGGTCCGACCATGCAGTCCCTCGTCGTCCTCGTGCCACTGGCGCTCGCGCTCGGGTTGCTTGGCCTGTGGGCCTTCATGTGGTCGCTGAGATCCGGCCAGTTTGACGATCTCGATGGCGCAGGTTGGCGCGCCATTCTCGATGACGATCCGCCTGCGAAGAAGCCTGGCGATCCTGTCTGAGGCGGTTCTTTCCGTTCAATCCATCGCCGCCACAACTTGTGGCCATATCTTTCCGACCGCCATGCCTTTGCCGCGCGCTGCCTCTGCAGCGCGCCTGCTGGCGTCTGCCGCGCACCGGGCGCATAATGGCGGGAACGGATTTTGCACGCATTCGGCCGGTCAAGATCGGCGCAGGGCGCCGCAGCAGAGAGAAATGAAGCACTATGTATGATGTGATCGTCGTCGGTGGTGGATCTGCCGGCGCTGCCGTGGCTGCCAGGCTCTCCGAAAATCCCGCGACGCGTGTGCTGCTGCTGGAAGCCGGGCTCGACTGGCGCGCGGCGGATGCGCCATGGGAGGTGACCACCGCGAACCCGATTCCGATCATTCACCAGCGCGAATTCCAGGAGAAGTGGCAGTGGCCGCAACTGCATTCGCGTCGCGTTGCCGGACAGGACCAGCGCTTCTACTGGCGCGGCAAAGGCCTTGGCGGCTCGTCGATGATGAACGGCCAGATCGCGATCCGCGGTGTCGCCGACGCATTCGACGAATGGGCGTCACTGGGTTGCACCGGCTGGTCGGCCAAGGAGATCATGCCGCTGTTCTCGGTGATCGAGGACGATCTGGAATTCGGCGACAGGCCGGGCCACGGCCGCGGCGGCCCACTGCCGGTCTATCGCGCGCCGCCGGAGACATGGGGGCCGATCGACAAGGGCTTGCGCGATGCAGCGCTGGCCTCAGGTTACGCTTGGTGCGACGACGTCAACGGGCCGGATGGCGAAGGCGTCGCCTGCTATCCAATCAATAGCCGCGATCTGCGCCGTATTTCCACCAATGAGGGCTATCTGGAGCCGGTGCGCGGCCGTGCCAATCTCGAAATCCGCGGTCATGCGCTGGTCGACCGTGTGGTGATCAAGGACGGCCAGGCGACTGGTGTGATCGTGCACTTTGAGGGGCAGGGCACGCAGGAAATCGGCGCGCGCGAGATCGTGCTGTGCGGCGGGTCAATTCACAGCCCGGCGATCCTGCTGCGTTCGGGCGTCGGCCCCGCGGACGAGTTGACGGACATGGGCATCGCTGTCGAGTGCGATCTGCCCGTTGGCCGGAATTTCTTCGATCATCCGCTGTTCCGCACCACGATCAAGCTGCAGGACGCAGTCGCGCCGAAAGACAAGGACACCCGCCATACCAATTGCTGCGTGACCTATTCGTCGGGCCTGGCCGACGGCGGCAAGCGCGACATGATCCTGATCGCGTTTAATCATCGCGGCATCGGCAATCCTGGTGCCATCGGTGCCGGTCTGTTCAACGCCTTCTCGCGCGGCACGCTGAAGCTTGCCTCCACCGATGCGTCGATCGATCCGATCGTCGAGGAGAATATGCTGGCTGACCCCCGCGACATGCTACGGATGGTCGATGCCGTGAAGCGGCTTGCCGTGATCACCACGCAGCCGGCGCTCGCCGGCATCGCCGACTGGATCCGCCTCACCGATACCGACATGACGCTGCCGGAGGCAGCGGCCCTGCCGACGCGTGAGCTCGAAGCCGTGCTGCGCCGTGACACCGGCGATATCCAGCACGCCGCCGGCACCTGCCGCATGACCGGCTTCAAGGACACGGGTGGTGTGGTCAATCCGGACGGGACCGTGAAGGGCCTCAAAGGTCTACGCGTCGCCGACGCGTCCATCATGCCGTCGGATTGCCGTGCCAATACTCACTTCACTACGGTGGTGATCGGGGAAGCCATTGCGAGCATGATGATGCGCAGGCAGGACAGTGCCGCGCCTGTCGTGGCGATGGCCAAATAACAACGCGCAACGCAAGCGCTTCAAGAGTGACTGAAGGATTACGCATGTCGAACACCACCGAAACTCAGATCATCGAATGGCTGGCCTCGCAAAAGCAGCCGATGATCGACCTGCTGCGCGACGTCGTCAACATCGATTCCGGCTCCTTCGACAAGGAAGGCGTTGACGCCGTCGGGACACGCTTCGAGCAGCATTTCGCTGAACACAGCATCGAAACCTGGCGCGAGCCCCATGATGTCTATGGCGATGCCGTGCATGGGCTGATCACCAAACCCGGCAGCAACGAGAAGCCGGTCCTGCTGATGGGCCATCGCGATACCGTGTTTCCGAAAGGCGAAGTCGCCAAGCGTCCCTTCACGATCAAAGGCAATCTTGCCCATGGGCCGGGTGTTGCCGACATGAAAGCCGGCGTCGTCATCAACGTGTTCGTTGCCGCGGCGCTGAAGAAATTCGATGCGGCGCCGTGCCCGATCAAGCTCTTGATCACCGGCGACGAGGAGATCGCGTCGCGCTCGTCGCGGCCGATCATCGAGCGCGAAGGCCGCGCCGCACGCGCTGTCTATAATTCGGAGCCGGGACGTCCGACCGGCAATATCACCACCGGCCGCAAGGGCGGCGTGTTCATGCGCTTCGAGGTGTTCGGCAAGGCCGCGCATTCCGGCAACAATTTCTCCGTAGGCATCAGCGCCATTGGCGAGCTTGCGCAGAAAATCGTCCAGATCCACGCGCTGACCGACATGGACAAGGGCATCACGCTGAATGTCGGTCTCGTTTCGGGCGGGCAGTCGGTCAACACCACGGCGCCCCATGCGGAAGGCGAGATTGATTTCCGCTACATCGAGCCGGCCGACCGTGCGACCATCATGGGCGCGATTGAAAGGATCATTGAGACATCGACCGTGCCGGGCACGACGGCGAAGCTGCACATCAACGGCGAATTCCTGCCGCTGGTGCAGGACGCTGCGGCCAAGACGATGTTCGAAGCCTATCAGGCGGCTGCCATCGACTCGGGCCTCGCCACGCTGACCGGTGAATTTGCCGGTGGTTGCGCAGATTCCGGTTTCACCGCCAGCGTCGGCACGCCGACATTGTGCGGGCTCGGACCGGTCGGCGGCAATGTCCATACTGATCTGGAGTGGCTGGATATCGAGAGCATCGTTCCGCGTGCGCAGACGCTGGCCCGCGCAATTTTGCGAACGGAGATCTGACGACGGGAGATGCCGTGTGGCATGGTTCTGGCACGGCGATGGTTGCTGACAACGCCTTTGTTTGAAGAGACACTCGTCTGACCATGACATCACCTTCTCCCAATATTTCGGTTCCCACCCATCTCGAATCCGATGTCCTCGTGATCGGCGCCGGTGGTGCCGGCATGTATGCGGCACTGGAAGCAGCGAAGGGCGGCGCGTCGGTCATTCTTGCCGATCGCAGCCTGATCGGGCGTGGCGGTGCCACGGTGATGGCCCAGATGACGGTCGCAGCCGCCTTGGGCGAGCAGACGCCGGATCACTGGGAACATCACTTCGCCGATACGCTCGCGGCAGGTCGCGGGCTCTGCGATGAGCGTCTTGCGGCGTTGCTCTGCGAAGATGGCCCGCAACGTTTGCGCGAGATGGATGCATGGAAGGTCGGCTGGGCGCGCGAGGACGGCCATATCAAACAGGCGCAGGCACCGGGACATGACCGGCCGCGCTGCGCCTATGTGGACTTTCTCTCAACGGGCCCCGCGGTGTCGAAGACGTTGCGCACGCAGCTGAATAACGCGAGCGGCATTCGCCGCATAGGCGATCTCACCATTGTCGATATCGCATTGCGTGATGGCGAAGCCTGTGGCGCGACAGCCTTGCATCTGCCGACCGGGCAGGCGGTGACACTCGCGGCGAAGGCCGTGGTGATCGCGACAGGCGGGCTCACCGGGCTCTATCGGCGCAACAGCGCGTCGTCAAATATGGGCGGCGACGGTTATGCGTTGGCCTTGCGCGCGGGCGCCGAACTGATCGACATGGAGTTCGTGCAGTTCTTCCCGATCGGCCATCTCGCGCCGCGGCTCGTCGGCATGGATCCGATCATGTGGGACCCGTTCCGCTACAAGCTTGGCGGTAAGCTGTTGAATTCAGAGATGCGCGAATTCGAAGAGGACTATGCGACGCGGGACAAGCGCAGTGACGGCACCTATGTGCTGACGCGCGATCTGGCGACCTATGCGATCACCAAGGAGGTCGAGGCGGGCCGCGGCAGCCCCGCCGGCGGCGCCTATCTGAGCTTCCAGCATGTGCCCGAAGCTGAAATCCGCAAGGCGTTCGGGCCGGTGGTGGATCGGCTCGCCGAAAACGGCATTGATCTCGCACAGCGTCCTGTCGAGGTTGCCCCGATCGCGCATTATCATATGGGCGGCATCCGCGTGAACGACATGATGCAGACCGGCGTGCCCGGGCTGTTCGCTTGCGGTGAGGCGGTCGGCGGCGCCAATGGCGCCAACCGGCTATCAGGCAATGCGATCACCGAGGCCTTTGTATTCGGCGCGCGCGCAGGCCGCAGTGCTGCAGAGCACGCGAAGCAGAATGCGTCGATGTGGTCAGCCGATGCGGCGACGCCGGCAATCGATCTGCTGCGCAGTGCCAGCAAACGTGATGCGCCAAATCCCGCAGCGGTCATCGTGAAGCTGCAGGCCGTGATGGCCGATGATGTCGGTCCGTTCCGCACAGATGCCAAGCTGCGTGCGGCGATACCCGCCATCGCGCAACTGAAGGCCGATCTCGGCGATACGCCATTTGCATCTGCAGACGCGTTTGATCCTGTACTGGCCGACTGGCTGGATCTCCGCAATATGCTGGCCGTTGCGCAATCCGTCGCCGTCCCCGCACTGGCACGCACCGAAAGCCGCGGCGCGCATCAGCGCGACGATCATCTCGGTCTCAACGACGCGTGGAGTGTCAACCAGATCGTGGCACTGTCGGGCAGCGACATGACCCTGCGCAAGGTCATGCCCACCACCGGAAAGGCTGTCGCATGAAAGCGACACTCAGCATTCAGCGCGGTGCCTTCGGTGAAACGTCGCATCACGACACGTTCGATATTCCTTTCGAACACGGCCAGTCCATCCTTGACGGCCTGCGCGCTATCAGGCGCAGCGCGGATCCCTCGCTGGCGTTTCGCTTCGCCTGCATCAATGCCAATGCGTGCAAGGAATGCATGATGCTGATCGACGGCAAGGTCGATTACGCCTGCACGGTGCGCCTGAAGGAGGGCACGACCACACTCGCGCCGCTGCCGAAGAAAGCGCTGATCCGCGATCTCGTCACCGAAATCGCGCCACCGGACGAGCGGTTGGTGCTGCGATCCTGAATGTTTGTTTGCCTCTAAGGCGATCAGTCTGACTAATTTATAGCCGTTCTAATCTGGCGAAACTGTTGTCCAGCGTTCTTATTCCGCGAGATCGGGCGCGGCATTGCGGGTCGCGTTCTCTGCGACAATGCGCTGCATCAGCGCAATGAAGGTGGCCTGTTCCGGTTTCGACAGGCTGCCAAGGGTTGCGCGATGCGCGTCACGGGCGGCGGCTTCGATCTTGTTCAGCAGCGCCGCGCCGGCGGGCGTCAGTCTGCAAACACGCGCCCGGCGGTCATCGTCACTGACCGGGCGTTCCACCAGTTTGCGCGATTCTAGGCGCTTCAGCGCGCCCGTCGTCGTCGTGCGATCCAGAGCAATATCAGCGGCTAAGGTCGTTTGATCGGCGGTCCCGCGCACCGCCAGCGCCGACAGTAGGCTGTATTGCAGGGGCGTCATCTCGAAGGCGCTGCACGCCTCCTGGAACAGTGCGACATGGATCTGATGCAGCCTGCGGATCAGAAATCCGGGCCGCTGTTCCAGTGGCCATGGCTTGTGGGCGGCTTGATCGCGCCGTGGCTTTGCTTTGGGCAACTCAGTGTCTCCTGGTAGCGACTGCTTCTCGCATGGTGCAGGTGCTCTGAAAATATCGCATTGCAACTCATATGGCACGGACTTTGCTTTTGTAAATTACGAAGTATGCTTCGTATTTTGGTGGGCCTCTAAAGTCCGCTGGAGCGTAAGGAGATCGCCATGTCTGTTACTGCCTCATTCGACCTGCTGCTGCGCGGTGGTCGCGTTATCGATCCCGCAGCCGGCATCGACGGCATCAAGGATGTCGCCATCCGCAACGGCAAGATCGCCGCCGTGCAGGCCGACATTCTGCCAACCAGTGCGAAGGAGGTGATCGACGTCTCAGGCAAGCTGGTGCTGCCGGGCATGATCGATACCCACGCGCATGTCTATCAGTATGTCAGTGGCCGCTTCGGCATGCAGCCCGATATGGTCGGCGTGCAGTCCGGCGTCACCACACTGATCGATCAGGGCGGTCCGTCCTGCATGACGCTGCCCGGCTTTCGTCATTTCATCGCCGAGCCCGCGAAATCACGCGTTTACGCGTTTTTATCGACCTATCTCGTCGGCGGCCTCGAAGGTCACTTCTATCCCAATCTCTACAGCCCGGATGGCGTCGATATCGATGCGACTGTGAAGTCTGCCGTCGCCAATCGCGACCTTGTGCGCGGCATCAAGGCCCATGCCGAAATTGGCGGCTTCGCGCGCTGGGGCATTCGCGTGATGGAAATGGCAGCGGAGATCGGCAAGCGCGCTGAACTGCCGGTCTATGTGCATTTCGGCCAGCTCTGGGGCCTGCCAGAGTCGGGCAACAACGGTGAGGACGTCGATACGATCCTGGAGCGCGTGATTCCGCTGCTGAAGGAGGGCGACGTGCTGGCGCATCCGTTCACGCGGCATCCCG
Source organism: Tardiphaga sp. 813_E8_N1_3 (assembly GCF_051811025.1). Lineage (NCBI taxonomy): Bacteria > Pseudomonadati > Pseudomonadota > Alphaproteobacteria > Hyphomicrobiales > Nitrobacteraceae > Tardiphaga > Tardiphaga sp. 813_E8_N1_3. Next base: position 97,355 of record NZ_JBPWQE010000001.1, read on the forward strand.
GTGGCTTCGTCAATCGCGAGGGCGAGGTGCATCCGGTGATCCAGGCGGCGATCGATCGCGGTCTCAAGATCGATGTCGGTCATGGCAGCCACTTTTCCTATCGCCTCGCCAAGAAGGCGATTGCGGCCGGCATCGTGCCGAATACGCTCGGCGCCGATATCCATGGCTACAACACCGAAGTGCCCGCGCCGGCCGGCACGCCGGACGAGCACGAGGACGACGAGAATCATCCGTTCAAGGGCCAGGCCAAATTCAGCCTGGTGCAGGCGATGAGTTCGATGATTTCGCTCGGCCTCACGCTGGAGCAGGTCGTGCCGATGGTGACGTCCAATCCGGCGAAGATGATCGGGCTGTCCGACAAGATCGGCTCGCTCAAGGTCGGCATGGATGCCGATGTCTCGGTGCTCGTCGAGAAGTCGGGCCGTTACATCCTGCGCGACAACGAGAATACCGACGTGATTGCGAACGGCCTGCTACAGCCGGCGTTCTGCCTGCGCGAAGGCGTCCGCTTCGATCCAATCGCTCCGATCCTGCCTCAAGCCGTCGCGGCCTGAGGTTTGCAAGCCCGTTGGGAAGACGCCGGGAGTCTGTCGATGCGCAATGAGCGAGATATCTCGCCCGCCGCGCCTGCTTCAAAGCAGGGCGTCGGCGCGCGCGTGCCGCGCAAGGAGGACGATCGCCTCATGCGCGGGCGCGGGCAATTTGTCGGCGATATCAGGCTGGCGGGATTGCAGGACGTCGCTTTTGTCCGCAGTCCGTTGGCCCATGCGCGAATCCGGGCGATCCATGTTCCCGAGCGTTATCGCGATGTGGTGTTCACGTCCGCCGATCTCGTCGGCATCAAGCCGATCCGCGCGATTACGGGGCTGGCTGGATTCAAGCCGTCCGATCAACCCATTCTGGCGATCGACAAGATCCGTCAAGTTGGCGAACTCGTCGCCATGTGCGTTGCGCCCACGCGCGCCGAGGCCGAGGATATCGCGGCTTCCGTCACGCTCGATCTCGAAGAGCTGCCCGCCGTCTACGATATGCTGAAAGCGCGCGAGCCCGGCTCGCCACTGGTGCATGAACACTGGGGCGACAACGTCTTTCTCGAAAGCTTCTTCGAACTCGATATTTCCAGCGCGCTCGATGCGCCGATCAAGGTGACACGCGAGATCTCGACCGCGCGACAATGCATGTCGCCGCTCGAAGGTCGGGGTGTCATCGCCACGTTCGATCATCGTCTCGATCAGCTCACGCTCTATACGGGCAGTCAGATGCCGCACATTGTGCGCAACGGTCTGTCCGACTGCCTTGAGATGGATCAAGGACAGATCAGGATCGTCTCGCCGGATGTCGGTGGCGGCTTCGGCCACAAGGGCATCTTGCTGCCGGAGGAAGTCTGCCTGTCGTGGCTCACCATGAAGCGCGGCTTCCCCGTGCGCTGGATCGAGGATCGCCGCGAGCATCTTACCGCTGCCGCGAACTGCCGCGAGCATCACTACAAGATCACCGTTTATGCGGATCGCGACGGCACGCTGCGCGGAATCGATTGCGAAGCCACGGTCGATTCCGGCGCCTATTCGTCCTATCCGTTCTCGGCCTGCCTCGAAGCGGCGCAGGTGGTCAGCATTTTGCCCGGCCCCTATCAGATGCCGGCCTATCGCTGCCGGACCTATTCGGTTGCCACCAACAAATGTCCAATCCTGCCCTATCGCGGCGTCGCCCGAACCGGCGTGTGTTTCGCGCTGGAATTGATGCTCGATCTGGTCGCCGCTGAAGCGGGGCTTGAGCCCGGCGACGTCCGGCTGCGCAATCTGGTGCGGCCGGAGCAGATGCCGTTCGACAACATCACCAAGAAACATTTCGACAGTGGCGACTATCCCGAGGCGTTGCGCCGTGCCGTCGCGCAGATCGATATCGATGGCATCCGTGCGCGCCAGCGCAAGGGCGAGGACGACGGACGGCTGATCGGTGTCGGTCTCTCGATCTATTGCGAGCAGGCGGCGCATGGCACCTCGGTCTATTCCGGCTGGGGCATTCCCATGGTGCCTGGCCACGAACAGGCTACCGCGCGACTGACGCCGGATGGCGGACTCGAACTCAAGGTCGGCGTGCATTCGCACGGTCAGGGCCTCGAGACGACGCTGTCGCAGGTCGCATTTGAGATGCTCGGCGTCGATGTCGCCAAGATTCGCGTGGTGCATGGCGACACGGCGATGACGCCGTATTCGACCGGCACATGGGGCTCGCGCTGCATGGTGATGGCCGGCGGTGCTGTCGCGACCGCGTGTCACGAACTCGGCGAACGCGCCAAGAAGATCGGCGCCAAGTTGTTGCAGGTCGATGAAGCCAGTGTCGTGCTGGTCGATGGCGAAATCCGCGGGCCCAATGGCAGTGTCACGCTGAAGGAAATCGCGCACACCTGGTACCGCCGCCCGCAGGATCTGCCGGGCGATGTCGATCCCGGTGGCCTGGAGGCGACCTCCGGCTACAAGCCGCAGCGCGACAGCGGCACCTTCAGCTACGCCGCGCATGCGGTGACTGTCGCCGTTGATCCTGATCTGGGCGATGTGGAGATCCTCGACTATGTGATCGTCGAAGACGGCGGCGTGCTGGTCAATCCGATGATCGTCGATGGCCAGATCTATGGCGGTCTCGCGCAGGGCATCGGTACGGCGCTCTACGAGGAAATGCCGTTCGATCGCGCCGGCCAGCCGCTCAATACGACATTGGCCGATTATCTGCTGCCCGGGCCGACCGAAGTGCCGATGCCGTGGCTCGATCACATGGAAACGCCGTCGCCCTACACCAAGTTCGGCGTCAAGGGCATCGGCGAAGGTGGCGCCATCGCGCCGCCAGCGGCCATTGGCAATGCGGTCAACGATGCGCTGCGTGGCCTTGGCGTCGAGATGCTGCAGTCGCCGATCACGCCGCGCCGTGTGCTCGAAAGCATTCTTGCTGCGCGCGATGCGAAGAGGACCGCCGCATGAAACCGGCACCCTTCGCCTATGAGCGGCCGCGCGATGTCGCCTCGGCTCTGGCCGTGATGACCGGTACCGATGGCGTCGTGAAGATCATGGCTGGTGGCCAGTCGCTCGGGCCGATGCTGAACCTACGTCTCGTCGCCCCCGATACCATCGTTGATATTACAGGCCTCGCTGAACTGAAGCATGTGGAAGTCAGCGGTGGTGAGTTGGTGATTGGCGCCTGCGTGACTCATGCCGATATCGAGGACGGCCGCATTCCCGATGTGACGCGCGGCGCGATGCAGCGGGTGGCGTCAGCCATCGCCTATCGCGCGGTGCGTAACCGCGGCACGGTCGGTGGATCGCTCAGCCATGCCGATCCCTCCGCCGATTGGGTTTCCACCTTTGCGGCGCTCGGTGCAACGCTCTCGCTGCGCAGCGCCAAAGGCGCGCGGCATGTGGCGATGAAGGATTTCATGCTGGGTGCGCTGGAAAGCGTGCTGCAGCCCGGCGAGATGCTGGAAGCCGTACGCGTGCCAGTGATGTCTTCCTCCGCGCGCTGGGGTTATGTGAAGAGCTGCCGCAAGACAGGCGAATTCGCCCATGCCATCGGCGCGGTGCTGATCGATCCCGAGGCGAGCAAAGCTCGCATTGTCATTGGCGCCGTCGAAGCTGCGCCTATCATCATCGACAACGCCGAAGAACTATTCGGTGGCCGCATCACCAGCGATTTCAAGAAGAAATTCGATGCGCGAGCCGCCGATAGCCTGCTGTCGAAAGCCGGAATGAGCGATGCCGCCGACCGGCACATCCATGCCACGGTGCTGCGTCGCGCCGTTGCGGAGGCGGCGGCATGAACTCGGTCGAACTCACCGTCAACACCCGCGCCGTGAAGAAGGACGTCGAGCCGCGCACGAGTCTCGCCGACCTGATGCGCGACACGCTCGATCTCACGGGCACGCATCTCGGCTGCGAGCATGGCGTCTGTGGCGCCTGCACGATCCTGGTTGATGGCGTGCCGACGCGCTCCTGCATCACTTATGCGGTGGCGTGCGACGGCGCTGACGTCACCACCATCGAGGGTCTCGATGATGATGAGATCGCTGGCGAATTGCGTGCGGCCTTCACGCGCGAACATGCCTTGCAATGCGGTTACTGCACCCCGGGTATGCTGGTCTCCGCACGCGATCTGGTGAAGCGCCTGCCGGATGCCGATGAGAGGAAAATTCGCATCGGCATGTCAGGCAATCTCTGCCGCTGCACCGGCTATGTCGGTATCGTCCGTGCCGTGCAGTCGGTCATCACCGAGCGCCGCGCGCGCGATATCGCGCCGGAGCCGGATGGCGGCCGCAAGGTGCTTGGGCCGGCGGGTTCGGGGCACAAAGTGTGCGTCAGTTCGCAAAAACTCGCGGCGACGAAACCTGCGGCGCGCGAAGCGGCAGAAGTCGTCACGCCGCTGGAGATTCCTGATTTCACGCCGTCGACCACGCTCGAGCAGCAGTTCACCGTGGCGCATCCTCCGGCGAAAGTGTTCGCGCTGTTCGATGACATCGCGGCCGTCGCCTCGTGCCTGCCCGGGGCGACACTGGTCGGCACACCTAGGCCGGAGCGCGTCGAAGGCGCGATCCGTGTCAAGATCGGTCCCATCTCCGCGAACTTCGACGGTGCCGCGCGGGTCGAACGCGACGAGGCTAATCTCTCCGGCCGCATTCTCGGCGTCGGCAACGACCAGCGCAGCCGCTCCACCACGCAAGGCGAGATTCGTTACCGGCTTGTGCCGCAGGATGACGGCGTGGCCACGCGTGTCGAGCTTTCCATCGGCTACAGCCTCACCGGCATGCTGGCACAGGTCGGTCGCAGCGGGCTGGCGCGCGATCTCGCGGGCCGGCTGGTCGCGGAATTCGCCGGCAATCTCGATCGCCGCCTGTCGGGCGATGTGACATCGGCGCCGTCAGCGGCAGCCGATCTGAATGGTGTTTCGTTGATCCTTGGTCTCCTGCGTGAGCGCGCGATGCATGTCGTTCGCCGCCTCACCGGGCGTGGAGGATCGGCGTGAGAGATCGACGTTCGCTTGGACATGCGAACGGCGAGGTTTGGACTGCGCAAGCTTCATCAGCGTAACACTGGAGGACCACATGATACGGACCATCAAGGCAGCTTCGGCCGCCGCTCTGGCAATTGCTTTCCTGGGCAGCGCTGCGACTGCGCAAACGATCAAGATCGGCGTCAATGAGCCGCTGACGGGCGCCTTCGCCGCATCGGGCACCTATGTCGTCAACGGCGCCAAGATCGCCGCCGACGAGATCAACGCCAAGGGTGGTCTTCTCGGCAAGAAGATCGAGCTCGTTATTGAGGACAACAAGAGCAACCCGACGGAAGCCGCTGCCGTCGCCGAGAAGCTGATCACCCGCGACAAGGTCCCCGTCATGCTGGGCGCCTGGGGCTCCAGCCTCACCCTCGCGGTGATGCCGAAGCTGGTTGAATACGAAACCGCGATGGTCGTCGAGACCTCGTCGGCCAGCAAGATCACCACCTCGGGCAATCCTTACGTGTTCCGCATCTCGCCGCCGTCCTTTGTCGAAGCGGCTGCGTTCAAGAACATCGTCGACAAGCTGGCGCTGAAGAAGGTGGATTTCCTTGTCATTAACAATGACTGGGGCCGCGGCACTGCCGAGGACTTCAGCAAGATGATGAAGGAAAAAGGCATCGCCATCGGTCTGGTCGAGACCATGGACCAATCGGCCCAGGACATGAGCGCGCAGCTCGCCAAGATCAAGGCGACGGACTCCGAGACCGTGATCATCACGGCCGCAGTCGATCAGTTGACGCTGATCTTCAAGCAGGCGGCTGCGCTCGGCCTGAAGAAGCGGATCATCACCACCGGCGGTTCGCAGAACCCTGACCAGATCATCGCGCAGGCCGGTGCCGCTGCCAACGACACCATGCATCTGACCACGTTCCTGCCCTGGATGCCGGAAAAGACTCCGAACCCCGAAGCCACCACCTACTTCATCGGTGAGTGGAAGAAGCGCGGCTTCGATTTCGCGGGCTGCACCGAGAGCTTCCGCGGCTATGACGGCATTCGCACCATTGCGGCCGCTATCGAGAAGGCCGGCAAGGCCGAGCCCGCGGCGATCAAGGACGCGCTCTGGAAAATCGACGTCAAGGGTCTGAACGGCGACATCGTGTTCAAGAAGTCGGGTCCCACAGGTCAGGAGAGCGGCCAGAGCTTCCCGAACGTCTATCTGGTCGAGATTGCCGGCGGCAAGATCGTGATGAAGGATCTCTGATCCAGACACGTCGTTCTGGGATCCGCGCCTTTTGCGCGGGTCCCACTTTCCTCAAAACATTGCGAGTCGCGCGTGGACCAGCTCCTGCAACATGTCGTCAATATGCTCGTGCTCGGCGGCACCTATGCGCTGCTCGGCATCGGGCTGACGCTGATCTTCGGCATCATGAACGTGGTGAACTTCACCCACGGCATCCTCTACACGTTCGGCGCCTATATGATGTTCATCGTCGTGCATCAGCTTGGCCTGAATTTCTTTGTCGCGCTGCCGGTGGCGATCGTTGCCGGCTGGCTGCTGGGCGCCGTCATCGAGATCACGCTGCTGCGACCGCTGCGCGGCGCCGATATCGACACCACCATGCTGGTAATGATCGGCGCCTGGATCGCGATGCAGTCCGGCGCATTGTGGATCTGGGGCGGTGTCGCCAAGTCGATCGACAATCCGTTTCCTGATGCTCCGCTGGTGATCGGGCCGGTGTCCGTGTCCTGGCTGCGGCTGTTCGTGCTGTTCGCGGCGGCGCTGCTGATCGTGCTGGCTTACTCGTTGATCAATCTCACGAAACTCGGCAAGGCGATGCGCGCGACCTTCCAGGATTCCGACACGGCAGCATTGATGGGCGTCAATGTCAGCCTGATCTACACCTCGACCTTCGCAATCGGCTCGAGCTTGGCCGCCGCCGCCGGCGCGCTGCTCGGCCCGGTCTATGTCGTGTTCCCGCAGATGGGCGATCTCGCTGCGGTTAAGGCCTTCGCCATCGTCATCCTTGGCGGCCTCGGCAATATCACCGGCGCTGTCATCGGCGGCTTTATTCTCGCTTTGGCGGAAGAGCTCGGCGCCGGCTACGTCTCGTCGGGCTATCGCGATGCGATGGGCTTCCTGATCATCATCATGGTGCTGATCTTCAAACCGACAGGATTGTTCGCACGGGCGGAGCGCGTCGGATGAAGCAGATCGTCACGCTCCTTTGTCTCGCCTTCTTCGCTTCCGTGCCGATGTGGCTGACGGATCCGTATCTGCTCAATGCGCTGATCACGACCGGTATTTTCATCATCGGCGCCATGAGTCTGAATCTGCTGCTCGGCTTCACCGGGCAGCTCAGCCTTGGCCATATCGCCTTCTTCGGTATCGGCGCCTATGTCAGCGCGCTCATATCGCTGGGATTCGATGTGCCGATCTACGGTGATTTCCATATCGTCCACGTGCCGTGGCCGCCGATTGCAGGCTTCTTTCTGGCGATCGTCATCTCGGGCTTCTGTGGCTATCTGGTCGGACGCCTGTCGTTCAGCGTGCGCGGCGCCTATTTCGTGATCGTCACGATCTCGTTCGCCGAAGTTGTCAGGCTGGTGGCGCTGAACTGGGTCGAGCTCACGCAGGGCCCGTTGGCGCTGACCAATATTCCGTCCATTATGATAGGTCTGCCAGGGCTTGGTTATCTCGCGCTGAAGACCAAGTTTCACAATTACTATCTTGTGCTCGCTGTGGCAGCGATCTCATATTTCCTGATTTCACGCCTCGTTCATTCACATTACGGCCGCGCCATGCGCGGGCTGATGGAGAACGAAACGCTGGCTGTGGCCGTCGGCATCGATGTGACAAAGACGCTGACACTGGCCGCGGTGATCTCTGCCGGTATTGCCGGCGCAGCGGGAAGCCTTTACGCGCATTACATCCGTATCATCGATCCCGACGTCTTCGCTTTTATCTCGACGGTGACCATGGTGATCATGGTGGTGTCGGGCGGCAAGGGATCGCTGGCCGGGCCCGTCGTCGGCGGCGTCATCTTTGGTCTGCTGCCGGTGTTCCTGCGGCCGATCATGCCGCCGGAAGCGCAGTGGATCACCTATGGCGTGGTGCTTATCGTCATCCTGTTCGTGATGCCGCGCGGCATCGTGCCGTCGCTTGCCGCGAAACTCGGCTTGGCCCGTGCCGGCGGAACCAGACGGGCGTCCATCGCCGTTTCCGAACGCACCGCCGAGGAGCACGCGTGATGGCCGAGACTGTACTCAGCATCGAACATGTTGCGGTCCATTTCGGTGGCCTCGTCGCGATCTCGGACATGAACTTCCATGTCAACAAAGGTGAGATCGTCAGCCTGATCGGGCCGAACGGCGCCGGCAAGACCACGGCCTTCAACGTCATGACCGGCTTCCTCACGCCCACCAAGGGCGCGGTGAAATATTACGGCGCGGATCTCAAGGGCAAGAAACCGCATGAAATCGCGGATCTCGGCCTGATCCGCACCTTTCAGCGCACCAGCGTGTTTCCCAATGACACGGTCTACGACAACGTCCTGATCGGCCTGCATCGCCAAGGCGAGCTTAAAGGCAAGCTCGGCCTAGCCGAAGCCATTCTCGGCCTGCCGCGTGCCCGCGCATCGGAGAAGGCGCAGCGTGCACGTGCCGCCGAGTTGGTGCGCTGGATCGGACTCGAGGCGCGCGCCAACGATCTCGCCGGCTCGTTGTCCTATGGTGAGCAGCGGCTCGTCGGTGTGGCATTGGCGCTGGCGGCGCAGCCGAAGATGCTGCTGCTAGACGAGCCGGTGTCCGGCATGAACGCGTCGGAGACGCATACATTCGTGCAGTTGATCCGCAATATCCGGGACTGTGGCGTCACAATCCTTTTGGTCGAGCATGACATGCCAATGGTGATGAGCGTGTCGGATCGCATCGTCGTACTGAATTACGGACGCATCATCGCCGAAGGACCGCCCGATGAAATCCGCAAGAATCCCGCGGTGATCGAGGCCTATCTCGGCCAGAGTGCGAAGGATGTAGTCAAGGAGGTCGCGGTCCATGCTTGAGATTCGTGACATGGTTTGCGCCTATGGCCAGATCTCAGCCCTCAAGGGCATTTCGCTTTCGGTCAAGGCTGGCCAGCTCGTGGCGCTGATCGGCGCCAACGGCGCCGGCAAGAGCACGACGCTGCGGGCGATCTCGGGCCTCGTGCCATCGCGCTCCGGCAGTCTGCATTTCGACGGCGAAGACATCACCGGCATCGGCGCGCAGCGGGTGCTCACCAAAGGCATCGCACATTGTCCGGAAGGGCGTCGCGTCTTTCCGCATATGACGGTGGCCGAAAATCTCGACATGGGTGCCTATCTGCGCTCGGACACGAGCGAAGTCACTGTGGACCGCGACCGCATCTATGGCGAATTCCCGCGCCTCGCCGAACGCCGCAAGCAGGCGGCGGGCACGTTGTCCGGCGGCGAGCAGCAGATGCTGGCGATCGGTCGTGCGCTGATGTCACGGCCGCGCCTGGTGATGTTCGATGAACCGTCGCTCGGTCTCGCGCCCAACATCGTCGAGCGTACCTTTGCGATCATTCGCGCGATCCGCGACGCCGGCACGACTGTTTTGCTCGTTGAGCAGAATGCCTTCGCCGCGCTCGAGATGTGCGATCATGCCTATCTGCTGGAGTCCGGCCGTGTCGTGCTGTCCGGTGCGGGAGCGGAGCTGATCGAGAACGAGCATGTGCGACGGGCCTATCTTGGCGGATGACGAAGATCCTGCCCGATGGGTCGCGGTCTGTTCGCGCGAGCGCCTGACCGAACAGACAATCGTTTGCGTCAAGGTGGCTGGCCTCGGTGTTCTCATCGTGCAGGATGGTGAGACGATTTACGCCTGCGAGCGCGCCTGTCCACATGAGCAGGCCGATCTCAGTCTTGGCCGCGTCGCCGATCGCCGGCTGCACTGTCCGCGTCATCTGGCCTGGTTCGATCTGGCAGACGGCAGTATCTCGCCCGGTTGGCCGAGCAGGGGTTTGCGACGCTATCCGGTGCGCGAAAGCGATGCGCAAATCTGGGTCGACACCCAGGCCATCGTCCCGAAGTAACAAGCCTTCGCAAGAGTTACGCGGCATCGGGCCTGGATGCAGAATTCGTTGGCGCTGCAGCATTCAATTGGTGCAGTTGCGGTATAATAATCATGCTTGCCCCCTCGTAAAGCGCGGATAATACTGCTGAAAAGTCAGACTCCGGCGTGTGTCTGGCCATTACAAAAATGGGCGCAAGACCCATGCTTCTCGTCGATCTTTCAAGCGATCTCCGTCAAGGGCTAGGGATGTGACCATTATCGATTTCGGCAGGGCCATCCCGTTGTCGCAGGCGCGTGGCTGGCAGCAATGGCCTGGCCATGAAGACTTTTCGCTGCAGTTCCTGCGCGTGTTGCGCGCGGCCCAGGAAGGCGGAAGCACGGTTTCTGAGTGTTTTCTGGCGGCGGAGCGCATCAATCCACGCGATGACGAGAGCTGGTATCGCGAATGGCATAACGCGGCTGATATCAACCGTGACCGCGCCGCGGAGGCGCTGGCCAGCGGCCGCATCCCGACGGCGCTGAGTAACTGGCTGCGCGCGGCCAACTACTATCGCACCGCTCAGGTTATGCTCGCTTGCAGCGATCCGCGGCAAGGCGCCGCCATTGCCTTGATGCAGGATTGCGCCCGACTTTACGTGCAGCATGCAACGCCTGCCGGCGAGGTCGTCGAGATCCCGTGGCGGGACGGCGTGTTGCAGGGATACTTCGTTCCTGCGCCGCGCGCGACGCGGCCGCAGCCGGTCGTTCTCTGCGTCGTCGGGCAAGGCCACTACAAGGAAGAGCATCTGCATAGGGTGCCCAGTTACGCGCTGGACCGCGGTCTCTCGCTGTTGCTCGTCGATTTGCCCGGTCAATCCTACAGCCAGGAGATGATCGGGTCGCCTTGTCGGTATGAGGTCGAAACGGCGATCAGTGGCTGGGTCGATTTCCTGGCCGACCGCCGCGATATCGATCAAGAACGAATTGCGATCTTCGGAGACGGCCTGGGAGCTGCCTTTGCGACGCGCGGCGCCAATCTCGACGATCGCTTTGCAGCAGCTGTTTGCGATGCCGGAATCTGGGAGCTTCACGAGCGCGCGTTTATTGCCAGCCGTATTTCAGGCCGCGCAGGTCTGGGCTGTCCGAGTGAAATCGAGGGCTTCAACAGCAGCAGCGTTGCCGCCAATATCAAATGCCCGGTCCTGGTTGCGATGGGCGAACGCGACTGGCTCGATGTCGATCACGTCACGGAATGTTGCCGCGTCATGAAACAAAACGGCCTCGACATCGAACTGAAGATCTTCCGCGCGTCGGAAACGGTGGCTCCGCCCGCCCAGATCGATATTCCGACCGTGGGCAACGAGTTCATTTTCGACTGGATTGTCGATCGTTTGAACTCAAGGACGACGTAGGGGGCGCGGCCCGGTCGATTGACCCGCCGCTCATCCGGCGATGTTCAGCTCTCGACTTCCAGCATCAGTGCAGCCTTTTCGAGGCGATTCTTGAGCCGGGACATGTGCTGTCCGATCTCCTTCAAGGCCTGCTCGTCGAAATCGCTGAGAATGAAATCCCCGAGCGATTCCCTGCGGGTCGATAGGGCGGAGATCTTCTTGCTGGCCTTGTCGGATAGCGACATCAGCACAACGCGGGCATCCTCGCGGGACGCGACGCGCCGCATGAACCCATTCTTTTCGAGCATCTTGGATTGGGTGGTGACAAAGGAGGGGTCGACGTGGAGCATCGCGGAGACATCCTTGACCGGCACGCCGTTGCCGCGATCGAGGTCGCTGACGGCCATCAGGATCATCCACTGCGGTCCGCTGATGCCGAGCTCCTTGGCCCAGAACTGGCGGATTCCCTCAAGATGAACGTTGATCGAAGCGATGTCCCAGATGAACTGTCGGATGACTTCCTGATTCTGGCCGGTCACCCAAATAGAAAGCTCGTTTTCGTTCCAGCCCGCAGATCCCCCACGCATAGTCGCTGTCGCCCCGCCGGCCATTCCCACCGTCTCACAGATTTCAGATTTCTATAATTGTATCAGTGAATTGTGACGTGCAAACCACGATTTCGTGTGTTGCCGGGAAACCACACTGCATCGCGATAAAGTTACCTGAGTTCATAAAGTATTTTGCTTCTAAGAATTGCGCAGGCATTGTTGGTTCCGGCGATGGGGAAACCCTCGATCGTCCCGTTGAAGTAGTTCGCTTGAGTGCCTCGCGTTATGCGGGTGTTTCCGAAAGCGCGAAGTGCTCTAGCGGTTAGTTTGGGGACTTGGGGGACTAAATCTTCGGGCGCTCGCGCCTGGCAGATCCGGAACCTTCCCTTTTGGACAACTTGGAGGTTTAACATGACGATGATTAAGAGCCTTATCCTCGGCTCGGCGGCGGGTCTGATCGCCATCGGCGGAGCTCAGGCAGCCGATCTTCCGGTGAAGGCCAAGGCAGTTGAATACGTGAAGATCTGCTCGCTCTACGGCGCAGGCTTCTACTACATCCCGGGCACCGATACCTGCATCAAGATCGGCGGCGCGATCCGTTTGGACGTTGCGTTCAACGGCAGCACCTACGACGTTCCGTTCTGGCAGGGTGGTGCCGGCGGCAACAATCTCTGGACCAAGAACTATTTCTCGACCCGTGAACGCGTCAACTTGACGACGGACACCCGCACCGCGACCGAATACGGCGTGGTTCGTACCTACGCGAACATTCAGTTCGACTTCCTCCAGGATCGTGAATCGATCGCTGGTGGTTACACCGAAGTCGACTACGCGTTCATCCAGTTCGCCGGCTTCACCTTCGGTAAGGCCGTCTCGCAGTTCGATCCCCAGTGGGCGCTCGCCAAGCCGTACATCTCGTCGGGCTTCAACGCTGGTTCGAACAACGCGACCGGTATCCCGCAGCTCGCTTACACCGCTTCGTTCGGTAACGGCGTGTCGGGCACGATCTCGATCGAAAACGCTTCGCCCTACCGCAACGCCGGTCTCTGGAACACCAACACGTTCATCGTCGGCCCAGGCGCGAGCACCTTCCCGGGTACGTTCTACGGCACGAACTCGAACACCTTCGTGGGCAACGCCTACGGCGGCAACCACATTCCTGACATCGTCGGCAACATCCGCCTCGATCAGGCTTGGGGCACCCTGCACTTCGGCGCTGCAATGCATGCGATCACCCCGGGCCTTTACTCGGGTGCGAACGAGCAGCTCGGTCACGCTGACGACAGCTACGGCTTCGCAGTTACCGGTGCGGTCGAATTCAAGAACCTGCCCACCGGCGCAGGCGACAGCTTGAAGATCGAAGCATCGTACGGCAAGGGCGCTGCCAAGTACGTCTTCGGTGGCACGACCGATACCTCGGGTGGCGGCCGCTACGCGAAGGTTGATGGTAACAGCCTCGGCTTCGGCTACGTGCTCGATGGCGTTTACGCCACCAACGGCCAGATCATCCAGAGCTCCGCTTGGGAAGTTAGCGCTTTCTACGAGCATTACTGGAACCCGGCCTGGCGCACGTCGCTGTTCGGTAACTACAGCCATATCTCCTATGGCTCTGGTAACGACCTGATGATGGCCGCCTTCACCGGCGTCAGCACCGGTGGCCCGGGCTTCAGCTCGTCGGCGGCTGCTGCCGCTCGTGCTGGCACCTTCGCCGGCACGGGTAACTTCGACCTGGGTCTCGCCCAGATCGGCACCCGTACCGCCTGGACCCCGGTTCAGAACCTGACCCTGTCGGCTCAGTTCACCTACAGCCGCCTCGATCAGAACCTGAACGGCACCTACACCACCATTGGTACTGGCATGTCGGGCAAGCCGGCCGGTACGGTCTTCAACACCGCCGACCAGAACCTCTACAACGGCTCGGTGCAGATCCTGCGCTCGTTCTAATATCGACTGCCTCACGGCAATCGCTATCTGAAACAAAGACCCCCGGCAGGAAACTGCCGGGGGTTTTTGCTTGCGCGGGATCGTTTCCATCAAGGCGTGCCGGGCGTTCTCGACGTCGTAGAGGCGGGTGTCTATACCGGCGGGTGTTGTCCTCGGCCGTGCAAGCCGCAAAGCCAGAAGTCCGAAGAACCATGGCGTCTCCAGCTGAACTGTTTCAGAGCGCATTCGCCGCCTTCCAGCAGGGCCGCCTCCAGGAGGCCGAGCGCGGGTTCAGCAAGTTCTTGCGCAAGGATCCGAAACATTTCCCGGCACTGAATATTCTCGCCATCGTGCTGGTCGCGCTGAAGCGCCATGCGGAAGCCGAGCCGCATCTGAAAGCGGCCCTGCGCATCAATGCGACATCGGATGCCACATTCTATAACTACGGTCTGGTGCTGAAGGCGCTGAACCGGCCGGATGAGGCGCTGCAGCGCTTCACCGAAGCGCTGGCGCTCAATCCCGGTAATGCCGAAACGCTGAATAACCGTGGCACGGTTCTGAATGATCTACGCGACTACCCCGCCGCGCTGGCGGACTTCGATCGCGCACTGGCGCTCAATCCGCGCTACGCCGCAGCCTTTTCCAACAAGAGCAAGTCACTCGCGGAGTTGAAGCGCTATGACGAGGCCCTCGCGGCTTGCGAGTCGGCGCTCGCCTTGCAGTCCGATCTGGTGGAAGCGTGGTTTGGCCGCGGCTTCATCTTTGGCCAGATGCGGATGCCGGCTCGAGCAGTGGAGGCCTACGGGCGCGCGCGCCAGCTCAATCCGGACATGCCGCTGCTGAAGGGCAACCTGCTGCATCAGAAGATGCTGGTCTGCGACTGGCGTGACGTGAATGCGCTGATTGCGGAGATCGATGCCGATCTCATAGCCGGCAAACTGGCCGCCGAGCCGTTCGGCTGGCAAGGCGTGGCGACCTCGGAACGCAGTCTGCAACGCTGCGCCGAACTGACCAACGCCTCGCGTTTTCCCATGCAAGCTCCATCGCTGCGTGCTTTTCCGACCGGGCCGAACGCAAAAATCCGCATCGGCTATCTCTCGGGTGAATTTCGACAGCAGGCGACATCGCTGCTGCTGGTCGGTGTGCTGGAGCAGCACGACAAAAGCGCGTTCGAGATTTTCGCCATCGATAACGGCTATGACGACGGCAGCGACATCAGGCGACGCATTGCTGGCGCCGTGGATGGAATCGTCGATATCTCCACACTGAGCGATCCGCAGGCGGTGGATGCCATTCGTACGCAGCGCATCGACATCCTTGTCAATCTCAACGGCTATTTCGGCGAGCAGCGCACCGGCGTATTCGCGCGCAGGGCCGCGCCGGTGCAGGTCAATTATCTCGGCTTTCCCGGCACGCTCGGCGCGGGCTTCATGGACTACATCCTCGCGGATCAACATGTGCTGCCGCCCGAGCACCGGCAGTTCTATAGCGAGAAAGTCGCGTGGTTGCCGAATTGCTATCAGGCCAATGATGATCGCCGGGAGATATCGACGCGTGCATTCACGCGTGCCGAGGTCGGTTTGCCTGCGCAGGGCTTCGTGTTCTGTTGCTTCAACAATGCCTACAAGATCACGCCCGACGTCTTCGATAGCTGGATGCGGGTCCTCTCAGCCGTTGACGGTAGCGTTCTCTGGCTGCTGGAGGACAGCGCTGCGGCTGTGGCGAATCTGCGCCGCGAGGTGGAATTACGGGGCATCGACCCTGCGCGTCTGGTCTTTGCCGCGCGGATGTCGCCGGCCGAGCACCTGGCGCGACATCGTTGTGCGGGTCTATTTCTCGATACGTTGCCGTACAATGCGCATACGACAGCGAGCGATGCATTATGGGCTGGATTGCCTTTGCTGACGTGTCGTGGAGAAACCTTTGCAGGGCGCGTTGCCGCGAGTCTTCTGCAGAATCTGGGTGTGCCGGAGTTGATTGCGGCGAAGCGAGATGACTATGATCGTATGGCGATCGCGCTGGCGGAAAATCCCGAGCGGTTGTCGTCGATCCGGGAGAAATTATCGGCCAATCGTCTAAAGATGCCGGCCTTCGACACCCGGCGTCTGGCGCGTGATATCGAAACCGCATTTCGCAAGATGGCCGAACGGGCCCGGGCAGGGCTGGCGCCAGCCCACATAACGTTTCCCGCTAAGGATAGCGGCCAATAATATATTTGATTGAGCAAATCAGGTATTGCGCTCAACATTCTGGCTCATGTAATATTTTCGTGCGCAGCCGGCAAATTTTTGACGGCCCTAAGTCTTCGAGGAGACTCGCGCACTCTGCTGTAAATCTCCGAAACCACCGGCAATGCCCTGCCGGTGGTTTTTCGGCTTTTTTGGCGCTGATTTCGAGTGGTCCGGCTGGTATTCCATGATTATTGCTAACGCGGAACAGGCGCGGGAACTGTGTCATGGCGGCACGCCCTTGAATCAGCCCAACCCCCTCTGAAAACGACAGAATTGCTGCTGACCGGATCGGCAGCATGAGATGGAATCTGTCGCAGGGGCATCCAAATTATGACCTGTTGCCCATCGTTGCATATCAGGACTGACGAGCTATCTGACCGAAATTGCTAGAGATTTCTTGCTTTTTGAGCAAGTTGTGGCTAAAAGCCGCTCATCGTGGAGAGTATGAATAATGGCGCATAACTACGCAATTAATGAGGACGTTCACCACCAGCTGCAGGGGCCGCAGGGCCGTTCCACCATCAAGGAGCGCAGCATCTACACCATCACCTCTCGCCTTCCGATCGAAGCCGATGGTCGCCCGCGTTACCGGATCAAGAGCAAGTCCGAGAACATCGAGCGCGTCGTGACCGAAGAGCAGATCAGCCGCCTGGGTTGATCTCGGATCAGCCATCTTGCTGATCGTACTTGCCGTTTGCTGTCGTCGCAGGGGCCTTGGACCCCGCGACGAAGCAGACCGCCGCAAAGACCCTAACCAGATTATATCTTGAAGCGGAAAGCTTGGCCGGGGCTGATCTCTGCTTGTCCCGTTGCGATGGTTGCGGCAAAGCGGCTTCGCACCATATGCTTTGCCCCGAGGGCGGGCACCGAAGGCCACACACGCGATCGTCGCGCCGCACCTCGGCAAAAATGATGTGGTCGGAGCGGGGCGTCCCTTGATCGAAAAACTTGAACTGCTGTTGTCGCTGGCGAAGGAACGGCATTTTGGCCGCGCCGCCGAAGCATGCGGTGTCACCCAGCCCACCATGTCCACCAGCCTCAAGCAGCTCGAGGACATGCTCGGCGTGATGCTGGTGCAGCGTGGCTCCCGGTTCCAGGGGTTCACGCCGGAAGGCGAACGCGCCCTCGATTGGGCGCGCCGCATCGTTGGCGATGCCCGCGCAATGAAGCAGGAGATCAACGGTCTCAAGGACAGTCTGTCCGGCGAGATCCGTATCGCCGCAATTCCCACGGTGCTCGGCATGGTCGCCTCGCTGACGACGCCGTTTCGCGCGCGGCATCCCGATGTGCGCTTTCGCATCGTGTCCTGCACCTCGGCGGCGGTGCTCGGTCTGCTTGAAAATCTCGAAGTCGATGCGGGCCTGACCTACATCGAGAACGAACCGCTCGGCAAAGTGCGTTCGATCCCGCTTTATAAAGAAAGCTACCGGCTGCTGACCTCGCCGGACAGCATGTTCGGCGATCGCAAGACGGTCACCTGGTCCGAAGTCGGCCAGGTGCCGCTGTGCCTGCTGACCCCCGATATGCAGAACCGCCGGATTATTGATCGGGCCCTGAAGTCGGTTGGCGCCGAGGCGATGCCGATGCTGACGTCGAATTCGATTATCGTGCTCTATACCCATGTGAAGACCGGCCGCTGGGCCAGCGTGATGCCGGCCAAGCTGGCGGAGACGCTGGGTCTGACCGCCAATGACTCGGTCCGTATGATCCCGATCGTCGATCCCGTGGTGAATTACGGTGTCGGCCTCGTGGTACCCCAGCGCGATCCAATGACCCCGCTGGTGGCGACTCTGGTGCAGATCGCCCGGGAAGTCGCGCCGTCGCTGGAGGCGTAAGACCTTCGTTTAGGGCGCTGTAATTGTTGCATTGCAACCAAGCTAACCATTTCAAATTCATTGGTTTCGCCGGGTGTCGATACCGTTTCCGTATCGCAGCATGAGACAGCTTTATTGATCTTTGGATCGATTCCAATTTTGATTGGCTTTCCAGTCATAAGATCAATCGAGTACCGGGATGAACGCAGCCTACGAGCCCAATGCTTATGAGCCCTGGAGTGCCGACCGAGGCACCGAGATCATCGAGAGCCTGTCCCATGTGGAAGGCGGCGTGATCGTGATCCTGCATGCGATGCAGGAGGCTTTCGGTTATGTGCCAGAGGCGGCAATCCCGATGATCGCGCTGGCGCGTAACTTGTCGCGCGCCGAGGTCCATGGGGTGTTCACTTTCTACCATGACTTCCGCCATGAGCCGGCTGGCAAACATGTGCTGAAGATCTGCCGCGCCGAGGCTTGCCAGGCGGCCGGCGGCGATGCGCTGGCGGCGCGCGCGGAAGCGAAATTGGGTGTAAAGTTTGGAAACACGACGGCGGATCAGCGCGTTACATTGGAGCCGATCTATTGCCTCGGGCTCTGCGCCACAGCGCCATCGGCGATGCTGGATGGCCGTCTGGTTGGCCGCCTCGATGAGAAGCGCATCGATGCGCTGGTCGCGGAGGCACAGCGATGACATCGTCTGACAAGACTCTCAAGATCTACATCCCGCGCGATGCGGCCGCTGTTTCCGTCGGTGCCAATGAACTTGTCTCTGCCTTCGAGGCCCAGGCCGCGACGCGCAAGCTCGCAATCGAGATCATTCGCCCCGGTTCGCGCGGATTGCTGTGGCTGGAGCCGATGGTCGAAGTCGCGACGCCGGAAGGTCGCGTTGCCTTCGGGCCGGTCGAAGAGAAAGACGTTGCGTCGGTGCTCGATGCGATGATCGCAAACGGCCAGCATGCGCTGCGTCTTGGTGTCGCGGAGGAGATTCCGTGGCTCAAGAAGCAGACACGTCTGACCTTTGTGCGCTGCGGCGTGGTCGATCCCCGGTCGGTCGAGGATTACATCGCGCATGGCGGCTACAAGGGCCTCCTCCGCGCGCTGACGCTGGATAGCGCTGGCATCATTGCCGACGTCACCACGTCCGGCCTGCGTGGCCGCGGCGGCGCCGGCTTCCCGACCGGCATCAAGTGGAAGACGGTGGCCGATACCAAGGCCGATCGCAAATTCATCGTCTGCAATGCGGACGAGGGCGACAGCGGCACCTTCGCGGACCGGATGATCATGGAAGGCGATCCCTTCGTGGTGATCGAAGGCATGACCATTGCCGGCATCGCGGTGGGCGCCACCAAGGGCTACATCTATATCCGCTCGGAATATCCGCATGCCGTCGAGGCGATGAATGCGGGTATTGCTGCCGCCAAGCTCGCCGGTTATCTCGGCGACAAGATCCGTGGTTCGGCTAACGCATTCGATCTCGAAGTCCGCGTCGGCGCTGGCGCCTATGTCTGCGGTGAGGAGACCTCGCTGCTGGAGAGTCTCGAAGGTCGCCGTGGCATCGTCCGCGCCAAGCCGCCGCTGCCGGCCCATAAGGGCCTGTTCGGCAAGCCGACGGTCATCAACAACGTCCTCTCGTTTGCGGCGATCCCGTTCATTCTCGACAACGGCGCCAAGGCCTATGCGGACTACGGCATGGGTCGCTCGCGTGGCACGATGCCGATCCAGCTTGCCGGCAACGTCAAGTTCGGCGGGTTGTTCGAAGTCGCTTTCGGCATCACGCTGGGTGAGCTCGTCGATGATATCGGCGGCGGCGCCTTCACCGGCAGACCGGTCCGCGCCGTGCAGGTCGGCGGTCCGCTCGGTGCCTACTTCCCGCGCGAATTGTTCGACACGCCGTTCGACTACGAGGCTTTCGCCAAGCGCGACGGCCTGATCGGCCATGGCGGCATCGTCGTGTTCGACGATACGGTCGACATGTCGAAGCAGGCGCGTTTCGCGATGGAATTCTGCGCCATCGAATCCTGCGGCAAGTGCACGCCGTGTCGCATCGGCTCCACCCGCGGTGTCGAGACCATCGACAAGATCCGCCGCGGCGAACGCGTCGCCGAGAACATCGCCGTGCTGCAGGACCTCAGCAACACCATGAAGTTCGGCTCGCTCTGCGCGCTGGGCGGCTTCACGCCGTATCCGGTGATGAGCGCATTGAAACATTTCCCTGATGATTTCGGCCCGGCGCCCACGCGCCTTCAGGCCGCAGAGTAAAGGAGCAACACATGTCGCTCGTTCACGAAATCGATTTTGGTACACCGCGCTCGAAGTCCGAAAAGATGGTCACGCTGACCATTGACGGGCAGAGCGTCTCGGTGCCCGAGGGCACCTCGATCATGCGCGCCGCCATGGAGATGGGCACGCAGATTCCGAAACTATGCGCCACGGATATGGTGGATGCCTTCGGCTCTTGCCGCCTCTGTCTCGTCGAGATCGAAGGCCGCGCCGGCACGCCGGCCTCCTGTACCACGCCGGCCATGGACGGCCTCGTGGTTCACACCCAGAATGCGCGGCTCGCGGCGCTGCGCAAGGGCGTGATGGAGCTCTATATCTCCGACCATCCGCTCGACTGTCTCACCTGCGCCGCCAATGGCGACTGCGAATTGCAGGATATGGCCGGTGCGGTCGGCCTGCGCGACGTGCGTTACGGCTATGACGGCGAAAACCATGTCTTCGCCAAGTCCGGCCCGAAGCACACCCACAATTCGCCGGAAGCCTGCGAAAACGATCACTGGATGGCGAAGGACGAGTCGAATCCGTACTTCACCTACGATCCGTCCAAGTGCATCGTCTGCTCGCGCTGCGTCCGCGCCTGTGAAGAAGTTCAGGGCACGTTCGCGCTGACGATCTCCGGCCGTGGCTTCGACAGCCGCGTGTCGCCGGGCATGAGCGAGAGCTTCCTGGGCTCCGAATGTGTCTCCTGCGGCGCCTGCGTACAGGCCTGCCCGACCGCGACGCTGACCGAGAAGGCCGTGATCGAGATCGGCCAGCCCGAACATTCGGCCGTCACCACCTGCGCCTATTGCGGCGTCGGCTGCACCTTCAAGGCGGAAATGCGCGGCGAAGAGCTGGTGCGCATGGTGCCGTACAAGGACGGCAAGGCCAATCGCGGCCATTCCTGCGTCAAGGGCCGCTTCGCCTGGGGCTACGCGAACCACAAGGAGCGCATCCTCAATCCGATGATCCGCGAGAAGATCACCGATCCATGGCAGGAAGTGTCATGGGACGAGGCGTTCAATTTCGCGGCCAAGAAGTTTAAGGGCATTCAGGCCAAACATGGCCGGGATTCCATCGGCGGCATCACCTCGTCGCGCTGCACCAATGAAGAAGTTTTCGTGGTGCAGAAGCTGATCCGCGGCGGCTTCGGCAACAACAATGTCGATACCTGCGCCCGCGTCTGCCATTCGCCGACCGGCTACGGCCTGTCTTCGACCTTCGGCACCTCGGCCGGCACCCAGGATTTCGACTCGGTCGAAGACACCGATGTCGTGATGATCATCGGCGCCAACCCGACCGATGGCCACCCGGTGTTTGCGTCGCGCCTCAAGAAGCGTTTGCGCGCCGGCGCCAAGCTGATCGTGGTCGACCCGCGCCAAACCGATATCGTGCGCTCGGCCCATATCGAGGCGCAGCACCATCTGCCGCTGATGCCCGGCACCAATGTCGCCGTGCTCACTGCGCTGGCGCATGTGATCGTCACCGAAGGCCTTGCCGATGAAACTTTCATCCGCGAGCGTTGCGACTGGAGCGAGTTCGAGGACTGGGCGGCGTTCGTCGCGCAACCGAACCATAGCCCGGAAGCCACTGCCATCATGACCGGCGTCGACCCGAAGGAGCTGCGCGCTGCGGCCCGTCTGTTCGCCACGGGCGGCAACGGGGCGATCTATTACGGCCTCGGCGTCACCGAACACAGCCAGGGCTCGACCACGGTCATCGCCATTGCCAACCTCGCTATGGCAACCGGCAATATCGGCCGGCCCGGCGTCGGCGTGAATCCGCTGCGCGGCCAGAACAATGTGCAGGGCTCCTGCGACATGGGCTCGTTCCCGCACGAGCTGCCGGGCTATCGCCACATCTCGGGCGATGCGGTGCGCGAGCAGTTCGAAGCGATGTGGAACGTCAAGCTCAATCCCGAGCCGGGTCTGCGCATCCCGAACATGTTCGACGCCGCCACTGAAGGCACCTTCATGGGCCTCTACGTGCAGGGCGAGGACATCCTGCAGTCCGATCCCAACACCAAGCATGTGGTGTCGGCGCTGTCTTCGATGGAATGCGTCATCGTCCACGACCTGTTCCTGAACGAGACCGCCAACTACGCCCACGTGTTCTTCCCGGGCTCGACCTTCCTGGAGAAGAACGGCACTTTCACCAATGCCGAACGTCGCATTCAGCGTGTCCGCAAGGTGATGTCGCCGAAGAATGGGTTGGAAGATTGGGAAGTGACCTTGGGATTCGCCAAGGCGCTCGGTTACGAGATGAAGTACAACCACCCTTCGGAGATCATGGACGAGATCGCGGCGCTGACGCCGACTTTCGCCGGCGTCTCCTATGCGATGCTCGAGGAAGTTGGTTCGGTGCAGTGGCCGTGTAACGAGAAGCAGCCTCTGGGCACGCCGATCATGCATATGGACGGCTTCGTGCGCGGCAAGGGCAAGTTCATGCTCACCGAATACATCGCCACTGACGAGCGCACTGGGCCGCGCTTCCCGCTGCTGCTCACCACGGGCCGTATTCTCAGCCAGTACAATGTCGGCGCGCAGACACGGCGCACTGAGAATGTGGTCTGGCATGAAGAGGATCGTCTGGAGCTGCATCCGCACGACGCCGAGCTGCGTGGCATCCGCGACGGCGACTGGGTGAAGCTGCAGAGCCGCGCCGGCGAGACGACGCTGCGGGCGCTGATCACCGAGCGCGTGGCGCCGGGCGTAGTCTATACGACCTTCCATCACCCGACGACGCAGGCCAACGTCATCACCACCGAATTCTCGGATTGGGCAACCAACTGTCCGGAATACAAGGTCACTGCGGTGCAGATCTCGCCGTCCAACGGTCCGTCCGAGTGGCAGAAGGAATATGACGAGCAGGCTCGCCAGTCGCGCCGGATTGCCATGCCTGTCGTGGAAGCCGCCGAGTAGGTCTGGAGACCAGACATGCACGATCCGGTTCGCAAAGCCTCGCGAAAAGTCTGGCGCCAAACCGGCGTCAGCGAGGGGCTGCGCGCCGTGCCGGAAGAGACCGCGCTGGCGATCACCTATAATGGCGGCACCTATGCCGTCATGATGGGGACGCCGCAGGACTATCGCGACTTCGCCTATGGTTTCAGCCTGAGCGAAGGCGTGGTCACCTCGATCGACGAGATCGAGAGTTTCGAGGCCGTTGAATTCGATGATGGTGTCGAGCTGCGCATGTGGCTCGCGGGCGAGAAGGCCGAGAGCATCAGCGCCCGGCGCCGGCAGATCGCCGGGCCGACGGGCTGCGGTCTGTGCGGCATCGATTCGATTTCCGAAGCCGTGAAACCAGCGGCGGTGGTCGAGGCGGGCGGCTCGTTCTCCTTCGATCAGATCATGACGGCGATGGACGCGCTCGCGCCATTGCAGAAGATCAATATCGAGACCCGCGCCGTTCACGCAGCGGCCTTCTGGACGCCGGATCACGGCATCGTGGCGCTGCGCGAGGATGTCGGTCGCCACAATGCGCTCGACAAGCTCGTCGGCGCGCTGGCGCAGGCCAAGGTCGACGCAGGGCAGGGCATGGTATTGCTCACCAGCCGCGTCTCCGTCGAGATGGTGCAGAAGACGGCTGCCATCGGCGCGCCGCTCATGGTGTCGGTCTCGGCGCCCACCGCGCTAGCCATCCGCATGGCGGAGGCCGCGGGCATTACGTTGGCCGCGATCGCGCGCAGCGACGGGTTCGAAGTTTTCACACATCAGCACCGCGTGCGTCAGCACGGCGTTACCGCGGATGCATCAGGACAAGAACATGGACACCCACACATCGACGTCGCCTGACCGGCTGATCTACATGGCCAATCAGATTGGCGACTTCTTCAACAGCCAAGGCCACGATCACGCCGTGGCCGGCATTGCCGAGCACATCAAGAAGTTCTGGGATCCGCGCATGCGCAAGAAGATCTTCGAACATCTGGATGCGGGGGGCGCCGGGCTGAAGCCGAACGTCCTCGAGGCGATCGCGTCGTTGAAGAAGTAAGCTCAACCCACACTCGTCATTCCGGGGCACGGGCGCGTCTTCGCGCACGTGAACCCGGAATCTGGATGTGGCTTGGCGCTGTCGGAGACTCTCATGCTGAGATTCCGGGTTCGCGATCGCCAAGTGGCGCTCGCGCCCCGGAATGACGGTGTAGGGCGCCGCGACGAAACCTAGCCCGCTTCCTTCGGCGTCTGCGGTTTCAGCGCCAGCGCATGTACCGTTCCAGCCAGTTCCGCCGCCAGCAGTTCGTTGATCATGCGATGGCGGTCGATCCGGCTCTTCCCTTCGAAGGCTTCCGACACAATATTGACCCTGAAGTGGGTTTCACCCTCCGGGCGGTGGCCCATGTGACCGGCATGCAAATGCGATTCATCGGTCACGGCGAGGCTGAGGGGCGCGAAAGCCTCTGTCAGCTTCTTTGTGATGTTATCTTTCATGGTCATGATGGCCGGCTTAGCGGTTCGCGCGGCTCATGGTCAATCACGATATGGCGACCATATTGGTGCGGCGCAGGGCGCCGAATGAGGTAATCCGAATGTCAAGACTTGAAGCTTTTTGCATTGCGTTGTCATAGTCAGCCATGCCCATCGACTCATCCAAATTCTTCGACAGCATCCGTATCAAGCCGAACAAGCTGAGCGCGAAGCAGCAGGCCGCTGCGCGCGAAGAAGCTATCATGTGCGAATGGCCCGAGTGCAAGAACAAGGGTCCGCACCGCGCGCCCAAGGGCCGTGCGCAGGACAAGGAATACTGGCACTTCTGCCTGAACCACGTCCGCGAATACAATCAGGGATACAACTTCTTCCAGGGCATGGCTCCGGACGCGGTCGCCAAGTACCAGAAAGACGCGCTGACCGGCCATCGCCCGACTTGGAAGATGGGCGCCAACGGCTCTCCGGACAAAGGTAAGGCGCAGCCTGATCTCGACGGCGCGATCGATCCATTCGCCATGTTCAACGAGATGAACGGCATGGGCATGGGCCGCGGCCGGGCGCGCAAGCCGCAGCAGCCGATCAAGGAAGAAACCCGCAAGATCTTCAATGCCGAGCGCAAGGCGCTGCAGGTCATGGGCCTCGGCCCCAGTGCGACGCTGGACGACGTCAAGGCGCAGTACAAGGCTCTGGTGAAGCAACACCACCCCGACGCCAATGGCGGCGACCGCTCCACCGAAGACCGGTTGATCGAAATCATCAAGGCTTACAATTACTTGAAGACCGTAGTCCGGGGCTCGTAAGGCGCTCCGAGACTGTCTGCGCGATTGCCAATGTTCGTTATGCCCGGCCAGCGCGAAGCGATCTTCGCTAGATGTGCCGGGCATCCACGTCTTGGGCGTCGAGTGAACAAAGACGTAGATGGCCGGGACAAGCTTGGCCATGACGGTCGAGAGGTCTGCCAAACCATTAAGCATAATCCTGCCCCCGCTCGCTTAATTTGCTCCCCAGCCAGCTCCCGCCGCAATTCCGCCCGGCCTGAGATCTTCAATCTCTGTTGACCATCGCCAGAAGGGAACCTGCCGCTCACGGCCAGTTGCCTTGCGAGCAGGGGGCCTTAAGGCTAATATTTGCGTACGAATAAGGGCTAATTTGTCTTTATTCTCGGACTTCTGAACTTGGGGTGTCGGCGTCCTGCCGGCTGCGGAGCTTGGCTTTGAAACATCGCTCGCTTGTTCGCGCGCTGCTGACGTCGGTCGTACTTGCGACAGGCGTGGTGCTGGCCGGCTGCAACGGCGAAGACATGTCGCTCGCTAGCAACGCGAAGGCTAACCAGCCCGTTCCTCCCAAGCTCGTCGCCGAGATGACTGAAAAGGACATGGACCTGCAGTCGCCGATGCTGGTTCGTGTGTTCAAGCAGGAGGCCGAACTCGAAGTCTGGAAGCAGAATCGCTCCGGCCAGTTCGCGCTGCTGAAGACCTATCCGATCTGCCGCTGGTCCGGCGATCTCGGTCCGAAGGTCAAGGAAGGCGATCGCCAGGCACCGGAAGGTTTCTATGCGATCACGCCGGCGCAGATGAATCCGCGCTCGTCCTACTATCTCTCCTTCAATACCGGTTTCCCCAACGCCTTCGACAAGTCGCTGGGACGTACTGGCTCGCAGTTGATGGTGCATGGCGATTGTTCGTCGCGCGGCTGTTTCGCCATGACCGACGAACAGATCGCCGAGATCTATTCGCTGGGGCGTGAGTCCTTCTTCGGCGGCCAGCGCTCGTTCCAGTTCGCGGCGTTTCCGTTCAAGATGACACCGGTCAACATGGCCAAGCATCGCAACAACCCGAACATGCCGTTCTGGAAGATGATCAAGCAGGGCTATGATCATTTCGAAGTGACGCGGCAGGAGCCGAAGGTCGAGTTCTGCGAGAACAAGTATGTGTTCGATCCGGCCGCGCCTGCGGGATCGACCAAGCCACTGGCCTTCAACGCTTCGGCCAAGTGCCCCGTCTACCAGATCCCGTCCGAGATCGCGGATGCCGTCAGCGCCAAGCAGGCGCAGGATGACGCGAAGATTGCCGAACTGGTTGCCAAGGGCACGCCGGTCGCGCAGCGACGTCCCGATATCGACGGCGGCATGAACCGCGTCTTCGCCTCCAAGTTGCCCGATGGCGCCACCGGCCTGTCGGATCCGGAGCCGCCGGGCGTGCAGACCGCCGCCTATTCGCGCGCACCCGGCACTATTCCGCCGCACGTCAATCCGCCGAAGGCGACCGCTGCGGCGTCAACCTCCTATTCGGCCTCGCTGTTCGCGGCGTCGGAAGAACCCGTCGTCGCCGCGCCCGCCACGCGCGTTGCTTCGGCCTCGTCGGATGGTGGCTTCTTCAGCAATCTCGCCAAGAAGGTCGGGATGGGCGGTTCAGAAACGACGGCCACCACCGCTTCACCGCCAGCGGCTCCCGTGCCGACACCGGCCGCGAAGCCGAAGGCTGCGACCGCTGCCAAACCCGCCCCGGCGCCCGCCGTCGTCGCTGCACCGAAGCCGGCCGCTGCACCTGCGCCGGTCGTCGCGGCGACCCCACGTCCGCCGCTCAAGCCGACGCTGTCGGCCGAACCATCCGCGCCGGCCTCCGGCGGCGGTGCCGGCACAGCCGCGCTGTCAGGCGCAGCCCCGGTCGTGTCCGCGAATTCGTTCTCGGATCGCTTCTCGGCGATGCGCTAAGCGCGCTCGCTTTCCTCTCCTCGCTTATCCTTAGCTCGTGGAAAGTCGGCGGCTTTGTCGCCGGCTTATTTTCGTGCTGAAATCCCGGAATGTTGTCGTCTCTGCTCCCTTCCCCCTTTGCGGGGAAGGGTCGGGGATGGGGGTGCCACAAGCGAAGGCCTATCGATCAGAAGGCCGATTCCGATGGAAGATCGTCAAAGATACTTCGCGCGCAAATTACGGGCCGAGCCCACCAATGCCGAGTGTGTTCTATGGCCGCGGCTTCGCCACGACATCGAACTCGCAGGTTCGCATTTCAGGCGCCAGGCTTTGATTGGTCCGTTCATCGTCGATTTTGCGAGTCGCAAGGCGAAGCTGGTCATCGAGTTGGATGGCGGTCAGCATGACTGGCAACGCGACGCTGATGCGAAGCGTACGGCGTATATCGAAGCCCGCGGCTATCGCGTGTTGCGCTTCTGGAATCACGATGTGTTGGAGAATATCGACGGCGTGCTTCAGGTCATCCAGAGCGTGGTGACCCCCATCCCCGACCCTTCCCCGCAAGGGGGAAGGGAGCGCTGAGAGCAGCGCTTTTGTCTTAAGTGAAGAAGCAGTCTATCTGAGGCTTAGAGCTTGGCCGTGTGGGCTAAGTGTCGCCGTGTCTTGATAAAACTCCGCCGCCCCTTCTCCCTTCCCCCTTGCGGGGAAGGGTCGGGGATGGGGGGCGCCGCAGGCGATGAACTATCCGTTCAAATCAACAGCAGCCCCGCTCCCCACCTCAGCCTACGCATACCGCCCGTGGCAGTGCTTGAACTTCTTGCCGGAGCCGCATGGGCAGTCCTCGTTGCGGCCGACCTTGCCCCAGGTGTCCTGATTGTTCGGATCGCGGGCGACGGCGGGCTGCTGCTGGCCCATCGGTGCCAGCGCCGCATTGGCGAAGGCCATTTCGTCTTCGCCAGTGTTGTAGTCGAGCTTGTGGGCTTCCATGACAGGCAGTTCGGGCTGCACGTCCGGCGGCACGATTTCGACGCGCATCAATTGTGCGGTGACGGCTTCGCGCAAATTGGAGATCATGGCCTCGAACAGGTTGAAGGCTTCCGCCTTGTATTCCTGCAGCGGATCGCGCTGGCCATAGCCGCGCAGGCCGATCACCTGACGCAGGTGATCCAGCATCACCAGATGCTCGCGCCACAGGTGATCCAGCGTCTGCAGCAGGATCGTCTTCTCGACGTAACGCATCACGTCGGGGCCCCACTGGGCGACCTTCGCAGCCATGTGCTCGTCGGCCTTCTGCTCGATACGGTTGAGCAGCTCTTCGTCGGCGATGCCTTCTTCCTTGGCCCATTCGTCGACAGGAAGATCGAGGTCGAGCACGCGCTTGAGCTCTTCCTTCAGGCCGGCCACGTCCCACTGCTCGGCATACTGGTTTTCCGGCACGTGTTTGGTGACGAGGTCCTCGACGAAAGCGCGGCGCATATCGTTGACGGTCTCGGCGACGCTGTCGTTCTGCATCAGATCGACGCGCTGTTCGAAGATCACCTTGCGTTGGTCGTTCTGCACGTCGTCATATTTCAGCAGGTTCTTGCGGATGTCGAAGTTGCGTGCCTCGACCTTCTGCTGGGCTTTCTCGAGCGCCTTGTTGATCCACGGATGGATGATCGCTTCGCCTTCCTTCAGGCCAAGGCGCGTCAGCATCGTATCCAAACGATCCGAGCCAAAGATGCGCATCAGATCGTCTTCCAGCGACAGGAAGAACTTGGAGCGACCGGGGTCACCCTGACGGCCGGAGCGGCCGCGGAGCTGGTTGTCGATGCGGCGTGACTCGTGGCGCTCGGAGCCCATGATGTAGAGGCCGCCAGGCTTCTCGACGGTCTTGGCCGGCTTGCTGCCCTTGGCGGGCTCGATTTCGACCACTTCCTTGGCGTTCAGCACGATCTCACGGAACCGCTCGATCTCGGCCTTGATCTCGGCGATCTTGGCGGCCTTCTCGGCCTCGTCGGCGATCTCGGCCGTCTCGATCTGCGCGCGCATCTCGACCGAGCCGCCGAGTTTGATGTCGGTGCCGCGGCCGGCCATGTTGGTGGCGATGGTGATGGCGCCGGGGACGCCGGCTTCGGCGACGATATAGGCTTCCTGCTCGTGGAAGCGTGCATTCAGCACCGCGAACAGTTTCGCCGGCTTGCCGGAACGCGCGGCCGCATAGAGCTTGTCCATCGCCTTCGGCTTGGTGAAGTCGATCAGCTTGTAGCCGTTCTTGAGCAGATACTCGCCAAGCACTTCCGATTTTTCGATCGACGCGGTGCCGACCAGCACCGGCTGCATGCGCTTGTTGGCACGCTCGATCTCGGCGAGGATGGCGGCGTGCTTCTCGTCCTGGGTGCGATAGACCTCGTCGTCCTCATCCATGCGGCCGATGCCGACATTGGTGGGCACTTCGACGACTTCGAGCTTGTAGATGTCGAACAGTTCGTCCGCTTCGGTCAGCGCGGTACCGGTCATGCCGGCCAGCTTCTTGTACATGCGGAAATAGTTCTGGAAGGTGATCGAGGCCAGCGTCTGGTTTTCCGGCTGGACCGTGACGTGTTCTTTGGCTTCCAGCGCCTGGTGCAGGCCCTCAGAATAGCGGCGGCCCTGCATCATGCGGCCGGTGAACTCGTCGATGATAATCACCTCGTCGTCGCGGACGATGTAGTCCTTGTCGCGGTTGAACAGCGAGTGGGCGCGCAGCGCCTGATTGATGTGATGCACGACGGAGACGTTCTCGACGTCATACAGCGTCTCGCCCTTGAGCTGGCCGGCATCGCGCAGCAGGGTTTCGATCTTCTCCATGCCGGCTTCGGTCAGCGTCACGGTGCGCTGCTTCTCGTCGACTTCGAAGTCGATGACCTTTTCAAGCTTGGGCAGGAAGGTGTCGATGGTGTTGTAGAATTCCGAGCGATCGTCCAGTGGGCCGGAAATGATCAACGGCGTGCGCGCTTCGTCGATCAGGATCGAATCGACTTCGTCGACGATGGCATAGAAGTGCTTGCGCTGGACCATATCCTCCAGCCGGTACTTCATGTTGTCGCGCAGATAATCGAAGCCGTATTCGTTGTTGGTGCCGTAGGTGATGTCGCAGGCATATGCCGCCTGGCGCTCGGCATCGTCGAGGCCGTGAACGATCACGCCGGTAGTGAGGCCCAGGAACGAGTAGATCTGCCCCATCCAGCCGCTGTCGCGCTTGGCGAGGTAGTCGTTGACGGTCACGACATGCACGCCCTGGCCGGCGAGCGCGTTGAGATAGACGGCGAGGGTGGCGACCAGCGTCTTGCCTTCGCCGGTCTTCATCTCGGCGATGTCGCCCTCATGCAGCACCATGCCGCCGATCAGCTGCACGTCGAAGTGACGCTGGCCGAGGGTGCGCTTGGCGGCTTCGCGGACGGTGGCGAAAGCGGGAACGAGGAGATCGTCGAGGGTCTTACCGGCCTCTAACTGCGCCTTGAACTCGGCGGTGCGCGCTTTGAGCGCATCGTCTGACAGCGCCGCGACCTCAGGTTCCAGCGCGTTGATCGCGGCAACACGCGATTGATATCCCTTGACGCGGCGGTCGTTGGCAGAGCCGAAGAACTTGCGGGCGAGCGCGCCGATCATCACGAAATCCTGTCTTTAGCAATGCGGCCCGAAGGCCGTGGAATGGTGCAGCGGTCGCCCAGCCTCGTCATATCCAAAGTCTGTGGCGGATTGCTGTCTGGACCCCGGTGCGGAGCGCCAAAAAAGCAAGACCCCGGGAGATGAGTGGGAGCAGGGCAATCAGGGGTTCAATGACCACGGCGCGGCCGAAATCGCGCCTTCGCCACCGGCCCGGTCGGGGAGAGATATGGCCCGTATGGGGGGTTGTCAACGGCGCGAACCTCTCAAGGATTTCATCATTTTGACAGAGTTTTCGCGTTGCCAAGACGGTACGTTTGGGAGAGTGTCCGCCGTCCCCAACAGGCTCTTATCCGAGATAAGGATTTTCCATGACCTTCGTATCGCCCGCTCTTAAGCCGGGCCTGCGCCCGGGCCGCACCCTGGCTGCCCTGACTGGCGCCGTTGCGGTAGCCTTCCTGACCAGTTTCCCGGTTTACGCGCAGGACGCCAATCCGGTCCTCGCCAAGGTCAACGGCCAGGAAATCCGCCAGAGCGACGTCACCATTGCTGAGGAAGAACTCGGCCCGAGCCTTGCCCAGATGGATCCCGCGACCCGGAAGGACAATGTGTTGTCGTTCCTTATCGATATGAAGATCGTCGCCAAGGCGGCCGAGGACAAGAAGATCGCCGACCGCGACGACTTCAAGTCCAAGCTGGCCTTCGCCCGTAATCGTCTGCTGATGGACAACCTGCTGGCCGTCGAGGGCAAGGAAGCCCTGACCGACGACAACATGAAGAAGGTCTATGAGGACGCGGCCAAGCAGATCACCGGCGAAGCCGAAGTCCATGCCCGCCACATCCTGGTGGAGAGCGAGGCCGAGGCCAGGACGGTTGCCGACGAGCTGAAGAAGGGCGCCGATTTCGCCGAGCTCGCCAAGAAGAAGTCGAAGGATCCGGGCGCAGCCGACGGCGGCGATCTCGGTTTCTTCACCAAAGACCAGATGGTGCCGGAATTCTCCGCCGTTGCCTTCGCGCTGGAGTCGGGCAAGATTTCGGACCCGGTGAAGTCGCAGTTCGGCTGGCACATCATCAAGGTCGAGGAAAAGCGCAACCGCAAGGCGCCGGAATTCGAGCAGGTGAAGCCGCAGATCGAGCAGTACGTGGTGCGCAAGGCGCAGGCCGACTACGTCACGAAGCTGCGTGAAGGTGCCAAGGTCGAGCGACTGGATCAGGCTGCTGCGAAGCCCGCGGACGCTGCTCCGGCAGCACCCGCCGCCAAAGACGCGCCGAAGCCGGCCGACAGCAAGATGGCCCCGGCCAAGAAGTAATTCGGGAATTGAAAAGCCCGCCCTCTTTCGAGAGGGCGGGCTTTTTGCTGCCTGCAATACATACGCCGTCATGGCCGGGCTTGGCAGACAATCCCCGGCCTAGCCGCAACGCTTATGCTGGCACTTTCACCCGATAGCGCGGCGCCGGCTTCGAATGACCAAACTTCGCCGATAGCGCGCGACGATCCGCCTCAAATCTGGTCCAGTCCTCGCCATTCTGCAGGCCGGGAATGGTAATGAGTTCGCCCTGGTCGAGACCGGCTAGCGCAGCATCCACCATGTCGTTCACATGCATCACGATGGCCTGGTCCATGTTCTGGTGCGGGAAGCCCGCGATATCCCAGAACTCGGTGGCCGTGGCTCCGGGCAACACGGCCTGCACGCGGATGCCCTTATCGGCCAACTCATGCACCAGCGAATGGCTGAAGCTGAGCACATAGGCTTTGCTGGCTCCATACACGCCGTTGAGGATTTCGACGCCGACGCCGACGATCGACGAGATATTGATGATCGTGCCATTGTTGCGCGCAACGAAGCCGGGCACAGCGGCGTAAGTCAGCCGTGTCAGCGCGGTGACGTTCAGCGTGATCATGTCTTCCATTTTGTCGA
Source organism: Tardiphaga sp. 813_E8_N1_3 (assembly GCF_051811025.1). NCBI lineage: Bacteria > Pseudomonadati > Pseudomonadota > Alphaproteobacteria > Hyphomicrobiales > Nitrobacteraceae > Tardiphaga > Tardiphaga sp. 813_E8_N1_3. Next base: position 130,218 of record NZ_JBPWQE010000001.1, read on the forward strand.
CGTCGGCATTGAGCAACGGTGCCACCGCGCCGACGCCAGCATTGTTGACCAGCATCGTGATGCTCTTGTCGTCGCGCAGTACAGCTTCGACCTTGGCGAGATCGGCCTTGTCGCCGAGGTCGGCGGCGAGCGTGCGGATCGATCGCCCGGTTTCGCCGGTCAGTCGCTTGGCCAAAGCTGCCAGGCGGTCCCGGTTCCGTGCCACCAGAATGAGATCATAGCCGCGCTTGGCCAGCCGATCCGCATAGACGGCGCCAATGCCCGTCGAAGCGCCCGTAATCAGTGCCGTGCCCTGATGTGAAACAGTCATTGTCGTTCTCCTGAATGTTCTCGGCCGCAGCGGCCGTGTCAGGAAACCTAGTCTTGCGTAGCAATGTCTCAAATGTCATATAAGCGGCGTTTTAGGACGCATTGTCCTGCGGGAGCGAGCACATGCAGCGCGTCGGTTTGGTTGTATCGCCCGGCTGTTCGCCGATCAGCTTTGCGGCACTGTCGGTGTTCGAACTGGCCAACGTCTTCATCGATCCGCCGCCCTATGACCTGCGCATTCTGTCGGAGAAGGGCGGTGCGGTCGGCATGTCGCTGGGCATGAGTGTGACCACCGAAGCATTCGATGACGCGGCCTACGATACGCTGATCGTCGGCGGCGGACTCACGGTCGAGACGCCGCCTCCCGGATTGGTCGACTTCATGCGAGAGGCGCCGGAACGCGCGCGTCGGGTTGCCGCGATTTGCGTCGGGGCCTTCGTGCTCGCCGAAGCGAGTGTGCTCGATGGTCGGCGGGCCACCACGCACTGGGCCTATGCCCGCGACATGCAGAAACAGTATCCGAAAGTGAAGGTCGAGGAGGATCGCATCTTCATCTGCGACGATGCGGTGTGGACCTCTGCCGGCATGACAGCGGGCATCGATTTGGCGCTCGCTCTGGTCGAAGCCGATCTCGGCACTGATATGGCGCGCAACATTGCACGCAAAATGGTGATGTATCATCGCCGTGCGGGCGGTCAGTCGCAGTTCTCGGCGTTGCTTGAACTGTCGCCAAAATCGGATCGCATCCAGAATGCACTCGCATTTGCCCGGGATAATCTGCAGAAGCCGCTAACGGTGAATGATCTCGCCGATGCCGCCAGTCTCAGCCCGCGCCAGTTCAGCCGCGCCTTTCATGCCGAGACCGGCCAATCACCCGCCAAGGCGATCGAGCACCTGCGATTGGAGGCCGCGCGGCTGATGATGGAACAGAGCCGGCATCCGATCGATACCGTCGCGCAGCAGACCGGGTTTGCCGATCGTGACCGCATGCGCCGCGCGTTTCTACGCGCCTACGGGCAGCCGCCGCAGGTGATCCGCCGCAATGCGCGATCGCCAATGGATGCGTGAGATAAGTGCCTATCAGCCGATCTTGCGGCCGATATCCAGAAACTTCTGACGGCGCTGTTGGCGGATGGTGGCCGCATCCATGCCGCGCATGTCGTTGAAGGCCTGGGCGATGGCGTCGCCGGTGGTGGCGATCATGGCGGCGGGGTCGCGGTGGGCGCCGCCGGGCGGCTCTTTGAGAATGGAATCGATCACGCCGAAACGCAGCAGATCCTGCGCGGTGATCTTCATGTTGGTCGCGGCTTCCTGTGCTTTCGAGCTGTCGCGCCACAGGATCGACGATGCGGCTTCCGGCGAGATCACGCTGTAGATCGCGTGCTCCAGCATCAGCACCTTGTTGGCGGTGGCAATCGCGATCGCGCCGCCCGAGCCGCCTTCGCCGATGATCACGGCGACATTGGCGACGCCTAGGCCCAAACAGGCATCGGTCGAGCGCGCAATGGCTTCAGCTTGGCCGCGCTCTTCGGCGCCGATGCCCGGATAGGCGCCGGCGGTGTCGACCAGCGACAGCACGGGAATGTTGAAACGGTCGGCCATCTCCATCAAGCGCACCGCCTTGCGGTAGCCCTCGGGGCGGGCCATGCCGAAATTATGCTTGAGCCGGCTTTCGGTGGTGTTGCCCTTTTCCTGGCCGAGCACGCAGACGCTCTCGCCGCGGAAACGGCCGAAGCCGGCCACCAGCGCTTCGTCTTCGCCGAACTTGCGATCGCCGGCGAGCGGCGTGAATTCGGTGATCAGCGCTTCCACGTAATTCATGCAATGCGGGCGCTGCGGATGCCGCGCGACCTGGGTCTTCTGCCACGGCGTCAGGTTCGCATAGAGCTCGTGCAGCGCCGCGACGGCCTTGTCCTCGATGCGCACGATCTCTTCGCCGATGTCGCTGCCGCTGGCAGCCAGCGTGCGCAATTCATCGATCTTGGAATCAAGCTCGGCGACGGGCTTTTCGAAGTCGAGATAGCTGCGCATGGGTTCGGACATTCACTGGATATGGGGAGGACGGTCGGCGGGCGAAACTGCCGGTGCAGGCTTTTCAAGTCAATCGGGGCTGCAAGTCAAGCCGCGACGGCGTCATTTACTCTGAAAAATCAAAGAGATGTTTCAACGTTGAAATGCCTTTTTATGACACTTCCATCGCTGTGTTGCGCTTGCGGCGATGCCACCACCAGATCGCGGCGCCGGCCAGCACGGCCGTCACGATCGCCGCCTGAATCCAGTAGTGCTTGGCCTGGCCCTCGAGGCCGGCAATGCCGCCATAGCGGTCCAGGACCGACACCGCGAGCACGCCGGGCAGCACATGCGCCGGCGCCCAGAGCAATGCTGCGGGGATGTTTACGGCATAGAATTTCGCCGGCGCGGTCCCCAGCGCGCCGGCCGTGACTGGCACGAAAGCGCGGATCGGCGGCACGAAGCGGCCGAGAAAGACGGCCAGCGTCCCGAAGCGGTGGAAGAAGGCCTCGCTCTGCGCCACGACGCCCGGATAATTCGATAGCGGCCACGCATCGAGCAGTTGCCGTTGCCGGACATGACCGATCCAGAAGGCGCCGCCGTCGCCGAGCACGGCGCCCGCCACGGCGGCCACCAGCACCGCCACCAGATCGAGGTCGCCTGCCGGGATCAGGGCACTCAGCGCCAGAATAATGGTGGTGCCGGGAATGAAAGTGCCAAGCACGGGCACCGCCTCCAGCAAGGCGGCGAGGAAGACAGTGAGGTAACCCAGCCAGCCATGCGCGGCGACAAAATGGGTCAGGGAATCAATGAAGGACGTCACGAATATCCGATCCGGCGCTAGGCGCCTCAGCCAACGGTAACCCCAATATACGGATCAAATTGCGCGCCGCCCGGATTGATCCCCTAATAGTCATGCAAATTCATCGGCATCCCAGCCGCGCCCGATTCGCAGGGCAGGCTTTCAAAAACCGTCATCACAACCTATCTCGATGATAACATTCGGGAACTTTGATAGCTCCGTGGGCTTTGTCCAGCCGCGGCTCTCTGCTACGTTCCACAAAGCACCCCATCCGCAGCCGTAACTAGACTGGTTTCGGGATATCCGGGACCACGGAGGATTGATGACCGCCGCCTCGACCAAACTGCAAGAAAAGACCGACGCGTTGACTGGCATTCCCGACAAGATGGTGTCGGTGCGTAAGCTATTTGGCATCGATTCCGATCTCGAAGTGCCTGCCTTCTCCGAATCCGACCCGCATGTGCCGGATACCGATCCCGATTACCGGTTCGATCGCGCCACCACGCTGGCCATTCTCGCCGGCTTCTCGCGCAACCGCCGCGTGATGGTGACGGGCTTTCACGGCACCGGCAAATCGACCCATATCGAACAGGTCGCCGCGCGCCTCAACTGGCCCTGCGTGCGCGTCAACCTCGACAGCCACATCAGCCGTATCGACCTCGTCGGCAAGGACTCCATCGTGGTCCGCGACGGCAAGCAGGTCACCGAATTCCGCGACGGTATTCTGCCTTGGGCGCTGCAGCATAATGTCGCGCTGGTGTTCGACGAATACGACGCCGGCCGCCCGGACGTGATGTTCGTGATCCAGCGCGTGCTGGAAGTCTCCGGCCGCCTGACGCTGCTGGACCAGAACAAGGTGATCAAGCCGCATCCGGCGTTCCGTCTGTTCTCGACAGCGAACACCATCGGTCTCGGCGATACGTCGGGCCTCTATCACGGCACCCAGCAGATCAACCAGGGCCAGATGGACCGCTGGTCGATCGTCACCACGCTGAACTATCTGGCGCATGACGAGGAAGTGCAGATCGTGCTGGCCAAGGCCAAGCACTATCAGAACGCCGAGGGCCGCGACATCGTCAACAAGATGGTGCGCCTCGCCGATCTCACGCGCAACGCTTTCGCCAATGGCGATCTGTCGACGGTGATGAGCCCGCGTACGGTGATCACCTGGGCCGAGAACGCCGACATCTTCAACGATATCGGCTTCGCCTTCCGCGTGACCTTCCTGAACAAGTGCGACGAACTCGAGCGTCCGCTGGTCGCCGAATTCTATCAGCGCTGCTTCAATGCAGAGCTGCCGGAAAGCTCGGTCAACGTGGCGCTGAGCTGATGTAATGGCGAAGGTCACCGTGGAGCGCACGATTGGAGAAACCAAGCGCGCGGTTCAAGGTGGCCTGTTTCGCTACAATGTCGAGAAGATGGAGAAGCAGAAGTACAAGAGCTTCGCCATCTCGTTGCGCGACAAGAAAAAAGAGATCGTCGGCGGCATTGTTGGCGAAGTCTGGATGACCGTGCTGTTCATCCAGTTCTTCTGGATCGATCAGCGGTTTCGCGGCAAGGGTCATGGCAAGGCGCTGATCGAAGCGATCGAGGATCAAGCGCGAAACTTCGGCGCGGTGCGTGCCTATGTTGATACGATGAGTTTTCAGGCGCCAGACTTCTATCGCGCCTGTGACTATGAAGCTTTAGGCACCATCGATGGTTATCCAGGCGGCGTGACGCGCCACTGGTTTACCAAGGCGCTGTAGGGACTGGCGATGAGCACGACGACGACCAATAAATTCCGCCCCGGAGCCAAGGAAGCGCCGACCGAGCCGTTCAAGCGCGCGGTGACGTCGTGTTTGCGCGCGATCGCCAAGGCGCCCGAACTTGAAGTGACCTTCGCGGCCGAGCGTCCTGGCCTGTCGCCGGGCAAGGCCCGTCTTCCTGAACCCGCGCGGAAAATGAGCAAGCGCGACGCCGCCATCGTGCGCGGCCACGCGGATTCGATCGCGCTCAAGCTTGCCTGTCACGATCCCAAGGTTCATCGCAAGCTGATGCCGGGCAATCCACAGGCGCGCGGCGTGTTCGAAGCCGTCGAGCAGGCCCGTGTGGAAGCGCTCGGCTCGCGCCGCATGGCCGGCGTGGCCAAGAACCTCACCGCGATGCTTGACGATCATTTCCATCGCGGCAAGTTCGACGAGATCACCGACCGCGCCGATGCACCGCTGGCCGATGCGCTGGCGATGCTGGTGCGTGAGCGCCTCACCGGCCTCGCGCCGCCGGCCGCTGCGAAGAAAATGGTCGACCTCTGGCGGCCGGTTCTCGAAGACAAGATCAGCGGTCGCCTCGACCAGCTCGATCAGTTCGCGGAGAACCAGGCCAAGTTCGGCGATGCCGTGCATGACCTGTTGTCGGCGCTGGAGCTCGGCGATGACCGCAATGCCGAGGCGGACGACGAGGAGAGCGAGGACGACGAGCGCCAGGGCGAGAACGATCAGGCCGGCGCCGAAGGCTCGCCGGAGAGCGACGCCTCGCAGGAAATGAGCGCCGATCAGGCGCAGCAGTCGTCCGAGGAAATGTCTGACAGTTCGATGGAGAGCGCGCAAGCCTCCGCCTCGGATACGTTCGACGAAGACGGCGAGATGGGCGACGACGAGACGCCTGGCGAAGCCACGCGCCCGAATTCGCGCGGTCAGAACGAACGCCTCGGTCCGGAATATCATGCCTTCGCGCCAAAATTCGACGAAGTCATTGCGGCCGAAGATCTCTGCGATCACGACGAACTCGAGCGGTTGCGCAGCTATCTCGACAAGCAGCTCGCGCATCTGCAGGGCGTCGTTGCGCGCCTTGCCAACCGGCTTCAGCGTAAACTCATGGCGCAGCAGAACCGCGCTTGGGATTTCGACCTCGAGGAAGGCATCCTCGATCCCGCGCGTCTGTCGCGTGTGGTCACCGATCCGTTCTCGCCGCTGTCCTTCATGCATGAGAAGGAAGCGACCTTCCGCGATACGGTCGTGACGCTGCTGCTGGATAATTCCGGCTCCATGCGCGGTCGCCCGATCACCGTCGCTGCGACCTGCGCCGATATTCTGGCGCGGACGCTGGAGCGCTGCGGCGTCAAGGTCGAGATTCTCGGCTTCACGACGCGCGCCTGGAAGGGCGGGCAGTCGCGCGAGGCGTGGCTCGGCGCCGGCAAGCCGGCCAATCCCGGCCGCCTCAACGATCTCCGCCACATCATCTACAAGTCGGCGGATGCGCCGTGGCGTCGGGCGCGCAAGAATCTCGGCCTGATGATGCGCGAAGGTCTGCTCAAGGAGAACATCGACGGTGAGGCGCTCGACTGGGCGCACAAGCGCCTGCTCGGTCGCCCCGAGCAGCGCAAGATCCTGATGATGATCTCCGACGGCGCGCCGGTGGATGACAGCACGTTGTCGGTCAATCCCGGCAACTATCTGGAGCGCCATCTGCGCTACATCATCGAAGAGATCGAGACCCGCTCGCCGGTCGAACTGATCGCCATCGGTATCGGCCATGACGTGACGCGCTACTATCGCCGGGCCGTGACCATCGTCGACGCCGAAGAACTCGGCGGCGCCATCACCGAGAAGCTGGCGGAATTGTTCAGCGAAACGGCAGGGCCGGCACCGACCCATGGTCGGCGACGCAGAACGCATTAGGCTTTACAGGATGGGTTTTGCTTTGCTCTACCCATCCTCCGGGGCCGTCGCTTGACCGCTCATCTCACCCGTCGGCATTTTCTTGCAGTCGCGGCTTCGGCAGCCGCGCTGCCGTCGCTTGCCCGTGCGCAGGCCGTGCCGGTGCCGGCAACGCCATCGGCCCGCGCGCCGGTGTCGATCGAGATCGAAGCGCGACCAATTCCGGCTTTCGATACGCGTGATCGCGCACATACAAGGTTCGGGTCGCTGCAATATCGCAGCGGATTGGTCCTGACGTCGCGATACAAGGACTTCGGCGGTATCTCCGGTCTTCGTCTGGATGACAAGGGTGAGGGTTTCATCGCCATCAGCGACAAGGGCAACTGGTTCACCGGCAAGATCGCCTATAGCGGCGATGCCATGGTCGGCATAGTCGATGTCGAGGCGGCGCCGATGCTGGGCGCCGACGGCAGGCCGATCACCGCGCGGGGCTGGTACGATACCGAGTCCATCGCGGTGGATGGGCCGACGGTCTATATCGGCCTCGAACGCGTGCATCAGATCTTGAAATTCGACTTCGGCCGCGATGGTGTGCGCGCCCGGGGTGAGCCGATCCCGCAGCCGCCGGGCATGCGCAAGCTGCCCAACAATGGCAGTCTCGAAGCGCTGGTGATGGTGCGCAAGGACAGGTTCAAGTCTTCGCCGCTGGCCGGCATGCTGCTGGCGATCTCGGAGCGCGGGCTCGACAGCGCCGGCAATATCTCGGCCTGGATCATCGGCGGCAAGGCGCCGGCGACTTTCTCGGTTCGCCGCACCAAAAATTACGACATCAGCGATGCTGCGCTGCTGCCCTCCGGCGATCTGCTGCTGCTGGAACGCAAGTTCTCGCTGTTCGGCGACACCGGCGTCCGTATCCGCCGCGTTCCCCTCGCAGCGATCGTGCCGGATGCCGTCATCGACGGTCCCACCATCTTCGATGCGGATCTCGGCTATGAGATCGACAATTTCGAAGGGCTCGATGTCCATGTCACGCCGGAGGGCGACACGGTGCTGACACTGATCTCGGACGACAATTTCTCGATGCTGCAGCGAACCCTGCTGATGCAGTTCACGTTGGCGGATTAAACGGTCAGGCTGCCGCCTCGGCCTTGTTGGCCTGATGCGCGATCAACAGATCCCGCAATTCTGCTGCGGGTCTGGCGGGGCTGAACAGATAGCCCTGCATCTCGGTGCAGCCGAGCGCGCGCAGCAGCTCCTTCTGCCGGAGCGTTTCGACGCCTTCGGCCGTTGTCGTCATGTTGCGCGAACTGGCGATATTGACCACGGCCTGCACGATTGAGGACGACCCCTGTGCATCGGCGATATCGGTCACGAAACAACGATCGATCTTGATCTTGTCGAACGGGAAGCGCTGCAGATAGCTCAGGCTCGAATAGCCGGTGCCGAAATCGTCCAGCGCAATGCGCACGCCGATCTCGCGCAGCCCGTGCAGGATTTCCAGTGCGGTCTCGTCGTCGCGGATCAGCACGGCCTCGGTAATTTCGAGCTCGAGCCGACGCGCCGGCAGGCCGGAGGCGGCGAGGGCGGCGGTTACTTTCAGCGCCAGTGATGCGCAGCGGAACTGAACCGGCGAGACATTGACCGCCACCCGGATATCGTCGGGCCAGCTGGCAGCCTCGGCGCAAGCGGTGTTCATCACCCATTCGCCGAGTTCATTGATGATGCCGATATCTTCGGCGACCGGAATGAATTCGGCCGGCGAGATCATGCCGCGTTCGGGATGACGCCAGCGTAACAAAGCTTCGCAGCCCACGACGGTGTCGTCGCGCAGCGTCAGCAGCGGTTGATAATAGACTTCGAAACCGCCTTTGGCGAAGCCGCCATCACCGGCGGCGTGACGCAGTTCAAGCTCCAGCGAGCGACGGGCCTTCACCCGCGCATCCATTTCGGGCTCGAAGAAGCGGAACGTGCGACGGCCATCGGCCTTGGCGCCATACATCGCCAGATCCGCATTCTTCAGCAACGTATCGAGGTCTGCACCGTCGCGCGGCGCCAGCGCGATGCCGATCGACGCGTCGGTGAGCAGGCTGTGGCCGAGACAATCGAATGGCTGGCGGATCGCATCATAGATGCGGCCGACAAGGTCTGTGATGTCGGAATGGCTCTCGACGCCCGTCTGCACGATGGCGAATTCGTCGCCGCCGAGCCGGGCCACCACGTCGGAGCCGCGTACGCAGGCGCGCAGCCGTAGCGCAATGCCCTTGAGCAGTTCGTCGCCAACGGGATGGCCGAGCGAATCGTTGATGCCCTTGAATTCGTCGATGTCGATATAGAGCACAGCGCATTGCGCGCCGCGCGCGACGCGCTTCAATTCGTGTTCGAGTTCGTTGCGGAACAGCGTGCGGTTCGGTAGGTCCGTCAGTGCGTCGTAATGCGCCAGATGCGCGATCTTTTCTTCGGCATTGCGCCGCTCGGTGATGTCTTCGTGGGTCGCAACCCAGCCGCCATCGGCGACCGGCCGCGACGAGATCTGGATCGCGCGGCCATCCGCGGTTTGCATGACATTGATGCTCGAACGTCCGACGTCGCGCATCACCTCTGCGACATAGGCATCCACATCACCCCCAAACGAGCCGGTTTCCTTGCGATGCGCGATCACGTCACGGAACGGCCGGCCGGCTGTGATGACCTCGCGCGACAGCCCGTACATGTCGAGATAACGCTGGTTGCAGACCACCACGCGCGCCTGCGCATCGAACAGCAGCAGGCCCTGCGTCATGTTGTTGATGGCGGTGTCGAGGCGCATTTTCTCCAGCATCGTCTCCAGCTGCGCCGCACGGCTCTGCCGCTGGATGTGACGGATCATCAGATAAAGCAGGCCCGCCAGGATCAGGGCCGACAGCGTCGCGAGGGTCACGAGAAATTTGGTCTGGTCGCGCCAGTTGGCCAGCGTGCCGTCCACCGTCGTGGTTGCGACCAGCGCGATCGGAAAGTTCTGCAGCAGGCGGATCGAGCCAAGGCGATCGATATTGTCGATGGGGCTGATGGTGCGGATGGTCGCGGGCGCGTCGCTGAAGCGCAGGTGCTGCAGCAGCGGGCCGCTATTGAAAACCTTGCCGATCGACGAGGGCGTCTGCGGGTAGCGCGCCAGCAACGTGCCATTGCGGTGGAACATTGCGATGGTCCCGTTTTCGCCGAGCGAGACGGAGGCAAAGAATTTTTCGAATTGATGCGGTTCGACGCTACGCGTCACGATGCCGAAGAATTCGCCCTTGGGCCCTGTAATGCGACGTGCGAACAGCGTCTTCCACCGGCCGGTGATACGGCTCAGGACCGGCTGCACGATCTCGTCGTCCTGGCTGAAGCCCTGCGATTTGAGTTTCTGGAAATATTCACGGTCGGCAAGCGACAGATCCGGTCCGGGCCAGGCTCCTGTCCAGTTGACCAGACGGCCTTCGGCATCGAGAACGGTGATGTCGTTGGCGAATTCATCATCCACCTTCGACTTCAGCATCATGTGGGACTCGTAGCTCGACATGCTGCTGGCAAAGCTGTGGACCGACATCACGCCGTTGGCGAGAAGATGAGCCGTGAGGCTCTTCTGGATGCGGTGGAGATCCTGGAATTGCTGATCGAAATGCCGGCTGAGCAGCAGCACGGTGTTTTCAAGTTCGCGATTGGAGTTGTCGATTGTGCGCTGCCGGAAATTGTTCACGGTCATCGCCGTGCCGGCGGCAATGGTGATGATCAGCACGGCGCCAACGAGCACGAGCCAGCGCACCGGCGCGCGACGGGTCGTCGAGCGTCCATCGCCATGTTCGGCGGAGCCCGGCGCTGAAGCGCACACGTCGTTCGTCATTCGCCTCCCCACTGGCCGCATCAATTCCTACCCCTCGTGGATAGAAATACCCCGGCAAGGGTGGAAAACGCGTTAGGAAGTCAGGTGAACCGCGGGTTAATTACAACCGTACAAGTGGTATCTTGTTACGCGGCAAGGCTTTTTTGCTGCGGTGCGACCGGCCATGTCCGGTTGCGGCCATGCGCCTTGGCCGCATAGAGCGCACTGTCGGCATTGCTGATCAGGTCGTTCGACGTGTTCAGCGATGACGGCACCAGACAGGCTGCGCCGATGCTGACTGTGGTCGTGCCCATGCCGTCGCGCTCGAGATCGCCCACTTCGATGCGGATCCGTTCGCCAAGTTCGATGGCATCGAGAAGAGAGAGGCCCGGCAGGATCAGCGCGAATTCCTCGCCGCCATAGCGCGCGGCGCAATCGCTGGCACGTTGCGCATGCCGCGCGATGCTCCAGGCGATCCCGCACAGAACGAGGTCGCCGGCCTGATGGCCGAAATTGTCGTTGAACGCCTTGAAGTGGTCGGCGTCGATCATCAGCAGCGAGATCGGCGCGCGGGCGCGCTGGGCGCGCTGCCATTCCTTGTCCATCACCACGTCGAAATGACGTCGGTTGGCAAGACCAGTCAGGCCATCGGTCATCGCGAGGCGCGCCATCTTGTCTTCCATCTCGCCGCGCTTGCCCATCTCGCGCGCCAGGATCAGCATCAGCGCGCAGGCGATCAGGCCGAGCGCGCCCATAGCACCGCCGATCTGCAGCGCGTCCTTGCGCCACTGGCCGAAAATCATGTCGGTGGACCGCCCCACCATCACGATCAGCGGATGCGAGCCTTCACGCCAGACATAAAGACGCTGCACGCCGTCCACGGCGGAATTGCCGATAAAGGAGCCTGAGAAATAGGCCAGCGCTCTCTGTACGCCGGGGACCCGACTGAGATCGCGGCCGATGATCTCCATGTCGAACGGGGCGCGCATGATCAACACGCCGTCCTGCCTGACAACGGAAATCAGGTCGTTCGGCTCGAGCTGCAGGCGATCGGCGATCTCGTGGAAATACGTGTAGCGGATGAAGCCGGAGACGATGCCCAGAAAAGTCCCGTCGCGCGCGGCGATGCGACGGCTCAGCACGATACCGTAACTTCCCTGATGCAGCATCGGCTTGGAGATATAGAGGCCGAACAGCGGATCGCGCTTGTGGACCTTGAAGAATTCCTCATCGGCGAAATTCTGCTGCTTCGGATCCAGCGTCGATGAATCCAGCGTCACGTTGCCGGCAACGTCCGTGACCTGGATGGCGCCGAAGTGGCGCGCGGTGGCGGCATGGTCGAACAGGATCAGTTGCCGCATCGGTCGTGAAATCTCGACCAGCTCCGGCTCGGTCATGTTACCGACCACATTTCGTAGCGAGAGGTCGTAGAGTTCGATATTGCGAGCGATATCGGCATCGATGCTGGAAGCGAGATTGCCGAGCGTTTGTTGCGCCAGCTTCTCGTCGCCGCGCCGCATGCTGAGCAGCACGCTGCCGCAGATCGCGGTGAATCCGATAACGACGATCGCCGCGGCGGCCAGCAGCCAGCGCGGGGAAATCCGGCGGGTCGTCTCGGATGCGTTACGGGCCAGCATTGGCTTTCGTCGATCAAAAGAACTGCGTTTCAATCACCGAGCCATAGCATCACAACCGGTAATTCTTTGACAGCTACGCGGTGATCAACAGTTTCGTTTCGCCGTTTTGCGACGGGCGGTTAACGGGATGTGAATAAAATTCGCAATGTTTGGCCACGAATGCGCAAAAAGAAACATGGGCGTGCCGTGCAGGCACGCCCACAATGTCAGTGGGAACCTGGAAAGCCGGTTCCCTGCCGTCACCGCATGGCGCCAGCCACCACGATGTCGCGGCCGGAACGATCAGCGTTGTCGTCGCAGGTCAGCGCCACGGCGATATCGGCGATACTGTCGGGCGCGTGGTTGCGCGCAGCGGGCAAAGCGATGAACTGCCGGTTGCGCACGCTGCCGTCGAGCACATCGATGGCGGCGGGTTCCTCCGGGCCGAGCATGCCGGGCGCGATGGTGCTGACGCGGACATTGCGCGTGCCATAGGCGCGCGACAATCCGCGCGTCATGGCATCGATGGCGGCGTCCGCGCCGGGATCCGGCATTGAGGCGGGCGCTGTCGGAATGCCATCGAGGGCGGTGAGATTGACGATGCTGCCGCCGCCTGAGCCGAACATCCGCACCGCCTCCTGGCACAGCAGCATGGCGCCGAACACCTTGAGTTCGCGCACCTCGCGCTGGTCGTCATCCGGGAGAGCGTCCTGCAGTTCGCTCCGCGCGAAGCCGCCGTTATTGACGAGAATATCGAGCCGGCCGAAGGTCGCCGCGATTTCCTCATACAGCCGCCGCACGTCCGGCCAGCGCGCGATGTCGCCCTGCACGGCGATGGCGCGGCCGCCGCGCCAGACGATTTCGGCGACGACGCGCGCCGCGCCGCGGGGATCATTCGCGTGATGCACGATCACCGCCGCGCCTTCTGCGCCGAAGCGCCGTGCAATGCCCGCGCCGATGCCGTCCGCGGCGCCGGTCACGAGCGCAACTTTTCCTGCCAGTCTTGTCATGGCATGTCCTTGGATCTGGATGATGTCTGTCTTGATCGTCTGTCGTGTGCGTAAGGTCGCGTGTCGGAATCGATCCGGGCGGGATCGCGCTCCCTTACTCTGGGAGCGCAAGGCGGGGATGACGACCCGATTGCCGCGAACTTGGTGCCATATGCCCTGGCAGATCCGAGGCCCGCGGGCGGCTCGCCGATCTGCTCTGCGGCTGGTGCTGTTATCGCAAACGCAACCGCGTCGGCGTTAGCGCGATCCTGCATCTGTTTTGCACGATCCTGCAAAAGTGATCCCGCAGCCATTTCCCCGCCACGGCACTGCACCTAGATACACCTCGGGATAAAAGGCCTGCCGCCTGAGGGGTTTGCGTGTGACCGAGACGATTCGTGAGATTGCCGACATCATTGCCCGTTACGCCGCCAGCGGCAGCGATTATGCCGCGGGCATGAAGAGCCTGTATCTGAAGCGGCAGGCCGAGCCGACCCAGCTCGTGCATAGCGCGCAGTGGCCGTGTTTCGGCCTCGTGGTGCAGGGCGCCAAGCGGCTGCAACTGGGCACCGAGACCTATACTTATGCCGCCGGCGATTATGTGCTGGTGTCGCTCGACCTGCCGATGTCGTCCTGCATCGTCGAGGCCTCCGAGGCGGAGCCGCATCTCGGCATGGGTCTCGCCATCGATCCGCAGCATCTGAAGGACGTGCTCGGCCGTTTCGGCCAGGGGTTGGCTGACAAATCTGCCGATGGCCATGCGCATCCGCAGCTCCCCGAGCGCGGCGTCGTCGTCGCCAAGGCCTCCGCCGATCTGCTCGACGCCACGCTGCGGCTGCTGCGCCTGCTCGACCGGCCGCAGGACATTCCCGTGATGGCGCCGCTCCTGGAGCAGGAAGTGCTGTATCGCCTGCTCGTCGGCCCTTACGGCGCGCGGCTGCGGCAGATCGCGCTGGCCGAGAGCCCGAGCAACAAGGTCGCCAAGGCCATTTCCTGGCTGCGCAGCAACTATGCCAGCCCGCTCCGCATCGAGGATCTCGCCGATCGCGTCGGCATGAGCGAGTCCTCGCTGCATCACAATTTCAAGACCGTCACCGCGATGACGCCGATGCAGTATCAGAAGCAGCTAAGACTGCACGAGGCGCGCCGCCTGATGCTGGTCGAGCGGCTCGATGTCGGCAGCGCCGGATACGCGGTCGGCTATCAGAGCCCGTCGCAATTCTCCCGCGAATATGCCCGGCTCTACGGCCAGCCCCCGATCCGCGATGTCGGCAGCGCGCGCGGCCCGGTACTCGGAGGCGAGGCCCGCGTCGCGGGGTAGCTCTTTCTCCCCTCTCCCCCAGGCGAAGCGAAGCTTCGCTAGGCGGGAGAGGGGGACTTTCCGCACGCTCCGACTTCGCGTAACCCCTCTCCCCGGCCCTCTCCCGCCCAGCGAAGCTCCGCTTCGCCCGGGGGAGAGGGGAAGTAAGGGAGCAAGCGCGTCCATGATCTCTGCGGTGATCTTTGATTTCGGCGGGGTGATCACCTCCTCGCCCTTCGAGGCCTTTGCGCATTACGAGCAGAGCCATGGCCTGCCCCGGGACATCATCCGCCGCACCAATGCGGAAAACCATTTTGAAAACGCCTGGGCGAAATTCGAGCGCGCCGAAATCGATCTCGCCACCTTCGACGCGCTGTTCGCCGCCGAGTCCAAAGCGCTCGGCGCCGAAGTGCCGGGCCGCGATGTGGTCAAGCTGCTGAAGGGCGAGATCCGCCCCGAAATGGTCGAGGCGCTGCGCCGTATCAAGGCGGCGTTCAAGACCGGCTGCATCACCAACAACCTGCCGGCCAATGCCATTGGTTCGAAAGGCCTGGGCTCCGCCGACGGCCGCACGCTCTATGTGGCCGAGGTGATGGTGCTGTTCGATCACGTCATCGAGTCCGCGAAGATCGGCCTGCGCAAGCCCGATCCACGCATCTACACGATGATGACCGACAAGCTCGCGGTCGATCCGAAGACTTGCGTCTATCTCGACGACCTCGGCGTCAACCTCAAGCCCGCGCGCGATCTCGGCATGACCACGATCAAGGTGACATCCGCCGCGCAGGCGCTGGCCGAACTGGAAGCCGCGACGGGATTGAAGCTAACGTAAGGCCGCACGCACCGGCAGTAGTTTCCCCTCCCCCCAGGCGAAGCGAAGCTTCGCTAGGCGGGGAGGGGCAGGGTGGGGGTGCCCCACACTCTGACGTCACGTGGCGCACCCCCACCCCGGCCTATCGGCCGACCCTCCCCCTAGCGAAGCTTCGCTTCGCGCGGAGGGGGAGGGAGTCCACGACCGTCAGTGCACTACACAAAAACAAACGGCGCGCCTTTCAGCGCGCCGCCTGCTCACTTCCCCCCGATCAGATGATCGAACGATCCACGTTCCTGATCTCGCCGGTGCGCGCATCGATGTCGACCTGAATCCACTTGCCGTATTGATCGCGGCCCTCGATCTCCCATTCGTTGTCGTCGTAATGGGTGTTCTGCACCGTCACCACGCCGATTCCCGAAGCGATCGCCAGCGCGTCCTGCAGCGTCAGCGGGCCGGATGGCACCACCACGGCGGCTCGCGGGGCGGGCTGGCGCATATAGACGTCGGCGGCGACAGCCGGCGCAGCCGCACTGAGCGCGCCCGCCAGTGCCAGCGGCAGCAAGGCCCTCGAAAACACGGGCTTTTTCAAAATCTGTTGCATCGAAATCTCCTCAATCTGTCCCACGCGCCGCAGGCGGCGCAACCGGGTTTAGAACGATGCACGCTGCACTGCGTTCCCGGAGGAAATGAGGCGATGTTGTGGGAAGAAGGCGACTATGTATACAGGACGCCAACGATCTTTCGTGCGCGAATAAACTTAGGGGCATCTGCTTCTTCATCGGGCTCTGCCAGAGAGACGATAAGTGATTTTCCTAAGCCGCCGACGCTCTCGAACTGCCATAACTTTCCGTTGCTGCCCGGAACACTTTCTCCGATGCGTTTGAAGACGTTGCTGCCATCATCCAAACCAAGAGCAACGAGCGTTCCCTCCGTTGAATGTAGTTGGTCCCTTTCAACTACCTCTCCGCCGAGCACAATCTGTCCTGGTAGTGCGAGGGGTATGCCACTATCTTCGCGTACTCGATAGGCGGCTCTAATGTTAGCCAAACTTTTCGCTGACTGAATCTCTATCGCTTCACCTCTGCCAAGAGGCGGAGCTGGTTGTTCAGTTAGCATCCCCACGATTCGGTGAAGCGCGATATCTTCGGTCGTAAAAAGAAGAGTTGGTTTCGAGTTCCGAGGGTCGGGAGCCTCTGCCGCTAGCGCGAGCTGATCACTATGCGGTGGTCTGAAAAGGCGCCGAGCGAGCAAGTGCCCCTTCTGGCGCGCTATTACGAGGTTGTGATCTCTTCCATCATAGGAAGTACTCTCGGCGATTGCGATGCAGCCATCAGGGACGGCGAAGCCAAGATTGTCCTTTCTGATCAGGAAAAGCGTTTTATCTGCGAACCAAGTTTCGTCGATCTCCTCTAGAACATCTTCTTGTGTGTCGTGTTGCGACGTTGCTGTGAATGCAGCCAAGTCGGGATAAACGGTGGCTTTGAATTTGGAAACGCTCGCAGGTTTGAATGGGACAACGTTCGTCGGGGAAGTTGCCGGCTGAAGTGGTTCCTGCCAACGCCAATGGCGGAATTCGATGTGCATCTTCTCCATGAGGTTGAGGACCGATTCAAAATCGTTCAAAATGGCATACACGTCGCCAGCACTCAATGAAGTCTTGTTGTGATGCGAAGTGTTTAAAACCCTGAGACATTCGGCGCCTTGAGCAAGGGCTTTGCTTTCGCAGAAATCTCTCACGGTTTTGCTCTTAAAAAGAGCATTAGGGGGAGAGTTTGTTAGGGCGCGTAGGTGGCCCAAGTGATCGACCAGTGTCGGTGCCTTCGATGGCGCCGAGTGTGCGGGATATGCGGGGTCGTCGAAAAGGTCAGACAGCCGAGCTTCGAGAAATGAGCGAACTTCATTTGCAAAGTCTTGCGCCCTCGCGGCATTGTCTTTGTCTACCTCGTAGGCACTGCGCTTGATATCCAATTCTTCCACCGCTGCTGCGGTTTCAAGCCGCTTTCGGCACGGGTTGACCGGATGAACACTGCGATGCTCGATTGAGGCGTATTTACGCCCGGCTGCTACCGCGGCTCGCGCAAAGAAACGATCATACGTAGCTAGCACTATTTGGCCTCCGCCCTTGACGAGTTCAGGCAGAAGTCGTGCCAATTTCTCTTTGTTGTCGTGATCCAGCAATTCTTGCGGGTCGTCGAGCACGAGGAGCGCTATGCCGCCTCTTTCCTTCAGAACGTGTTCCCAGAATGCGAGGAAAAAACCCATCAAACTCGCCCGCAACGCGGAAGAGTTAGAGATGTGCTGTGCGGGGGCAGTTGCAGTCGAGAATCCGACCTGCAGGTCGAGGACTCCTTTTGAGTCCATGGAAGTATCGCGCAGAGCGTGCCCAGCCATGGGGAACGAGTTGTGATAGCATTTGTCCCGCCAATAGATTGTTCTCTTGTGCAGAAGCTTTCGCAACTCCTCGACTTGCTTCTCTGAAAGAGAGCCTAGTTCGATTACACTATCCAATGCAGTGATGGCCCGGGTATAGAGTGAAAGGCGTTGTTCCTTCGTTCGCCTTTTCTGAAGCGCCTCCGACATGCGATGGCATAATTTTAGAGCAACGTTAAGTGGTTCGGTGCCTTTGACGATCGACGCTAAGGCTGAAAGCTTATCTGCAATCGGAGAAGCGTTGGTGACGTCTTTCTCGGTAGAACTCGATCCGCCTACGATGCTCTTTGTGATTTGGGCGACCGTTTGCCCATGGGCCTTGCGCCAATCCGCAAAAGCTTGGGCGCGAGCAAGTCGTTGCGACATAGCTTCGAGAGATGACGTTATATTCCCAAGCTCTTTGGGTAGGGCTTTTATGCTGGGCTCAGTGAATTTTGGAAGTTTCACAAGTTCTTGGTCGCAGAGCAGTTGTACACCTGCTTTCAGCGAAGCGAGAGTTTCCGAGAATGCGTCTGTCAAGAAAAGATCTTCGACCAAAGTCTCGCGAATAAGGTCTCCGGGAGTCGCGGGCAGATCTTTGCTTAGCTCTGGTTGAAGCTCGTTTGGAATATTGGTGGTCAGATATCCCGCCCAGTGTGTCGCCCACTTCTGCTTGGTTTGAGAGAGTAACTGATGATCAGCATCGGTAATCTGAACAATATGGTCGGATACAAGCTGGCTTGTAAGAGGATCTGTTATTCCGGCTAACGATCGGCTGCACACTGCGCATGTCGTGGGGTCGTGATCATTGCCGTCCGATATCCAATTTGCTATGCGCGCATAAAGCTGTTTCCGGCGTTCTAAAGCCGGATTGTTGCTCAATTCCGCTAGGATATTTGCTTCCGCGTGCAGTTTGGTAACGAGCTTATTTACACGCGCCCAATCTGCATCGCTAAGGTCGCCAAGAGCGCGGATGCGGCGGACAGTTGGTAGCTGAGCCATAGCTTTTAACTGGCCTTGAGCAGGGCCTATGCTGGCTTCCAGATTATCGCGCTCCGATTTGTCCGTTGGGTCGAAGTCTGGACCAAGTATGGATTTTGCTGCGGCAAGCGTCTTAGCTTTGAGAGCGTCGAAATGGGCTTCCAGAGCAGCGAGTTTTTGCTCGACGTCTTTTGCTCCAGAGGGTGCCGGAAGCGGGTCTGTAGGCGCCATCTCGGCGAACGAGTCAATTTCAGATTGGAGGTCCGTTCGCGCTTGCTGGAAGCTGCTGTCGTCTCCCTCAATCTCTTTCTCGCGATTCTTCTTGAAATCTCCCTTCAGCTTTTCTTTGACCTTGCCGGCGTGTTTGGCGAGAGCGGAAATCTCGGCCAGTCCTGTTAATCTCGCCGCAGCTAGGCCGAGATCCGAGGTCGATCCGACTCTAAGGAATTGAAGCATTGCGGGCATTGTGGTGCCCAGTTGAAACGCAATCGGGTCAACGCCGAGTGCTTCGAAGCCGCTTGGCGTTTCGGATACTCGACCCCTTGAATTGCGCAGTTGCGTGCGCCGAATAGGGGGCAACTCGTTCCCATCTTGGTCGACGAATACCAGCTCAACCCAACTATCAATCGGTATTGGTTTGTCGACTGGAGGTACGTAAAAATCTGGATTTGGAAGAGGGGTTATCGGCGTCAAAGAATGTGATGTCGTCTCGTCTGAAGCGCCTTCCGATCGAACGAATGAGCTATCAAATTCCTCTAGTCCGCTTTCCGGTTGACGTTGCGGTCGCAGCAAACTTCCTGTCAGACACCAGATGATGCTGTTAAGTATCGAGGTCTTTCCCGCTCCGTTCCAGCCTTCGAATAGAGTTATCGGTTTATCTGGCGAGAACTCAAAATCCGGCGGTGGCTCTTCAGCTGTGCCGTAGGCATGTAGTCCCCCAAATCGGTGCGCTGTGACCTTTACAAGGCGCAGTTTGCGACCGGCTTTGGGTTTTACAATTTCAGGAATTGGAAGAGTCGGAGGGGAGGTAAGTATCGCTGATACTAGGGCCTCCACATCTTGCGTCATTACGTTTCCCGCCCATTTCGCGCGGTTCAGGCGGTACCAATTCAGAATCGCTCGGCTATCTGCATTGGAAAGGCTAAATTCCGTGCCGTCTTCGCCTACGGAAACACTCGCGCCTCCAATTAACTCCGCAAAAAGACTGTCGATGGTCTGTAGGTGCAACGGGCGTGAGTGCGCAGCCATTTTTTGCTCTGCTAATTTGTTGTACTTCAAACATAGTATGCAGAGCTAAATCGAAACAACCAGGGCGTGCTGTTTTTAAAACTTCATGGTGAAGGATGTTCATTGGAGCGCATACTTCTCGGCCTCAAAAACAAGAACGGCCGGATCTCGCGATCCGGCCGTTCTGTATTTGAAAACTTAAAGTCCGATCGAAGGGATCAGGCCGCGACTGCTGCGGTCTCGGCCTTCTTCTTTTCGATGGCGCGCTTGAGCAGCACGGCCTTCTGCGACAGCTCGCTCTCGCGGGCCTTGATCAGATAGGCATCGAAGCCACCGCGGTGGTCGACCGACTTCACGGCATTCGCCGACACGCGCAGGCGCACGCCGCGGCCGAGCACGTCGGACAGGAAGGTCACATTGACCAGGTTCGGCAAAAACCGGCGCTTGGTCTTGATGTTCGAGTGGCTCACCTTGTGGCCCACCTGGGGGCCCTTCAGTGTCAGTTCACAGCGCCGAGACATGGCGAAAATCCTCTGTCATCCCCGCAGCTAAAAGGCGAAGAGCCCAAAGCCGGGCAGGGGTTCAAAATCACGTCCATTTCAGGAGTGGCGGACGTATAGGGGGCTTGGCCACGGCCGTCAAGATATCCGGGCCGTGAAAGTCGCGGCAAAACCGGCAAAAACCGCCATTTGCGGGCGCTGTATAACCCGTCCCGTCGGCGGAAACCACATGGAAATCAACGCGGTTCCCATCATATAAACGACGTATTCGGGCTGGAAACACAGCTTCCAGCCCCGATATGCGATGCGACCCCGCGCCCCGCGCGTGGGATTGCCCGACCAGGTGATGCCCCAAGTGAATTCCCAGGCGAGTTCCACTGTGAGCCCCCGAGTGAGCCCTCAAGCGACCTATTCTGCGCTCCTTCCGGCGATAGCCGCTCGGGCGGCAGGCCGGATGGCGCGCGCGGCCGGACCACGCGCGATTATCGCCGCGGGTCTCTTGCTGGCGCTGCCGGTGGTGATGTCCGGCGCCGCGCGGGCGCAAACGCCGGCTGCGGCTCCGGTGCAGCCCTCCCTTCAGGCGCCTGCGCAGGCGGTGACCCTCGGCGGCAAGCTGGAGGCTAAATATGAAGCCAGCCTCGCCGGCATCGCGGTCGGCAAGGGCCATTGGGCCATCGACATCAATGACGACCAGTATTCCGCGACGGCCAGTGGCGGCACCGCCGGTCTGCTGAAAGCCTTTGCCGGCGGTGCCGGCTCCGGCCAGTCCACCGGCCGCGTGGTCGCGGGCGCGCTGGTGCCGTCGAATTATCAGGCCGTCACCACTTCCGCGAAGAAGTCCGAGACGATCAAGATGCTGATCACGCCGGGCTATGTAAAAGAGTATTCCATCGAGCCGGAGCCGCCGCTCGATCCCGAGAAGATTCCGATCACCGATGCGCATCGGCGGGGTGTGATCGATCCGATGACCGGCTCGCTGCTGCGCGTCGCCGGGTCAGGCGAATTGCTGACGCCGGATTCCTGCCGCACCGGCACGTCGATCTTCGACGGCCGCATGCGCTACGATCTCAAGCTCGACTACAAGCGCATGGAAAATGTGAAGGCCGAAAAGGGCTATCACGGTCCGGCGATTGTCTGCGCCGTCTATTTCACGCCGATCGCCGGCTATGTGCCCGACCGCGCCGCCATCAAATATCTTGCCGCCCAGCGCAATATCGAAGTGACGCTGGTGCCGATCGCCGGAACCCGCGTGCTGGTGCCGTATCGCATGACAGTGCCGACCCCGCTCGGCGTCGCCATGCTGGAAGCGACCGAATTCGTCACCACCCCCGCGCCGGCCAAGGCCGTGGCGAAGACGAACTAGAGGGAACGGGCGCTGCGGAATCGCCGTGGAACGGCGCGTTTGCCGCCGCCGGAGTGCCGCAACATGGCCGCAAGACCGGATGCCAATTGAGGGCCGTTTTCGCCGGTTTTCCTGCGACTTTCCTGCAGCAAAGCTGCAGCATTCTTGCGACAGGGCGCTTGACTCACAGCCGGTTCGGAGTCCGTGCGCTGTTCATAACTTGAGAGATTTATCGGCCCTTGTTGCGCTGTCACAAACTTGATCTAGTCAGTTTTGTTGGACGTCAGCGCGAGATGTTGGGGTGATGCGGCCGGGGAGGTGCCGAGTCACCGATTCGGGCCGCTTTCGTTCCGGACTCGTTCCAAACCATCAAAAAGCGCGGCTCTGAAGCGTCGTAACCTGTCTCCATCTTGACAGTCGGCGACGCGGAAATATCTGAAAAACATGGCCTTTTCGTCTTCTCCGCCCACGCTGTCCAACGGCAGGGCCCCCGGCGCCGGCGTCACCGCGGTGCTCGGCCCCACCAATACCGGCAAGACTCATCTCGCCATCGAGCGCATGCTCGCGCATTCGTCCGGGATTATCGGCCTGCCGCTGCGGCTCTTGGCGCGCGAGGTCTATAACAAGATCGTCGACCGCGTCGGACCACAAGCTGTTGCGCTGATCACCGGCGAAGAGAAAATCAAACCGGCCAAGCCGCGCTACTGGGTCTCCACCGTCGAGGCGATGCCCAGGGATCTCGACGTGTCGTTTCTGGCCGTCGACGAGATCCAGATCGCTGCAGATCTGGAGCGCGGCCATGTTTTCACCGACCGCATCCTGCATCGCCGCGGCCGCGACGAAACGCTGCTTTTGGGCGCCGCCACCATGCGCCCGATCATCGAGCGCCTGCTGCCCGGCGCCAGCATCGTGACGCGGCCACGGCTGTCGCATCTGGAATTTGCCGGCGATCGCAAGATCACGCGGCAGCCGCGCAGGACAGCGATTGTCGCGTTTTCCGCCGATGAAGTTTATGCGATTGCCGAACTCATCAAGCGCCAGCACGGCGGCGCTGCAGTCGTATTGGGCTCGCTGTCCCCGCGCACCCGCAACGCGCAGGTCGCGATGTTCCAGAATGGTGACGTTGACTACCTAGTGGCAACCGACGCGGTCGGAATGGGCCTCAATCTCGACGTCGACCACGTCGCCTTTGCCTCAGACCGTAAATATGACGGCTATCAATTCCGCCGCCTGACGCCATCGGAATTCGCCCAGATCGCGGGCCGCGCCGGCCGCGCCACGCGCAACGGTACCTTCGGCACCACCGGCCGCTGCGAACCATTCGAGCCCGAACTCGTCAATCAGCTGCAGAACCACATCTTCGAACCGGTGAAGGTGCTGCAGTGGCGCAATTCGAAGCTGGATTTCTCCTCGATCGCCTCGCTGCAGGTGTCATTGGCTCAAACGCCGCGCCACGAGGCGCTGACGCGCGCGCCGATCGCCGAGGACCTTCGCGTGCTCGATCATACCGCGCGCGACATCGATGTGCGCGACAGGGCCCAGGGCAAGGATGCGGTGGAGAAGCTGTGGGACGCCTGCCAGATCCCCGATTATCGCCGCATCGCGCCTGCTGCACACGCAGAGCTGGTAGTCACCATTTTCAACTTCCTGATGCAGCGTGGGCGCATTCCAGATGCCTGGTTTGGTGCCCAGATCGCGCAAGCAGACCGAACTGATGGCGATATCGACACATTATCGGGCCGAATCGCGCAAATCCGGACCTGGACATTCCTCGCAAATCGTCCGGATTGGCTCTCAGATCCGGATCATTGGCAGGGAATTTCGCGCGAATTGGAAAATAAACTGTCAGATGCCCTTCATGAGAGGCTCACTGAGCGTTTCGTTGATCGTCGTACCAGTGTATTGATGCGCCGCTTGCGGGAAAACACGATGCTGAATACTGAAATTGGTAAGACGGGCGAAGTGATCGTAGAGGGCCATGTGATTGGCCGTCTCGACGGATTTACATTTTTGCCCGATGCGGCCGAGGCTGGCTCGGATGCGAAGGCGTTGCAGGCCACGGCGCTGAAGGCGCTGGCCGGCGAGATCGACGCGCGCGCCGAGAAACTCGGCAACGCGCCGGACGATCAGTTCGTGCTCGCCTCCGACGGCACCATGCGCTGGACCGGTGACGCGGTGGCCCGTCTGGTCGCAGCCGACGATGCGTTGCATCCCCGTCTCCGTATCATCGCCGACGAGCGCCTCTCCGGCGCGCCGCGCGATGCGGTTCAGGCCCGTCTCGATCTCTGGCTGAAGACGCATATCGAGAAGCTGCTCGGGCCGCTGTTCGATCTCACTAAGGCTGAAGACATCACCGGTATCGCGCGTGGCATCGCGTTCCAGCTCACTGAAGCGCTGGGCGTGCTCGAGCGGCAGAAGATCGCGACCGAGATGAAGGATCTCGATCAGCCGTCGCGCGCCGTGTTGCGCAAATACGGTGTCCGCTTCGGCGCCTATCACATTTATATCCCTGGCCTGCTGAAGCCTGCGGGGCGTTCGCTCGCGGCGCTGCTCTGGGCATTGAAGCAGGACAATGTCGACATGTCGGCGCTGTCGAGCGCACAGCATCTCGCAGGGTCGGGTCGTACATCCTTCCCGGTCGACAAGCTGCTCGATCGCGATGCCTATCGCGTGCTGGGCTATCGCCAGTGCGGCGAGCGCGCCGTGCGTGTCGATATTCTGGAGCGTCTGGCCGATCTGATCCGTCCCGCGCTGGCGTGGCGTGAAGCGTCGCCGGGCGAGAAGCCCGCTGGTGCCTTTGATGGCCGCCACTTCGTGGTGACGCAGGCGATGACCTCGCTCACCGGTTCGGCCGGCGAAGATTTCGCCTCGATCCTGCGTGCCCTGGGCTATCGCATGGAGAAGAAGGCGCCGCTGCCGCCGGCACCGCCGAAGCCGGTTGCTGCGACGACGCCGATCGAGCCCAAAGCTGAAGACAAGGCGAGCGACGAGACGGCTGATCAGCCCGATGCTACGGCCGGGTTCGCCGAGTCCGATACGCCCGGTGAAGACACCGTCGTCGCAGTGGAGTCTGCTGCTGAAGCGGCCGAGACGGCTGATGTCGCACCTGCCGAGGTTGCGACCGAAGCGGCCCCGGCCGAGGAAGCTGCAGCCGTGCCGTCGGCATCGCTGTTGCCCGAAGTGTCGCTGGTGTCTCCGGTCGAGACGGAAGCTGCTCCCGTTGAGGAGGCTGCATCTGAAGCGGCTGCACCTGTCGAAGCGCAGTCAGATTCTGCTACGGCCGTCGCCGAGACCGAGACTGCTGCGGTAGGTGATGCGGCCGTGCCCGCTGAAGGCGAAGCCGCCGCGGCTCCTGCCGTCGCTGCCGAGCCCGAGCTGGTCGAAGTCTGGCGCCCCGGTGGCCGTTCGGAAGAACGCCGTCCGCCGCGTCACGATCGCAACCGTCATCACCGCTCCAACAACGCCGCGCAAGGTGCTGCCCAGGGGGCTCCCGCCGAAGGCGCTGTCGCCGATGGCGAGAAGCGCGAGCGGCAGGACCGTGGCGGCCAGGGCCGCCGCGATCGCAACAACAACGAGTTCCGCCGTCCGCGCAGCGATGCGCCGGCCGCCACGGCTTCCGCCGAAGGCGCCCCGAACCGTGGCAATCGCGGTAACCGCGACAACAAGCCGGGGGAGGGTGGCCGTCCGCCGCGCGAGCGCGAACGCTTCCAGGGCAAGGGCAAAGGCGGTTTCAAGGGCGGCGACAAGGGCCGCGAGGGCCGTGGCAACGACCGCGGCGGTGCAACCCGCCCGTTCGCCACATCGGCCGCACCGCGCGAACGGGACCGTCCGATCGATCCGAACTCCCCCTTCGCGAAACTCGCCGCGCTCAAGGAACAGCTCAGCGGCCGCAAGGATTGATGCAGGTCATGTGAGGCGGCGCCGTGCCGCCATTTGATGGTGTGTCGGTTGGAGCGCCAGCGTCTCGATAAATGGCTGTGGCACGCGCGGGTAGTCAAAGCCCGCACCAGTGCCGCTGCGCTGGTGGAAAGCGGCAAGGTTCGCATCAATGGCACGCGCGAGAAATCGCCTGGCCACGGTGTGAAGATCGGCGACGTGCTCACGGTGGCGCTGGACCGCACCGTGCGGGTGATGAAGGTCGAGGGCTTCTCGGAACGGCGCGGCGATGCCACTGCAGCGCGCGTGCTCTATACCGATTTGCAACACCTTCCGGGGTAACTATCTAGGCCAGACGCCGCGTCCAATGATGGTTTCGTGGCAGGCTTTTCCCTTGGTCGAAATGCCTTGACCCATGCCGGCTGCATCCCTTGCGGCAGCGGGGTTGGTGCGCTACGCAAACACTGAATATCGATCGTTTCCGGAGTTCTGGATGACTTACGTCGTCACCGACAATTGCATCAAATGTAAATACACCGACTGCGTCGAAGTGTGTCCCGTGGACTGCTTCTACGAGGGTGAAAACATGCTGGTCATCCATCCGGACGAATGCATCGATTGTGGTGTCTGCGAGCCAGAATGCCCGGCGGACGCGATTAAGCCTGATACCGAAGGCAACATCGAGAAGTGGCTGCAGGTCAATCTGGAACACGCTAAGAAGTGGCCGAACATCACCCAGAAGATCGACGAGTTGCCTGAAGCCAAGGAATTCGACGGTCAGGAAGGCAAGTACGAGAAGTATTTCTCGGCGGCACCTGGCAAGGGCGACTGAGTTTTCCGGCACGCCGATCAATTAATGATTTGTGTTATCCCGGTACCTGTGACCACGCGAAATTTACCCTAGCCCCGATTATGCTCCGGAAGCGGCCGCCAGGCGGCCGCGATAGGGCATAAATCATTGATTTTTGCGGGAAATGTGCTATAATAGGCACAATTCAAGAGGCTGGACCGTGTGGTGCCGCTCGATATGGCTCTGCCAGGTTCCCGTTTAAACATCAAACAGGGGCGTGGCGGTTTCCACGCGCAGGCTGTGTCACAGAAAACGCGTAAAAAGAGTGTTTCCAAGGCTGCTGTTTCGAAGAAGGCTACTTCTTCGAAGGTTTTGGATCCGAAGGCTTCCAAGAAAACAACTGCGGCGAGCCGCGTTGTGAAGGGTCCTGCTGCGAAGAATTCTGTCACCAAAGGCCGTGCCCGGGCGCCTGTCAAGGACACCCGGACCGCCGCGAAGGCTGCGGCTGAAAAGTCCTCCAAAAATAAAAGAAGTGCAATGCCCAACAAGACTGCCAAACCTGCCCCGAAGGCTGCTGCTTCGAAGACCACTGCTGCCAAGCCTGCTGCGCCGAAACCGGCCGCGAAGGCCCCTGCTGCCGCTCCCGCTGTGAAGGCCGCTGCGCCGAAGGAAGTTGCCAAGGTTGCTGCGAAGCCGGTCGTTGCCAAACCGGTTGCCGCCAAGCTGGCGCCCGCTGCGGCCCCGCGCGCCGAAGAGCCGAAGAAGCCGCTGACCCAGCGTCAGGGCTTCAAGACCAACGAATTCGTGGTCTATCCGGCGCATGGTGTTGGCCAGATCCTCGCCATCGAGGAACAGGAAATTGCAGGCGCCAGGCTTGAACTCTTCGTGATCAATTTCATGAAGGACAAGATGACCCTGCGCGTTCCGACTGCAAAGGTCATGAATGTCGGCATGCGCAAGCTGTCGGAGCCGGCGCTGGTCAAGCGTGCGCTGGAGACACTGAAGGGCCGCGCCCGCATCAAGCGCACCATGTGGTCGCGCCGTGCACAGGAATACGAAGCGAAGATCAATTCGGGCGATATCGTTGCCATCGCCGAAGTGGTCCGCGATCTGTTCCGCTCCGACTCGCAGCCCGAGCAATCCTACAGCGAACGTCAGCTGTATGAAGCTGCCCTCGATCGTCTGTCGCGCGAAATCGCCGTGGTTCAGCACGTCACCGAGACCGAAGCGGTCAAGGAGATCGAAGGCCAGCTCGCCAAGAGCCCGCGCCGTGGCGCGAAGGCTGAGGCAGGCGCCGAAGCCAGTGCTGACGATGCCGACAGCGATGGTGACGATGATGTCGCCGCCGCGGACGAGGCTGCATAAGCAGCATCTCGCAAGTTGAATACGAAAAGCCCGGCCGAGAGGCCGGGCTTTTTTGTTGTCGATGAGCAGTAACTGGATGGATCTCAATCCACCACGATCTTGACGCGGTCGCGGGCTTTCACGCTGGCGTTGTTCTCAAGCCCGTTCAACACGCGGAAGCGCTCCAGCGGACGATCGATGCCGCTCATGCGATGCGACAGTGACTCCACGGTATCTCCGGGCTGCACGGTAATCACCTTGATGCGCAGCGGACGGGCGGCCTGAATCTCGGCCAGCGTCAGGCGGCGGAACGAGTTGACGGTCTCGCGGGCGTTGCGTTCACTCTCGGTGCTCTTCTGCTTGGCAGCGAAGATGAAGCGGTAGACGTCGCTGCCGAAGCGCAACGCGTAAACACGGAATTGCCACTGGTCGCCGCGCGCGATGGCGGACGCTGCGGGGAAGCCGTTGATGGTCAGCTCTTCCGTGGTGGCCTTGTCGACATTCTCCATCCATCCGGAATTGAGATAGTCGCTCAGCGTCTGTTCGGACGGTACGCGTACCACGTCGAAGCGCATGGCCTGATTGCCGCCCTCGCGCACACCGATCACCGCCTGCGCCGTATTGTCGAGGGTGAAGGCCTCTGGCGCCTGGAAGGTGAAGCCGAGCTTGGGATGCAGGAAGCGGCGGCCGCGCACGAAACCTTCGCTCGGATCCTCGCCATAGACGATGCCGTCGATGGCCGTGAGATAGGTCTCGCGATCGCGCTCGCCACCGTCGGGCGAGGAATATTGCCGCGCATTGGCCTGCGCATTCTGCACGCGCTCGGGCGTCGCCGGATGCGACGACAGGAAGTCCTGTGCGCGCGGATCGAGCGGTGTGCGGCTGGCCTTCAGCGCCGCGTTACGCTCCATCGCCGCGAGAAAACGCGACGCGCCATAGGGATCGAACTTTGCGCGGGCCGAGATGCCTACGCCGATGCCATCGGCTTCGAATTCCTGCGCACGCGAGAAGCTCGCCATTGTCAGTTTGGATTTGGCGAGCGCGAGCGCAGTGAGATCGGGATCGCTGCCCATATCGGTGACGACGCGGGTGACGATCGAGGCCTGCCGTGCCTGCTCCTCGCGGATCGACGCGTGCTTGGCGAGCACATGCGCCATCTCGTGCGACAGCACCGATGAAATCTCGGATGTATCGCTGGCCAGCGCGATCAGGCCGCGCGTGACATAGAGCTGTCCGGTCGGTAGGGCGAAGGCGTTGACGGCGCCCGAATTGAGGATCGTGACCTTGTAGGCCAGGTCCGGTCGCTCAGAGGCTGCGACCAGCCGATCGACGGTCTTGGTGATCAGTGCTTCCAGCCGCGGGTCATCATAGGCGCCGCCATAGGATGCGAGGATGCGCTCGTGTTCTTTCTCCGCGGCCGGGGTCTGCACCACGGCAGGCTTCGGCGGCTTGGCCGATACCGTTGGCTTGACCGACGAGGCGGCCTCGAACCGGCTGGCATCGCCGCAGGCCGATAGAGCGAGCGCAGCGCACAGCAGGGCCGGCGCAGCCCAAAGGCAGCGGCTCAAGCTGGTATGCCGTCCCACACCCGTCACGTCGTCCACTTTCTGCCCAAACAGCCCATTCGCCCAAATCATCTTCGCTCAAGCGATCTTGCTGCCCAAGTGGCCTAATTGTCCCCGACCACTTCGATCTGCCGCACCCCGAGCGCCTCGATCCGCGGCCCGCCGCGCCTCTCGATCCATCCCCGAACGCGAATATGTCGCCTTTCTAGGGACTTAAGCGTGATTCCGGCCGTCTCGAAGGCGGCCATCATGCGCCTTGAAACAGTCACCGCAAAGTCCTCAGTCCAGCGACGCCCGAAATTGACGTATGTCACCGTCCCGGCTTGGCGAACCGACAGAACCCGCCCCTCGACCACCCCGAAACGCCCCACATCGGCCAAGATATCGCCGGGACTTTCCGCGTTTTTTATGACGTTGGTTTGAGCCCAGATTCCGCGCTTCAGCCGGCGGGCCGAGCCTTCCGCAGCGGCAAGTTCCGCCGCGCAGGCTTTATCCGAGATCGTACCGGAGGCGAGGGCGGCACCCTGTGCCAGAAGCTGCGCCTGGAGCGAAGGCGCAGCGGGATCCACGAAGACAAAAGCCGGTTGTCGGCCGTAGCGATCCGGCATGTCGCTTTCGCCGTACAAGGTGACATCACGGCCGGAGGCCAATGCGAAAAATTCGTTCGTCGACTTCGATGAGTCAGCGATCGGCTCGATGCCCGCCAGACGGATCACGTTGCCGTCGCTCAAACGCAATGTTCTGACATCGATCACGTCGGTGACACGACCTTCGCCCTGCGCGGCGAACATGCAGGCGGCCGACGCAGATTGCGCACATGTTGAAATGCCGATCACTGCCAGCAACAGCGTTGCGGCATGCGACGCGTCAAACTTTGCAGATGCGGCACGCATCACGCCACCTTGCGAGCTTCGGTCAACCTCTCGTCGATTATAGCAAGCAATCCATTCCGCTTTACGGAAAACCTTGACGTCTTTGCAGCTATTCTTGGCAGCGCCGCCGCTTGCTGCTGTTGTTTCATTGCGGCATGATCGCGATAACAACAAACACCGCGCACAAACAACAACGGCGCGTTTGAGGGAGGGACTTTTGAAGAAGATCATTTCAGGTCTGCTGGCGTCAGCAATGGCATTCGCGGCCACTAGTGCCATGGCGCAGACCAAGCCGCTGAAGCTCGGCGCGATTCTCGATATGTCGGGCCTGTATGCCGATATCACCGGTGTCGGCAGCGAGACCGCTGCGAAGATGGCTGCGGAAGATTTCGGCGGTGAAGTGCTGGGCCGCAAGATCGAGATCATTGCTGCCGACCATCTCAACAAGGCTGATCTGTCCGCCAACATCGCACGCGACATGCTCGACAATCAGGGTGTCGAGGCGATCATCGACGTTGCGGCATCGGCGACCGCGCTGGCTGCGAGCGAAATCGCGCGCGCGCGCAACAAGATCATCATCTTCAACGGCCCGGGCTCGATCCGCCTCAGCAACGAGGCCTGCGGCCCCTATACGGTGCATTATGTGTTCGACACTTACGCGCAAGCCAATGTGACCGGCCTCGCCACGGTGAAGAACGGCCTCGACACCTGGTTCTTCCTGTCGGCCGACTATGCATTTGGCGCGGACCTCGAGAAAGACACCACGGCCGTCGTCACCAAGGCTGGCGGCAAGGTGCTGGGTTCGGTCAAACATCCGCTGAATACGTCGGACTTCTCGTCGTTCCTGCTGCAGGCGCAGAGCTCCAAAGCCAAGGTCGTCGGCCTCGCCAATGCCGGCGGTGACACCATCACCGCGATCAAGCAGGCGGCCGAATTCGGCCTGACCCGCAGCGGTGGCCAGAAGCTGTCGCCGCTGCTGGCCTTCATCTCCGACATCGACAGCGTCGGTCTTGATACTGCACAGGGTTTGATTCTGGCGGAAGCGTTCTACTGGGATCTCAATGACGAGACGCGCGCTTTCACGAAGCGCTTCCAGGAGCGCACTAAGCGCGTACCGACCTCGGCCCAGGCCGGCGTCTATTCATCGGTTCTGCATTATCTGAAAGCGGTAAAGGGCGCCGGCACCACGGACTCGGCGCCAGTCATGAAGCTCATGAAGGAGACGCCGATCAACGACATGTTTGCCAAGAATGGTCGGATTCGCGAGGATGGCCGCATGGTGCATGACATGTACCTGTTCGAGGTGAAGAAGCCGTCGGAATCCAAAGGCCGCTGGGACGACTACAAGCTGCTCGCGACCGTTCCTGCGGAGCAGGCATTCCAGCCGCTGGAAGCCTCGCGCTGCCCGCTGGTGAAGAAGTAATCGTCGGGGCCTGAAGCTTGCCGGACGATCAAGAACAACAAGGAGCGCAATCATGAGCGACATCGTCCTGCAGGACCTCGGTAGTGGTCTTCTGACTATCACCATGAATCGTCCGGATCGGCGCAATGCGCTCAATCCGGAGATGACACAGGGCCTGGTCGCAGCGGCCCGCCGCGCGCAGGAAGACCACGACGTCCGCGCCGTACTCATCAAGGGCGCGGGCGGCACCTTCTGCGTCGGTGGTGACGTCAAGTCGATGGCGGCTGGCCGCGCGCCGCTGCCGTTCGAGGCCAAGCGCGCCAACCTGCGCCGCGGCATGGAAGTGTCGCGGATTCTGCACCAGATGGCGAAGCCGGTGGTGGCGCAGCTCGACGGCGCTGCCGCAGGCGCAGGCCTCTCCATTGCGCTGTCCTGCGATCTCCGCGTCGCTGCAAGCTCGGTGAAGATCACCACGGCCTTTGCCAAGGTCGGCTTCTCCGGCGATTATGGCGGCACCTATTTCCTGACCAAGATGCTCGGCAGCGCCAAGGCACGCGAACTCTATCTGATGTCGCCGGTGCTCTCCGCACAGGAAGCGCTGGCACTGGGCATGGTGACCAAGGTGGTCGATGACGCCGAGGTGGAGAAGGCGGCGCACGACCTCGCGATGTCACTCGCGCAGGGCCCGAGCATCACTTACGGCTACATCAAGACCAACATCAACAATGCCGAGACGATGACGCTCGAAGCTTGTTTCGACGGCGAATCGATCCATCACACCCGCTGCAGCGATACCGAAGATCACAAGGAGGCCGCTAAAGCCTTCGTCGAGAAGCGCAAGCCGGTCTTCAAAGGGCAATGACCATGAGCCAGATGCGGTTGCGGCAAGTTTGTCTGGTCGCTCCGCATCTGGAGCCGGTGGCGAGTGATATCGCGGCCATTCTCGGCCTCGATGTCTGTTACCGCGATCCCCATGTCGGCAAATACGGGCTTGAAAACGCGCTGATGCCGGTCGATGTGACGCTGCTCGAAGTGGTCGCGCCGACGCAGCCGGGCACGGCGGCTGGGCGCTTCTTGGAGAAGTCCGGTGGCCGCGGCGGTTATATGGTGATCCTGTCCTGCGAGGATCCCGACGAGCGCGGGCGTTTTGCCGCCAGCATCGGCGTGCGCACCGCCAATGTGATCGATCATCCGCCCTATCACGGCGTGCAATTGCATCCACGCGATTGCCGGGCTGCTTTTATCGAATTCAATCACACCAAAGACAGCGACGACGATTTCGGGCCGTATCCGCCAGCCGGTCCGGATTGGCAGGAAGCGATCCGCCACGACATCACGCGAGCGCTCATCGAGGTCGAACTGCAGAGCCCGGACCATTACGATCTGGCGCAGCACTGGAGTAATATCATCGGCGTGCCGCTGACCTCGGCCCGCAACGACGATCCGCAGATCGCGTTCACGAACGGCTGTTTGCGCTTCGCCAAGGGAAAGACCGAGGCAATGACCGGGCTCACCTTTCGCGTCAACGACGTCGCGCAGGTGCTCGGCAGTGCACGGGCGCGCGGCTGTCCTTGCGCCGAGGATGCATTTCTGCTGGCCGGGGTCACGTTTCGCGTCGTTGCGTGATCGCGGCAATCGCCGCACGATCAGTTCCTGTTTGACGCGTTTTCTTCGCGCGAACCGGTATCCACTTCGCTCGAAAACGCTATGGCTATAACAATAAACGAGAAACGCCATGACTGTGACACGTCCACATCCGCTGGACTCGTTCTTCAATCCATCCAGCATCGCCATTATCGGCGCCTCCCGCGATGTCACGAAGATTCCGGGCCTGCTTCTCTCCTTTCTGCGCAAAAACCAGTTCTCCGGCGCGATATATCCGGTCAATCCGAACTATCCGGATATCGATGGGCTCGCGTGCTATCCGACCATCGAAGCCATCGGGCAGCCGATCGACCTCGCCATTGTGATCATTCCTGCGCGCGTCGTGCTCGGCGCGCTTGAGGACTGCGCGAAACTCGGCGTCAGGCATGCAATCATCATTTCCTCCGGCTTTGCAGAAGAAGGCGGCGATTCCATCGTCATGCAGGATGCCATTGCGGCGCTGGCCAAGCGCACGGGGATGCGGATCTCTGGACCGAATGCGGAGGGGTACTACAACCAGATTGCCGGCATTGCCGCTACCTTCAGCCCGACCGTCGATGTAAGGCCGGATCAGCTGCCGCTGGTCGCTACCACGAAGCGGATCGGTATCGTCGCCCAATCCGGCGGCATCGGCTTTGCGATCTATAACCGCGCCAAGTCGCTCGGCATTGCCCTGAGCACCGTGATCTCGACCGGCAACGAGTCCGATCTCGGTGCCGGCGAATTCTTCGACTACATGGTACAGGATCCGGCAACCGACGTGATCCTGCTGTTCATCGAGGGCATTCGCGACGTCGATAAATTTCTAGCCGCGGCTCGCAAGGCGGCGGAGCTCGGCAAACCCGTCATCGTTGTAAAGGTCGGCCGCTCCGGTGCCGGCGAGCGCGCAGCAGCCTCGCATACCGCCAGCATGGCGGGCTGGACGGCAGCCTATGATGCGGTGTTCGCGCGCCACGGCTTCATCGTCTCCAACGATCTCGACGAAGCGGTGACCATCGCCGCCGTACTGACCACGTCGCCGCTGCCGAAGGGCGATCGCGTCGCCGTCGTCACCGTCTCAGGCGGCGCAGGTATCTGGGGCGCTGATGCCGTGTCGGCGCAGGGGCTGCAGGTGCCCGAATTGTCGGACGGCGTTCAGGCGACGATTCGCGGGTTGATCCCGTCCTACGGGTCGCCGTGCAATCCGATCGATATCACGGCCCAGGCGGTGCACAGCGGCGGGCTGCAAAAGACCATTGAATTGCTCGACAGGTCTGACGAGGTCGATGCAATCCTGGTGGTCATCTCGCTGTCGAGCGAGACGCGGATGCCGTTCAAGACGCCGGAGCTGAAGCCAGTCATTGCTGCGCAGAACAAACCGATCGTGTTCTGGTCTTATACGCTACCGTCGAACTTCGCGCGCACCGGTCTCGCCGAATCCGGCGTGGTGGTGTTATCCGGGCTGACTCATGTGAGTGTCGCACTGCGGCGGCTGGTCGATCACGCTAGGTTCAGACTGGCAGACCCGGTCGCAACAGCCATTGTTGCGCCGAACGATTTAGTTGAGCATCTGACCGCGCCGACGCTTTCCGAGTATGACAGCAAGACGCTGTTGCAGATTGCCGGTGTTGCGCTGCCAGGCGAGGTTTTTGTCACCGACAGATCGACGCTAGATGCAGCGATTGCCAAGATAGGCTTCCCGTTGGTGATGAAAATCCAGTCGCGCGACATTCCGCACAAGAGCGAGGTTGGCGGCGTCAGGGTCAACATCGTTACGAAGAATGAAGCCGCAGCGACCTATGATGCGCTGACCGCCAGCGCCCGGCAGCACCGACCGCAGGCCGCGCTGCAAGGCGTGCTCGTTTCGCCGATGGCCAGGAAGGGTGTCGAAATCATCGTCGGCACGCTGCTGGACGAGACCTTCGGGCCGATGGTGATGGTCGGCCTTGGCGGAGTGACGGCAGAATTGTTCAAGGACGTGGTCTATCGCCCGGCGCCGGTCAGCGCTGATGAGGCCGCCTCCATGCTGGGCGAACTCAAGGCCGCGCCATTGCTGAATGGCTTCCGCGGAGCACCGAAGGCCGACGTGGGCGCGGCAGCGGAGTTGATCGCGCAGATCTCGCAGCTTGCGGCGCAGCTGCAGAGTGATGTGGCGGAGATCGAGCTCAACCCGGTTCTGGTCCATCCGGTGGGCGAGGGCGTCACCATCGTCGATGCGCTGGTGGTGCGGACAGCCTAGATTGCCCATCACATAAAAATGGCCGGGCGAACCCGGCCATTTCCAAGTGAGGTTTGAAAGACAAACCCGACGGGGACT
This sequence comes from Tardiphaga sp. 813_E8_N1_3, assembly GCF_051811025.1. Taxonomy (NCBI): domain Bacteria; kingdom Pseudomonadati; phylum Pseudomonadota; class Alphaproteobacteria; order Hyphomicrobiales; family Nitrobacteraceae; genus Tardiphaga; species Tardiphaga sp. 813_E8_N1_3. The sequence continues at coordinate 165,782 of NZ_JBPWQE010000001.1, forward strand.
TATCGCCCCTTGAAATTCGGCATCCGGCGCTCGGCAGTCGCCGCAACGCCTTCCTTGAAGTCTTCAGTGGCACGCAGCCGTGTCTGCTCAGCCAGTTCGTGCTCTGTCGCCTTGGCCACGCGGTCAGCGAGGCCGTTGCGCATGGTGGCACGGGTCGAGAGCAGGCCAAGCGGCGAGCATTCAGCGATTTCTTCCGCAAGCTTGATGGCGGCGTCGCGGACCTCGGCCTGCGGCACCAGCACATTGGCGAGACCCATCTTCAGCGCTTCCTCGCCGCCGACGCGGCGCGACGTGTAGAACATCAACTCCGCATTGTTCTTGCCGACCACTTCGGTGAGCGCGACCGTCAGGCCGAAGCCGGGATGGAAGCCGAGCTTGGTGAAATTGGCTGCGAAGCGGGCTTCCGGGCAGGTGACGCGAAAATCGGCCGACACGGCAAGGCCGAGCCCGCCGCCGATAGCTGCGCCATGAACGGCGGCGACGATGGGCTTCTTGGCGCGGAAGATGCGGACGGCTTCCATATAGAGATGGCCGATGGAACCGAGATTGTCAGCGGGGTCGCCGCTTTTGGCGGCTGCCTCGGTTTCCTTGCGGTTTGGATCGCTGAAATCGGCGCCGGCGCAGAACGCCTTGCCCTGCGCGCACAGAACCGTCGCGCGGATTTCGGGATTGGCATCGATCTCGTCCAGCGCGTTGGCGATCTGCTGGATCAGCAAGATGTCGAAGAAGTTCAGTGGCGGCTTGCGGATCTCGATGATCGCAATGTGGCCGCGGGTCTCGACGCCGATGTCTTTGTAGGTGGTCATGAGAGCTCTCTATTGAATGGATGGATCAGCGTAGACCAAGTCCGCGCGCGATGATGCCGCGCAGGACTTCGGTGGTGCCGCCCTGAATGGTCAATTTTGGCGCTGTCTTGATCGCGAAGCCCAGCATCTCGTCCAGCGTGGCGTGATTGGACGCGCTGTCGTCGACGAAAGCCGCGAGTTCGCGCACGCGATGGGGCAGCTGCTGCTCCCAGATCGTGCCGATATCCTTGACGATAGACGCTTCCACCACCGGCTCCTTGCCGGCCTGCAGCATGCCGGCCACCGACACCGACATGCGTCGCATCGTGTGCAGTTGCGCGACGAGGCGGCCGATGCCTTCGGCGCTGCGGGTGTCCGGCTTCGGTCCGACAGCGCGGACGAGCTCGGTCAGCACGTAGTAGGTCTCAAGGAAGCGTTCGGGGCCGGATCGCTCGTAAGCGAGTTCTGAGGTGGCCTGTTTCCAGGCGCTGTCGATTTCGCCCAGCATATGGTCATCCGGCACGAAGTGATCGGTGAAGACAACTTCGTTGAATTCATACTGGCCGGTGATCTGCGCGATCGGGTTCACCGTGATGCCCGGCTTCTTCATATTGACCAGAAACTGCGTCAATCCGTGGCGGCGATTTTCCTTGGTCGGGGCCGATGTGCGGAAGATCGCGATCATGTAGTCGGCCATATGCGCCGAGGTCGTCCAGATCTTGCTGCCATTGATCAGCCAGCCGCCGTCGGTCTTGGTGGCCTTGGTCTTGGCGGCAAACAGATCGGAACCAGAATTCGGCTCGCTCATGCCGATGGAGAAACAGACTTCGCCGCGGCAGATGCGCGGCAGGATGTCCATCTTGATGTGCTCGGGCGCATATTTCAGCAGCACCGGGCCGCTCTGGCGGTCGGCGACAAAAAAACGGCGCACCGGCGCGTTGGCCACGCGCATCTCCTCGGTAACAACGTAACGTTCGAGGAATGAGCGCTCGTGGCCGCCATATTTCTTGGGCCAGGTCATGCCGAGCCAGCCGCGTTCGCCGACGCGGCGGGAAAATTCGGGGTTGTCGCTATCCTCGCGCTGGGGCTTGTGCGGATCGAAGGTGCCAGCGGCAATTTCCTCGGCGAGGAACGCGCGGACTTCCTTGCGCAACTGCTCGCATTCGGGCGGCAAGCGGATCGGATCGAAACGAAGGGCTGCAGTCATGTGAAAGATCTCGTTTCCTGTATTCGATCAGCGCGAAGCGACCAGAGGCCACAGCTCGTCGGCACCGCGCGCGGCGACCAGTTTGCCGAGTTCGACCGCCCAGTAGCTCTCGCTGCCGAAATCATCGCGCCATGCCAATGCGCGTAGCGTGTAGCGATGCAGGATGTGTTCCTGCGTGAAGCCGATGGCACCAAGAACCTGATGCGCGATGGCGGCGCCCTTTTCGGCTGCCTCGGAGCAACGGATCTTTGCAGCGGCGGCCTCGAGGAAGAGCGCATCGTTGAGGGGGGCGCCGCTGGAGAAGGCGTCGGCCGCGGAGCTGGCAGCGGCGAGGGCCGCGGAGGTCTCGCCCGCGAGCTTCGCCAGATTGTGCTGGACCGCCTGGAATTTCGAGATCTTTTTCTCGAACGCCACGCGCTCGCCGGAATAGTTCACGCCGATGCCGAGCATGGTTTCCAGTGCACCGGCAATTTGCTGGCTGCGCACGAGTGCGCCCATCAGCAACAGCGCGTTCTGATCGAAGCCCGATGGTGCAGATTGAAGGGTGACCGGCTTCACAATGTCGAAATGCACTGTGTCGGAGGGGTCATCGGCCAGACCGAGCCCAGCTTCAATACGGCAGGCGCTGGCGTCCACCAACGCAATAGAGGCGCCGCCGATGCCGGAGGCGACGACGGCGATGTGTTTCGCATCCTTCGCGAACGGCACGCCGCGTGCGCGACCGGTGATTGTACCATCCGCGTTGAGCGTGAGGCGATCGCGCGGGCTTGCCGGCGCGACGGTCATCATGCCTTCGGGCGATTTGATCTGGGCTTGTGCGAGCAGCCAGCCCGCCAGCATGGTCTCGGCGAGCGGCACCGCAACGCCGGCGCGGCCGGCGACGCTGAGGACGCTGAAACCTTCGGCCATGCTGGTGCCGGAGCCGTCGCATTCTTCCGGCACCCATGACAGCGGGAGGCCGGCGTCGGTCAGCGCCTGCCATAGCGGCGCTTTCCAGCTGCCGGTCTTGTCGTGATTGATGGTCTGTGCGTCAGCGAGATCGGCGAAAATACGTTCCGCGGTTTCCGCAACGATATTGTCTGCGTCCGTCAAGGCGTTCCTCGTGTGCTAACGCATCTCATTCGGCAGGAAATGCCGGGCATGGGCGCTGCCACTTTTCTTCCATTCATGATGCGGAAAAGGCGGAGGGAAGACAAGCGGGCTGGCCGCAGAGGGGCCTGCGGTGGCGGCATGATGTGTTGGTGCAGCGCAATTTAATTCCGCAAAGCGAACTTGTGCCGCGTTGTATACCAGCGCGATCGCATTATGGTAGATCGCATCAGCGTTAGAACAAAGCAGAGGAAATGCAGATGGCAAGTGACGATTTGTGCGTCGTGATTACAGGGGCGGCATCGGGGCTTGGTGCTGCGACCGCGGCCATTCTCGCCAAGGACGGCGCCCGTATTGTCATCAACTATTCGTCGAGTCAGAAGGAAGCCGAAGCCACTGCCGAGCTGTGCCGCGATGCGGGTGCAACCGAGGTCATCGTGGTTCAAGGCGACGTATCGAAGGACGACGATTGTAAGAACATCGTCGCGGCCGCCCAGCACTGGGGGCGGATCGATGCGCTGATCAACAATGCCGGCATGACCAAGCATGTGCCGCATCACGATCTCGATGGTCTGTCCGCGGAAGATTTCCAGCGCATCTACGCGGTCAACACGATCGGGCCCTATCAGATGGTACGTGCGGCGCGCGCCTTGCTCGAAGCCGGCGCCAAGGCGTCGGGTCGCGCTTCGGCCGTCGTCAATGTCTCGTCGATGGCCGGTATCACAGGCGGCGGTTCGTCGGTCGCCTATGCCGCCAGCAAGGGCGCGCTGAATTCGATGACGCTGTCGCTTGGCCGTGCATTGGCTCCGTTGATCCGCGTCAATACGGTCTGCCCTGGCTATATCGATACGCCCTGGTTCACCAAAGGTCGTGGTGCGGACGGCGCTGCTAAAGTTCGCGATGCCGTGATCGCGCGAGTTCCGCTGAAAGTGGCCTCGACCGCGGAGGACGTCGCTGCCCTGATCTGCTTCCTCGCCACGCCGCCCTCGAGCAACATGACGGGCGAATTGGTGCGGATGGATGCCGGCATGCATCTGCTGGCCTGATCGGAAGCCTGCGCCAAACAGAAAAAGCCTCGGGTGATGCCCGAGGCTTTTTCGTTCTTGATTGCTGGCAGTCAGCGGTTGCCCGGATCTGAAATCACGTTACGGGCGACCAGCCTGTTCCAGATGAAGAGCACCACCAGCGCGCCGATCGTGGCAGTGATGAAGCCGGCACCCTGGTTCGGGCCGTAATGACCGATCTGCTGGCCGATGAATGTCGCCAAGAATGCGCCGGCAATACCCAGGATAGTGGTCAGGATGAAGCCGCTGGGATTGTTAGGTCCTGGCGACAGAATGCGGGCGATAATGCCAGCGACAAAGCCCACAACGAGAATCCAGATCATCGCAATATCCCCTCTTTTAAAAATGCGCGTTAAACCCAGCTGGACTTAACTTCGTCTTCCGTGGGTAGCCGGCCATGCGGTGTGAACTGATTAACGGCATCGGGCAACTCGTTGCTCAGCTCGGAGAGAAGCTGTTCACGTGACATGCCCGTGCGCGACGTCAGTTGCGCGATCTGATCCGCGCCAAGTGCGGCGCCGAGATCGTTAGGCGAGATCTGCTTGTTCGGGCCCGGACCGACCCAGGAATCGGCCGCTTCGCCGTGGCCGTTCTGCTGGAATTGCTTGAGCAGATCGCCGAGACCGCCGCTGAGCACGCTACCGGCTGCGCCGCCTGCCAGCAGACCGCCAAGCGGGCCTTTCAGAAGGTCGCTCAGGCCACCACCGCCTGCTGCACTGCCAGAATTTCCACCGAGGAGACCGCCGAGCATCCCGCCAAGGCCGCCGCTATCCGGCGCGCTGACCTGTGTCGTATTCGGCGGGATCTGTTGTGGAGTGCCCTGATGCGCCGACTGGTCGCCGGTGAAGTGCTTGTAGCCTTTGTAGGCGAGCAGCGCGAGGATCGCCATCGTCATCGGCGACATGCCGCCGCTCTTGTCGTCGGGATCGCTGGGGCCACGCGGCCCGTTGGCCATGCCATTCAGAATGTCGAGCAAACCCATGATCATCTCCTGTTCTGCCAGCCCGGCGAAAGCATAGCTGCGCGGTATGACGCCTACAAGGCGCGTCGGTTCCGCCGATAGGCAGCGCTGCGGCATTTTGCTAGTAACGGATGCTGGATGAACGGGAGATGACGTGATCGAAACGCGACCCATTTGTATCGCCGGTGCGGGCAGTATCGGCTGTTTCGTGGGTGGCATCCTGGCGGCAGCCGGCCGCGACGTCGCCATACTGGCGCGGCGGCGCATCGTGGACGGCATCGAGGCGCACGGTCTGAGGCTGACGAGCTTCGAGGGTCTCGATCAATGTCTAGCCCCCGGCCAGCTGCGGCTGTCGGATGACCCCGCCATCATGAGCGAGGCGAAGATCATTCTGGTCGCCGTCAAGAGCGGCGACACGGCGGAGATGGCGAGGCTGATCGCGGACCATGCTGCGAAAGACGCGATCGTCGTCAGCCTGCAGAATGGAGTCGGCAATGTTGGGGTCCTGCGCGCAGCTCTGCCCGGGCGCCGTATCCTCGGCGGAATGGTTCCATTTAATGTCATCGCAAAGGGCGATGGCCATGTTCACCGCGCAACGTCCGGAAACATCGTCGTCGAACGCGATGAGGCCGATACTGCTTCGGCGCTATCCGTGCCGCATTTTGCCGTCCTGGCGGGCGATGACATCGTTGGTGTCCAGTGGGGCAAGCTGCTGGTCAATTTGAACAATGCGCTCAACGCGCTGTCGGATATACCGCTGCGGTCGCAGCTTGCACAGCGCGCGTGGCGCTCGTTATTCGCCGATCAAATGGCGGAAGGTCTGGCCGTTCTGAAGGCGGCTGGTATCAAACCCGTTTCGGCGACGCCGATTCCCGCGTGGCTGACGCCGCATTTGCTGCGGCTGCCTGACGGCCTGTTCAATATGCTGCTCGGGCGGACCATGAAGATCGATGCAAATGCGCGCTCGTCCATGTGGGAGGATCTGCAGCGCGATCGCCGCACCGAGATTGATTATTTGCAGGGCGTTGTCGTTGAGCTGGCAGAGAAATATCAGATCACGGCTCCGCTTTCGCTGCGCGTGATGACACTGATCAAGCGCGCAGAGACGTCAGGCAGGGGATCGCCTGCACTCACGCCAGATCAGATTCGCAGTTAGCGTGAAATTGATTGAGCCGAAGGGAGTGTTGGACCGGCTTCGGCGCTATCATTACGAGAATGTTACTAAGCATTTCGGCTACTATCGGCGGACTCAACTATCCGAATGTTCAAATCGCGTCTGCCGGTCAATGCGATGGTACCATTATCCGTTGCATTCGCATCAAGCCGATGATTCTCCGTTAAATATCAATTGCCGATGCGCGTCGGTGAATTCTCAGTAAATGAGATGTAAAGAGTCTTTTAGCCCATCATTTGCGGGCAAGTAGCAGTTCGCGTTGTTAAGAAGCTCGCAGGAGTACGGCTGGTTCAATACTAGACATCATGATGTGACATCAGGGGCTATGTCATTCGCGACATCTTTAGTATAGAAGGCCGCGTGATTTGACGGTGGTTTGCGCTTCACGCGCTGGACCGGGCGTTTGATCCTTTCATATCATCGGCAAAGCGTGTGTCGGTCGAATTATTCAACTAACAATCGGAGCTACAATGGCCAAGAAAGCGAAAAAGAAACTCGTCCGTCGCGAGTACACCAAGGAAGACGTGAAGATCCTGAAGGCGCATTCGAAGGCCCAGACCCCGCTCGAGAAGATTTCCAAGGAGATGAAGCGCACCGGTGGTTCGCTGCGTCAGAAAGCCATCAAGCTCGGCATTCCGCTCGGTCATCGCCGCCGCAAGGCCAAGAAGGTTGCCACGAAGGCCGCCAAGGTGACCAAGACTGCGAAGGCCAAGAAGGCCAAGAAGTAAGCTTACGTACTGAACGAAGCCGGCCTGAAGCGCGTTAGCGCTTCAGGCCGTTTTCTTGGGTGGAGCGATCGATGAGAACCCTGCTTTTGAAGGTCTTGAAGCGGAAATCCTTCGCCGCTATCGCTATCGCTGTGGCTGCGGTTATAGTAAGCCTCGGTGCCATCGCACCTGCATTTGCGGTTCCTCCGACGGTCACCCCCTCGCCGGGTTATGATGCCCGGCTTGCCGAGCAGCGGCGTGCGGCTGAAGTGCAGGCGCCTGCCCATGCCCGCAAGCCGCTGCCGCGACCTCCTGCGCAACGTCGTCGGTATAGTTATTGAAGCTGACCCGTGAAGCGATTGTCATGAATTACAGCCCCATAAGGTTGTTTGTGCTGTGTGGCGCGTTGATCGCGGCAACCATGGTCGAGGCCAGAGCGGCTGATTATGCGAGCCAGATCAGTGCCTTTCGCCGGGCGCACAAACTCTCCTCTGTCACGCTGGACAGCAAGCTGAATGCGGTCGCGCTTGCTCAGGCGCAGGCGATGTCATCAAGTGGCAAGGTCAGCCACGAGGTCGGCGGTGTTTTCTCCGCGCGTGTGGGGAAGCTCCGCAAATCCAAAGCAGCAGAAAACATAGCGGCGGGCTTCCTGACATTTCCCGAAACGTTGAAGCAATGGGAAGAGAGCGCAGGTCATCGCGAGAACTTGCTCATGCCCGGCGCACGCAAGGTCGGCGTCGCTTACGTCGCCAATCCCAAGTCGCCATACCGGATGTTCTGGGCGATGGTCATCACGGATTGATACTTGACGGGTTTTTATGGCTCAGGTGCGCTTGGTCTTGGCCGGCGCGGGCGTGCCGAACAGCGCGTCCTTGATGTCTTTCAACCCCGATGACAATTTGGACCATCCGCAGGCAAGCGGTTCGATCGCGCAGCCCGGCTCCTTGGTGCGCACTTTGGGCCGAGGCCGAGGTAGCACGACAGGTTTCACGTCGCTTGGGGTTTCCGCGGTCTGCCGAAAGTCCGTTTCGAGCGCAGCCTGGGTTTGCGCCTCGCGCTGCTTTTCAGCGAAGGCCGCGACGATGACGCTGCGACGCTGATTGTCCAGATAGGTCTTGTACTGCTCGTCGATCGCCTTCTGTTCGGTCGTGGTTGGGTTCGGGCCAGCGATATCGAAGCTGCGGTTCTGCATGAAGTCGTGATACGTATAGCCGCCACCGCGCTTGCGCCGTCCCGCGAATTTGCTTTCGCAATCCGACAGCGCCGTAGCCTTGGCGTCTTTTGAAACCGTCGATTTTTCGATGCGCTCGGCGCAATCTTCATAGTCCGCAGGAGCGGCAGTCCACCATTGCGCAAGAGCAGGCGAAGACGCGAGACCGGAGAGTGACGCGGTCGTCAGTAGCGCAAATATGAGTGACTTGTATGCGGACGAATGAGCCACGTGGGTTCCGATGTAGGTAACAAACCCAATTCTCGCCATTTGTGGGCCATTTTTCAACCTCGGATGTGTTACTTCTCCCCGCTTTTGGAGCAAGTGCAACATGACTGCATCAGTGCCGTCATATGGTCAGCAGATCGGTGCTATTTCGCGATACAGCGCTGATATGGAAGTGTTTTCAGGCAGAGATCTCTTGCTGCTCTCATATCACTGAAATTGATGACCTCACAATTTTGAGTCGTTCTTGACAGTAGATGGCGCGTCGCGCTGCTACTCGACGTGCAATCACCTACACGGGACCACACGTAGTTCGCGAAGCGATGGGCTCCGTCCGATGAAACGCTGTCGCCTTTTCGCTTCGTGCGCCTGGGACTCTATCCGATAACAGGCACGAAAAAGGCGGTCCGTTTGGGCCGCCGTTTTTCTCAGCTGTCAGTTATACTACTGGCAGAGATGTCGTCGGCCATCCTCGCCGCGGAACCAGGTTCCCGGCTGACACACGAAGCCCATGCGCTGGGCGTAGGAATCGCGCGGGACGCCATTGTAGCCATCATAGGAATTGTAGCTGTTCCGGAACGGCGCAGTTGCGATGGCGCCGGCGGTGCCCACAGCCGCACCCGCTACACCCACGGCGCCGCCAACCACGCCTGCCGCTACGTCACCCGGCCAGAAGCCCGAATCACGATAGCGTTGGTCGACCGCGCTGGCTCGATATTCCTGCGTGGCCTGTGCGCGGCGATTCATCGAATCCTGTGCCATCGCTGGCGTAGCCATCAAGCCAGAGACCACGGCAGCAGCAGCGAGAAGTTTCATCCTTGTCATGTGGGATTCTCCATCGTTATGACAGCGAGCCAACGATGGGCGGTACGAGACGTTCCGCAATAAATGTCCCGATCTTTTAAGGCATGTGACGCCGGTTCCGGGCCCCGTCCTATTTGAACGGTCAACGGGTAGCGATGATCGAACGGCTCTGGTATGGAACTGTCCATGCCCGGTGTTCCTGACCGGGATCGCGGTCCCGTAGCTCAGCCGGATAGAGCGACGGTTTCCTAAACCGTAGGTCGCATGTTCGAGTCATGCCGGGATCGCCAGCTTTCCTTCCTGTTTAATCCGAAAACGGCCATTTCGCGACGACTTCAGACCTGCTGGCGTCAGGCGACAGCGATCTCGCGCTTCTGGAGCATGGCGCGAATCTCTCGTGACGGCTTGGCGGCACTGAAAAGAAAACCCTGCATCTGGGTACAACCGAGCATACGCAGTGCGTCGAGTTGATCAGCTGTCTCAACGCCCTCCGCCGTGGTGATCATGTTGCGGGCGGCAGCGATGGTTACAACCGCCTGTACGATCGATGACGATCCGCCGGGCGCCACGATGTCGCGGATGAAGCTGCGGTCGATCTTGACCTTGTCGAACGGGAATCGCTGCAGATAGCTGAGCGACGAATAGCCGGTCCCGAAATCGTCCAGCGCAATCCCGACACCGATGCCGCGGAGCTGATGGAGGATCGCGAGCGCCATCTCGTCATCGCGGATCAGCACTGTTTCCGTAACCTCAAGTTCGAGCCGGTGAGCTGGCAAGTTTGCTGCCACGAGGGCTCGAGTGACATTCAAGGCCAGGGTTTGCGTCGTGAATTGAATCGGCGATACATTGACAGCGAGCTTGATCGGCACCGGCCAGGAGGCCGCCTCAGCGCATGCCGTTCGCAATACCCAATTGCCGAGTTCGGTAATTAGGCCGGTTTCTTCGGCGATCGGAATGAACTCTGCCGGTGAAACCATGCCGCGAACCGGATGCCGCCAGCGGAGCAACGCTTCGCAACCAGTAATCTCGTTGCTGGCGATATCGACGACGGGTTGATAGTGAACCTCGAGTCCGTCTTCCGCGAGCGCCTTCCGCAGATCCTGCTCCAGCGCGCGCCGCGCCCTTGCGTCTTCATCCATGGCAGGCTCGAAGAAGCGAAAGGTGCGCCGTCCAGCGGCCTTGGCACTATACATTGCAAGGTCGGCATGTCTCAGTAATTCGTCGAGATCGGAGCCGTCATCAGGGGCTACAGCGATTCCGATGCTGGCATCGGTCGTGATCTGGTGACCAAGGCATTCATAGGGCAGCCGGATGGCGTCATAGAGCGGCACCACCAGGTGGGTGACATCGCTGCGGCGAGCAATTCCCGTATGCACGATGGCGAATTCGTCGCCGCCAAGTCGCGCGACAAAGCCCGCATTACCGACACAGCTGCGCAGCCGCGTGGCCACAATTTTCAGCAGTTCGTCGCCGATCGCATGACCGAGCGTGTCATTGACGCTCTTGAACTCATCGATATCGATATAGAGAATCGCAAATCGCGCGCCGTCATGCAGCGTTGCGATTTCCGCTTCGAGGCGATCACGGAACATCACCCGATTGGGGAGATCTGTCAGAGCATCGTAATGCGCAAGATGGGCGATGCGCTCTTCCGAACGTTTGCGATCGGTGATGTCCTCGAGCGTCGAGGCCCAGCCGCCGTCCCCCGATCTCTGAACGAGGATCTGGATCGAGCGACCGTCAGGCGTAGTCAGCAGCGTATCGTGGACGGGGCCTTCAGCAACGCTTCGCAAGAACGACGTGCAGTATTCGTCGACATCGCCGATGAAGGTTCCGTTCTCCTTGCGATGCTGGATGAGGTCGCGGAAATAGCAGCCTGGCTTCACGATCCTGTCGGATAATCCGAACATGTCGATGAAGCGCCGATTGCAGACGACCAGCCGGCCATAGGCATCGAACAAAAGCAGGCCCTGCGTCATATTGTTGATTGCAGTATCGAGATGTGTCGATTTTTGCGCCAGCATCCGTTCGGCCGAGCGGTGCTGGCGGTTCAGCTGCCGGACGATCAGGAACAGCGTCGCCAGGATCACCAATGCGGCAAGCGTCGCACCGATGATTTGATATTTGGTCTGCTCGCGCCAGTCATGCAGGGCCGCGGGCATACTGGTGGTCGCGACGATCATCACGGGAGCCGCCGCGAGGCGTCTTGCGGAGCCCAATTCGTCTTCCCCGTCGATGGGGCTGATATAGTGCCCCGTCGAGGTTCCGCCCGTCGACCAGAGGTCCTTGAAGACTGAGCTGTTACTGAGGTTCTGGCCGATAACGGTCTCGTTCTGCGGATAGCGAGCAAGCACGGTGCCGTTGCGGTGGATCATCAAGATCTTGGCGCCTTTTTCGAGCGCGAGGGATGCGAAGAAGCTCTCGAAGTGAACCGGCTCGACGCCGCGGCTGATGATGCCCATGAATTCGCCATGGCGTCCGATCAGCTTGCGCGAAAACACGGCGGTCCATGCACCAGTCACCCTGCTGATGACGGGTTCGGCCAATACGACCGTGGGCCCGTTGTCGGCCTGCAGCGTCTGGAAATGCTGACGGTCGGCAATGTCGATGGCAGGCACCGGCCAGGTTTCCGACGAATTGAGCAGCTTGCCTTCGGAATCGAACAGGTTGATGCCGCCGATATAGGGTAGGCTGCTGAGCTTGGTGCGCAGCATGCGGTGGACGTCGATCCCCGACATTAGATGCTGGTAGGCGGCGCTGTTCTGGATGTTGGCCGACTTCATATAGGTGATGACGTCGTTCTGGATGCCCTGCAGGTCTCCGAACTGCTGGTCGAAGTGTCGCGCGACCAGCAGAACCGTGTTGTCCAGTTCGCGCTTCTTGCTCTCGATGGCGCGGTCTCTGAAATGGACGGTGATGTAGGCCGTGCCGATGGCGATGGCGGTAATCAGCAGGCAGCCGCACAGGATGAGGCCTTGGATAGGCCCGCCTTGAAATCGGAAACGGAGCAGCGCGGCGAAGCCAGCAAGGCAGCCAGCGCCATTAGACCGTTCCCCCGACTTTGCGTCGTTTTGCCCCATGCGTAGTTTTGTACCGGGGGGACCGCCAACACGCCGTTACGAACTTCGGTGAACGATGGGTTAAGATGCTGCGCCATCACGACGATTTCGATACGACGGCGGCGGCCTATCCCGCCGCCGAACCGCTGACGATATCGGCCTGCTCGCCGCGCTCGATCAGCGATTTGACCAGCGAGGATTTCACGCCGGAGACGTGTTCGCGCATCAGTACCTCCGCGCGCCAGGGCTCGCGGGCCATAATGGCGTCGTAGATCCGGTGGTGATCATCGTGACGCCGGCGCACGTCGCGATGCTCGAAGGCGACGATGTTGCGGCTCGATGACATCGGCACGTGGTGGCAGATCCGGATCATCTCCGCCAGCATGCGGTTACGGGCGGCGCCCAGCAGGGTGTCGTGGAAGTCGCCGTTGATGCCGCGATAGATGGTGAGATCGCCTTCCGCGAACTCACCGCGCGCCAGCAATTTGTCGCCGGCGACAAGGCTTTCCTCGATGATGGCGCGCTCCTCGGCGCTCAGTCCACGTTCGGCGGCGAAGCGTGCGGCCACGCCTTCCAGCGATGCGCGAATTTCATAAGCATCGACGATGGCGGAGAGCGGGAATTCACGGACGGTGAAGCCGCGATTGGGGGCGTAGTCGAGCAGCCCTTCGCCGGCCAGTGCCTGCAAGGCGGCCCGGACGGGAGTCCGCGAGACCTCCAGCGTCTTGCTGAAGCGAACCTCGTTGATCCGCTCGCCTGCGCTGACCGTGCCATCCAGAATGGCGTCGCGGATCTGATCCGTCACCGACAGCGACCGGTTGGCGACGCGGCCAGGGCCAGTAGCTTCAGGCAGCGGCGAGAGGGATGAGTCGGGCATCGGTGGTGCTCCGCAGCAAAGTGAATACAATTAAATCCGAGTGTGGCGGGTCTTTGCTACTCAGCATACAGGAAAGCGCAATTTTGCTGCATAAATATCGCGCATAAAGGGGAGGCAATTCGCGGAAATGATGAGCATCGGAAAAAGTGTATGTAATTCCGATTGACTCATGACCCGAACCCGCAATGATGCGGTCACGTTCACAAGAAGCAGGCGGTACGCGTCTCATGGCAGCAGGGAAGTCGATCGGCGAAAACGCCATCGAGGAGATCACGGCGGATCGCGCCCCGCACTATGAGCCGTTTGGCTGGCATCACTGGCCCGAGCATCCATGGCTTGCCTATCAATTCCGCCGCGGTCTCGGTGAGACCCAGGAAGGCGGGGGCAGCGTGTCCGAGGTGATGCTGGCCGGTTCGCGGATGATCCCGGGCGATCTCGAAAGCTGGCATAAGGAGTGGATGGTGATCGCGGATGCCAATTGGCGGCGCGGCCTTTCCGAAGAAAAGCTCGGCCACATCCGCACGGCGATGAACTGCTTCCTGCGGGCCGCCGATTACTACCGCCAGGCAGAATTCCATCTCGAGCCGACCGATCCGCGGCGGCTGCCGACCTTCGAGAAGATGGAAGCCTGCTCGCACAAGTTCATTTCCTATCTTAATCCGCCCGGCGAAGTGGTCGAAATCCCTTATGAGCCGGGCAAGCCGATCTGCGGCTACTTCATCCGTGCGCCATTTCCGGGCGACAAGCTGCCGGTGCTGATCTGCATGGGTGGTCTCGACTCCATCAAGGACGAGATGTGGTTCATGCAGGCCCATGGTTGCCTGCAGCGTGGCATCTCGGTGCTGATGGTCGATCTGCCCGGACAGGGCGGTACCTTGCGCCGCCACGGTCTTGCGACCCGCGCCGATACGGAAGTGCCGGTCGGCAAATGTATCGACTGGCTCGAAAAGCGCGCCGATGTCGATAGCTCGCGCATCGCGGTCTGCGGCTCCAGCATGGGCGGTTACTACGCCGCGCGCGCCGGCTGCTACGAGCATCGCCTTGCTGCGGTGATCTCGCACGGTGCCGTCTGGTCCGTCCACGACATGTGGGGTCAGAAGGGCGACGACTTCGGTCTGGCGATGCATATCCGCTGGGTATTTGGCGCCAAGACCATGAAGGAGGCTCATGAGCTGATGAAACCCTTCACGCTGAAGGGCCATCTCGAACATATGAAATGTCCCTATCTGGTGCTGCATGGTGGCCACGACGTGCTCACGGTCACCGCAGCGCGCTCGACCTATGATCACGCGATTGCCAATGGTGTTGATGCGACATTGCGCGTGCTTGAGCCGGACGAGACCGGCGCCGAACATTGCCAGCACGACAATCCGACGATTGGTCAGGAAGTGCTTGCCGACTGGCTCACCGATAAATTCAAGATCGATCAGCGTACGCTGCTGAAGACCTCATTCAACCCGCTGGTGTGATCATGAATCTCGGCGTCAATCAAATCAAGGCAGCCGTCGTTGCGATCGACCTGCATCGCGGTCATCTCGACATGTCGGTGGCGACCATGCCGACGACGCCGGATGTGGCGAAACAGGTCATTGCCTCTAACAAGCGGTTGTTTGACTGGTGCCGTAGTGTCGGCATCCCCGTGATCCATCAGGTCACCTCCTATCGCGACGAAGAAGAAATCCGCGCCAACCCATTCTGGCGGACCCGCGCCGAGGATCCAAAAGCAACGCGCAAGAATGTGATGCGGCACAATATAATGGGCGGCCCCGGCTGTACCGTGATGCCGGAGCTGCTGGACCCCAGCGACTTCATCGTCAACACTAAGAAGCGCTACGACTGTTTCTTGGGCACCGATCTCGATTTCGTGTTGCGTTCGCACGGCATCAACACGCTGCTCGTCACTGGCGTAAACACCAATTCCTGTGTGCTGGCGACGACGACGGCTGCCAATGTGCGCGACTACTCGGTGATCGTCGTCGAGGACTGCGTCGACAGCATGGACGGGCCGGAGTTGCATGCCGCCGGCCTCGCCTGCATCCGCACCGCCTTCGGTTTCGTGATGGATACCGACGCGGTGATGCAGCTCGATGGCCTCAAAGGTGCAGGACGCGCCGCATGATCCCCTGCAATCTCTCACTTTCGAAGGGCATCCAGCCATGACCGCTCCCATGCAGCCGCGCGAGCGTTGCGACTATTCCGCCATCGTCGATCGTCCCAAGCTGAAACTGCCGGGCAACGCCCGCATGATCGTCTGGACCATCGTCAATCTCGAGGTCTGGGATATCGCCAAGCCGATGGCGCGTCAGGTGCTGCCGGCGCCGACCGGCATCCCGCTGCTGCCCGATGTCGCCAATTGGGGCTGGCACGAATACGGCATGCGTGTCGGTGTCTGGCGTTTCTTCGATCTCTACAAGAAGCTCGGCATCAAGCCCACGCTGTCGATCAATGCGCGTGTCTGCGAGGACTATCCACGCGTAGCCCAGCAGGCGAAGGACGCCGGCTGGGAGTTCATGGGCCATGCCTATGAGCAGGGGCCCATCCACAAGGAGGCCGACCAGAAAGCGATGATCAACCGCTCGATGGATGTGATCGAGAACTTTACCGGCAAGCGCCCGGTGGGCTGGCTCGGGCCGGGTCTTACGCAGACGCTGGAGACCCCGGAACTCCTCGTAGAAGCCGGCGTGAAATATATCGGTGACTGGGTTTATGACGACGAACCGACCGTGATCCGTACCGAGAAGGGGCCGCTCACAACGCTGCCTTACACGGTGGAGATGAACGACATCCCGATGATGATGGTGCAACATCACGAGAGCACGCAGCTCCTGAACCGCGCCAAGGACCAGTTTGATCGCCTCTATGCGGAGAGCGTGGAGCGGCCGAAGATCATGTCGATCGCGATCCATCCGTATATTTCGGGTCAGCCGTTCCGTATCAAATATCTCGAAGCGATCTATGATTACGTCAACCAGTTCGAAGGCGTGGTGCATTGGAATGGCGCCCAGATCCTCGATTGGTACAATACCCAGGTGGCGAAGTGAGCGTGACGTCCCAGCAGATGCTGCCTGCAATTCCCGTCACCGGCGTACCGGTCGTGGGTGGTGGTTTTTTCCCTGTCCGCCGCGTCTATTGTGTGGGGCGTAACTATCTCGACCACATCCGCGAGATGAAGGAAGCCGACGAGCGCGATCCGCCGTTCTTCTTCCAGAAGCCGCGCGACAGCGTGGTGCCGGACGGCGCGCGCGTGCCTTATCCGACTTTCACCGAAGACTTCCAGTTCGAGGTTGAGCTGGTGCTCGCGATCGGACGCGGCGGCCGCGATATCGCGGTGGAGAATGCGCTCGATCACATCTGGGGTTATGCCGTCGGCATCGATCTCACCCGTCGCGACCGCCAGCGCGATGCCCGCGATATGCGACTGCCTTGGGAAATGGGCAAAAGCTTCGACGCGTCCGCGCCTTGCGGCGAAATTGCGCCGGCACGTGATGCCCGGCATTTCAACAATTGCGTGATCACACTGTCGGTGAACGGCGTCGAGAAGCAGCGCGGTGATATCGGCCAGATGATCTGGAGCGTGCCGGAGATCGTAGCGCAGCTGTCGAAGCAGATGAAGCTCGAGCCGGGCGATCTCATCTATACGGGAACGCCTGCCGGCGTGGGTCCCGTCGTTCCGGGCGATGTCATCGACGCGCGGATCGAAGGCCTGCCGTCGCTCGGCATCACCATCGTTGCGCCGGAGGCCTGATCATGTTGCCGACCGAGCGCATTTCCTACTCGCCGATTGACGTCCGCCCGCCGCTGAAGCTGCCGAATGGCAAGCGCATGGCCGTATGGATCATCGTCAATGTCGAGGAATGGGACGCCAAGCAGCCGATGCCGCGCACGGTGCTGACACCGCCGGCCGGCGGCTCGCCTTCGCCGGACGTTCCGAACTGGGCCTGGCACGAATACGGCAATCGTGTCGGCTTCTGGCGCATGCTGAAAGTGTTCGACGACTACAAGCTCCCCGCCGCGCTGGCGATCAATGGCTCGGCAATCGCCGCTTACCCGCCCATCGTCGAGGCAGCCAAGGCGCGCAACTGGGAATTCATGGGTCATGGTTTCACCCAACGCAATATGCAGAAGGTGGAGAACGAACGCGAGGATATCCGCAAGACTGCCGAGGTGATCGAGAAGGCCACCGGCAAGCGGCCGCGCGGCTGGCTCGGGCCGGGTCTGACCGAGACCTGGGAAACGCCGGACCTGCTGAAACAGGAAGGCTATGACTACGTCGCCGACTGGGTACTCGACGATCAGCCGGTATGGCTCAAGACCACGACGACACCGATCGTCAACGTACCCTATACGCAGGAATGCAATGACGTCGCGATGATGCTGATCCAGCATCACAAGGCGTCGGAATATTACGACCGGGCCATCGACCAGTTTGAGCAGATCTACGAGGATTCCAAGAACTCGGCCCGGGTCATGGCATTGGTTGTGCATCCCTACATCATGGGGGCGCCGCATCGTCTGAAGCACTTCCGCCGGATATTTGAGACCATCCAGAAGAAATCCGACGTGGCCTTCATGACCGGCGAACAGATTCTCGATTGGTATCTTTCGGTCGGACCGAAAGCGCCAGAAGCATAGATCAGGCAAGCAGCAGGGCATGAGTCTCTTTCAACTCCTCAACGGCCTGACCTTCGCCGCGCTGCTGTTCGTTGTGGCGAGCGGCTTCACGCTGATCTTCGGCCTGCTGCGTATCGTCAATCTCGCGCATGGTGCGCTGTATCTGTTCGGCGGCTATATCGGCTATAGCGTTGCGGTGAAGACCGGCAGCTTCGTCGTCGGTGGTATCGGCGCCATGGCGGCGATCGCGGCCATCGGCTTCGTGCTCGATCAAGGACTGCTGCGCTTCGTGCGCGGCAACGAATTACGACAGGTGCTGCTGACGCTCGGCGTCGCCTTTTTTCTCAACGATCTCGCGCTGGTGATCTGGGGCGGCGACAGCTTCACTGTGCCGATCCCGGAAATGCTGCGTGGCGGCACGCGGGTGTTCGGCACCTTCTATCCGATCTACCGGTTGTTTGTGCTGGGGATGGGCATCTTCGTCTTCATCGGCCTGTGGGTGCTGCTCAATCACACAAGGCTCGGCGCGCTGATCCGCGCCGGCGTGGACGATGCCGAGATGGTCGAGGCATCCGGCGTGAATATCCGCCGTGTCTTCCTCTTCACCTTCCTGTTCGGCTCGGCACTGGCCGGCCTTGGCGGCCTGATGGGAGGCGCGTTCCTGTCGCTCTATCCCTCGGCAGACGCGGAAATCCTCACCTTTAGTCTCGCCGTCGTCATCATCGGTGGGCGTGGCAGCCTCGTCGGCGTCGGTGTCGGCAGCCTGCTGGTCGGGCTTCTGAATACGCTCGGCCAGGTGATGTTCCCCGAGCTCGCTTATTTCGTGATCTTCGGCCCGATGGCGGTGTTGCTCGCATTCCGCCCGCTCGGCCTGTTCGGACGTGCCACATGACGCAGCCCGTATCCAAAACGTCAGTTCTCGCCGGCATGACCAGCCGTGCGCTCGTCATTGCCGGGCTGGTGGTAATCGTCGCGGCCTGCCTGCCCATGGTGCTGTCGAGCTATCAGGTCGGCCTCGCCACCGAAGTGTTGATCTTCGGAGTCCTCGCCATGTCGATCGATATTCTCGCCGGCTTTGCCGGTCGGACTTCCCTCGGGCATGGCGCCATCTTCGGTGTCTCGACCTATGTCGTCGTCTACGCGACTGGCCAGGCTGGCCTGTCGCCTTGGACGGGCTTCGCGCTTGGTGTGCTGGCGGCTACCGCGGTGGCCTCGGTATTTGCGCTGCTCGCGGTGCGCACCTCCGGCGTCTATTTCCTGCTGCTGACGCTTGCGCTCGGCATGATCGTGTGGGGCGTCTGCCTGCGCTGGACGCAGGTGACCGGCGGCGAGAATGGCATGCGCGCCGATGTGCGGCCGGCGGCCCTGATGAGCCACAGCGCGTTCTATTGGGCGGTGCTCGCCGGCGCCGTCATTGTATCTTTTGCCATGTGGCGGTTCGTGCGATCGCCGTTCGGCCTGACGTTGCGCGGTATCCGCGACAGTGAAAGTCGCATGCGCAGCCTCGGCTATAATGTGCCGCTGCATCTGTTCATCGGCTTCACGGTGTCCGGCATCTTCGCCGGCATCGCCGGGGGGCTCTATGCGATGTTCAACAATTTTGTCAGCCCCTCGACGGTTGCGCTCGCGCAATCGGTGGAGGGCGTCTTGATGATGATCGCCGGCGGTGTCGGCACGCTGTTTGGCGCCTTTGTCGGCGCAGCGGCGATCATCGTGCTGGAGAACATCGTCAGCTCCTATACCGAGCGCTGGCTGATGGTGCTCGGCATCACTTTCGTTCTCATCATGATCTTCGCCCCCGAGGGCATCATAGGCAAGCTGCGCGCGATCACCTCGCGCAAGGCGCGATAAGTCGGTTTCACGTTTCAATCGGGTTGCTCACGAAAGGACTTCGAGATGGATCGCAGGCAATTTCTTAAGAACACTACGGCGGCTGTCGCTGCCGCGGGCGTCGGCGTCGCTCCGTGGCGCTCCGCACAAGCTCAGGCCGGCCCGATCAAGATCGGTCTGCTGGCGCCGCTGACCGGCGTTGTCGCTTCGGGCGGCAAGGAAATGGTTGAGGGCGTGCAGTTCTATCTCGATCAGGTGAAGAACGAGATGGGCGGCCGCAAGGTCGAGCTGGTGATCGAGGACGATGCGTCGAATCCCGACACCGCTCTGCAGAAAGCGCGCCGTCTGGTCGAGCAAGGCAATTGCCACATGCTGATCGGCAACCTGCTCGCCAATACCGGCCTTGCTGTCGCCAATTACGTCAAGGGCACCGGCACGCCCTACTTCATTCCGATTATTGCGGCTGACGATCTCACCCAGCGCGCGCGCATCAAAAACGTGATCCGCGTCGCTGGCTATTCTGCCAGCGCCTTCACCCATCCGTTCGGTGATTGGGCCCTGAAGCAGGGCTACAAGAAGATCGCCACCATCAGCCAAGATTACACCTTCGGCCATGAACAGTGCGGCGGTCTCGCCCAGGTCTTCACCGAAGGCGGCGGGCAAATCGTGCAGCAGTTCTGGCATCCGCTGAACACTGCCGACTTCAGCCCCTATCTCGGCCAGCTCGCCGACCTCAAGGTCGACGCGATTTTCGCGATGGAGACCGGCGCGGACTCGACTCGTCTGATCCAGCAATATGCGTCGTTCGGTCTGAAGGCGAAGACGCCGCTGCTGATGGCGATGAACGGCACCGACCAGTCGGTGATCCGTACCATGGGCGACGAATGCGATGGCATCATCGCAGCGGCGCATTTCGCCGAAGGTTCGGACGTCCCGACCACGGCGAAGTTCGAGAAGGATTACGAGGCGAAGTACGGCAAGATCCCGTCGCTCTACGGCTTCTCGATGTATTCCGGCATGATGTGGATCGACGCTGCATTGAAGAAGATGGGTGGCAAGGTCGAGGATCGCGAGACCTTTATCGATACGGTACTGAAGACCGAGCTCGACAATTCGCCGCTCGGCAAGACCGTGAAGTTCGACGACTACGGCAACCCGATCTACGACGTCTACATTCGCAAGGTCGTCAAGCGCGCCGATGGCAAATACTGGAACGTGCCGATCGAGACCTATCCCAATGTCTCGCAATTCTGGAAGTACGATCCGGCGACCTATCTGAAGCAGCCGCCTTACTCGCGGACCTTCCAGGGCATCAAGAAGACCTGATTCAATATTGCTGACATCGAGGCGCGGCCGTGTCGCCGCGTCTCGTTCACTGGGAATTATTCGTGTCCGAACCGATCCTGACGCTGACAGATGTGGTAGTGGCCTTCGATGCCTTGCGGGCGGTCGATGGCGTCAGCCTGATTGTGCCGCGGGGCCAGCGCCGCGCCATCATCGGCCCTAATGGCGCCGGCAAGACCACGTTGTTCAACGCCATCGCCGGTGCGCATCCGCCGACCTCCGGCAAGATCAGGTTCAATGGACATGACGTGTCCAGACTGCCACCACACCGGCGTGCGCAGCTCGGCATCTCGCGCACCTTCCAGATCACCAACCTGTTCCCTACGCTGAGCGTGCAGGACAACATGATGCTGGCGCTGCGCGGATTGAAGCCGAAGAAGTTTTCGCTGTTCGGCTCGCCGGATCCGGACGACAGCGAGGCCGCGCGCATCGCGGCCGCGCTGAACGCTGCGCGGATTGCTGGGCGGGCCGAGATCATCGTCAAGGAAATGTCCTATGGCGAGCAGCGGCAGCTCGAAATCGCGATTGCGCTGGTGACGACGCCGACCATGTTGTTGCTGGATGAGCCCGCGGCCGGCCTGTCGCCGTCGGAGCGCTCGATGATTGCCGAGGTGATCCGCTCGCTCGACCCGGCAATTACCGTGATTCTGATCGAACACGACATGGATCTGGCGCTCGGTCTGGTTGACTACGTCACCTGTATGTTCGAAGGCCGCGTGCTGGTGGAGGAGTCGCCGGAAGGCATTCGCCGCAACGCCAAGGTCCAGGAAGTCTATCTCGGGAAGCCGCGTCATGCTTGAGGTCAAGGATCTGCACAGCGGTTACGGCGACGCGGTCGTGGTGCGCGGCGCCTCGCTTGAGGTGCGTCCTGGCGAGATCGTGGCGCTGCTCGGACGCAATGGTATGGGCAAGACCACCTTCATTCGCTCGATCATGGGCCTGACGCCGCCACAGGTGCGCTCGGGCACGATCACCTGGCGCGACGAGAGCCTCGTTGGTCTGCGTCCTCACGATATCGCCAATCGCAAGATCGCCATTGTGCCGCAGGGCCGCCGGTTGTTTCCGTCGCTGACGGTGACCGAGCATCTGACCATGCTGAAGAGCGCGCGCGCCAAGGATGGCTGGACGCTCGATCGCGTATTCGGCATTTTTCCGCGGCTTGCTGAGCGCCGCTATCACCGCGGCGGTCAGTTGTCGGGCGGTGAGCGCGGCATGCTGGCTGTGGGTCGTGCGCTGATGATCGATCCCGAATTGATCCTGATGGACGAGCCGTCCGAAGGCCTCGCGCCGGTGATGGTGCAGCATCTCGAGAGCATCATTCTCGATCTCAAGAAGGAAGGGCTGTCGATCCTGCTGGTCGAGCAGAATCTCTATAGCGCGCTGGCCGTCGCCGATCGCGTCTACATCATGGAGACCGGACAGATCGTGCATCATGGCACGTCGCAGGAAATGAATGAGCAGACTGATGTGCTGTTCCAGCGCCTCGGCGTGCATTGAGGTGATCATGAGCGAAGACCTGTTGCGTCAAGTCGCCGCCGAATTGAACAAGGCGCCCGGCGCCGCTGAACGCACACCGCGCATGACGGGGCTGGTCGTGGAAAATAACACGCGCGTCGCGACTGCGGCTGTACATGGCATGGCGTTCGATTCGACGCCCTACGCCTATCAGGCGTGGCTCGCTGGCATGGACAAGCGCTGATGCAGAGCGCGATTGCAGCCCTTGATCTCTGCGCCCTCGCGGATGCCGTCGCTAAAGGCGAAGTTACGTCCGTGAAGGCGACAACGGTGGCGCTGGAACGGCTCGATCTGATTGGCCGCAAACTGAATGCCGTGGTGCGGCTTGACGACGAACGGGCGCTGGACGCGGCCGAAGCCGCCGACAAGTTGCGCGCATCGGGAGCGGCATTGCCAGTACTGCATGGCGTGCCCCTTGCACATAAAGACCTCTTCTATCGCGCCGGTGATCTGTCCGGTGGCGGCTCAAAAATCAGAGCGGACTTTCGCGCCGACGTGACAGCCACGGTGATCGCTCGGCTCGATGCCGCCGGCGCGCTCGATCTTGGGCGGCTGCAGCTCGCTGAATTCGCCATGAGTCCGACGGGCTATAACGAATCGCTGGGGCATGCACGCAACCCGTGGAACCCGGCACATGTGCCAGGCGGCTCGTCCTCCGGTTCCGGCGTCGCCGTCGCCGCGCGCCTCGTGACCGGCTCGCTCGGGACTGATACTGGCGGTTCATTACGCCACCCCGGCGCGATGTGCGGCCTGATCGGGTTGAAGCCGACCTGGGGACTGGTTCCGACTGATGGTGTGATGCCGCTATCTGCCTCACTGGATTGCACGGGACCTCTGGCCCGTACCGCGCGGGATGCCGCGCGACTGCTGTCGGTAATCGCGGATCGCGACTATGAAGCGATGCTCGATACGGGTGTGACCGGGATGCGCATTGCAATTCCCGGTGGGTACTACCGCGAGCTCGTGCATCCGGATGTGGCGACTGCGCTGGACGAAGCCGTGAAGACGTTGCGGTTGCTCGGCGTCACCATCGTCGAGACCTCGCCGCCGGACATGGCCTTGATCAACGCGCTGATGCAGGTCGTCATGAGCGTCGAGGCCGCGACGATCCATCGCCGCTGGCTGATCGAGCGGCCGCAGGATTATGCCGATCAGGTACGCTCGCGTATCGAGCCCGGCCTGTTCTATCCGGCGACACGTTATGTGGAAGCGCTGTCGCTGCGTGCGCAGATCACCCAGCAATGGATCGCATCCTGCATCGGATCCGCCGATCTCGCGCTGCTGCCGGCGATCTCGATTCCGGTGCCGACCATCGCGGCGACCACCGAAGGCGATCCTGCCGACGTCGCTGCCGTGATCGGCCAGCTTACCCATTGCACCCGCGGCATCAACTATCTCGGTCTACCCGGAGCCTCAGTGCCGTGCGGCTTCGATGCGGCAGGTCTGCCCATCGCGTTCCAGCTGGTTGGCCGCCCCTATGCGGAGGCCGATATCCTGCGTGCCGCTCACGCCTATCAGGGCGCGACCGACTGGCATCAGCGAGTCCCCGCCGGTGCCGAACTGAACTGAGAAGAGATTCGAATGCCCATCATTGACATGCATACCCATGCTCTCAGCAAGCGCGTCGAGCCGCTGGTGGCCGGACATTACGATCCGATGGACAATCCCTATCGGCGCGACATGTCGCCGGCGAGCCGCGAAACTGATGCAGAACAGGGCAAGCTGCTCCCGGACCTGATGCTCGACATCGCCAAGCGCCGCGAGATGATGGAGAAGATGAGCGTCGATTTTCAGGTGATCGCGCCGGCACCGGCGCAACAGAACTACTGGGCGGACGAAGATTTGCAATGTGCGCTGTCGCGCGTGCAGAACGAAGACATTGCCGCGCTCGTGACGCAGGATCCTGCACATTTCGCCGGGATGGGCACGTTGCCGATGCGGTTCCCCGCGCGCGCGGTGGAGGAGGCGGTTCATGCAGTCGAGCAACTCGGCCTGCGTGGCTTCCAGATCGATACCCGCGTCGAAAACCTCGAACTGTCTCATGCCGCCTTCGATCCACTCTATGCGCGGCTTGCCAATCTGCGCATACCGCTGTTCGTGCATCCCCTGGGCTTCTCTCATGGCCAGCGGCTCAGCGATTTCTTCATGGTCAACAGCGTCGGCCAGCCCATTGAGGAGACCATTGCGATCGCCCACTTCATCATGGGGGGCATTTTAGACCGGCATCCGGATCTCGACGTGGTTATCGCTCATGGCGGTGGTTTCTACCCATTTTACGCAGCCCGACTGGATCACGCCTGGAAGGTGCGTCCGGAAGTACGCCGGCTTACGGCAGATGCGCCGTCGACCTATCTTAAGCGGCTCTGGTTTGACACCTGCGTGTTCTCTGCGGAGCTGATCGAAAATCTCGTCAAGACGGTGGGCGTCGATCGGGTCATGATGGGCTCGGACTACCCGTTCGACATGGGGGACCCCGATCCGGTGGGGCTGGTCAACAAGGCCAAGCTATCGGACACTGATCGTCGGAAAGTCCTGTTCGGCAATGCGAGCCGGCTGTTCAAGATCGGATAAGCTCCTGCCTCGTTGCGGCAAGGTGCAACTGATGAGGCAAGATTGGCGATGGTTCATTTTGACTTTGCGAAGCTCAGTGGTCCCGAGCGTTACAAGTTGTTGTGCGGTCTGGTGGTGCCGCGTCCGATTGCGTTGATTACCACCATCTCAGATACCGGCGTGGTCAATGCAGCGCCGTTCTCGTTCTTCAATGTGTTCTCCGAAAAGCCGCCGTTGGTGGTGGTCGGCCTGCAGGCCAGGCCCGACCTGTCGGTCAAGGACACGACCCGTAATGTGCGCGCCAATGGGTTGTTTGTTATCAACATGGTGGATGAGGCCCTCGCCAACGATATGGTCGATTGTTCGATCAGCTTTCCATCCGACATCGGCGAGCTTGACGCTCTGCAGCTTCCAATGACGGCTGGCATCAATGTGCCAGTGCCGCATTTGGCGAAGACGCCTGCGGCACTGGAATGCCGAAAAGTGACGATGATGAACTTTGGCGCAGAGCGCGACTTACTGGTCGGAGAGGTCCTGGGCATTCAGGTTCGCGATGGTGTTGTCGACCCCGTGACCTTGCGTACGGACTATGACCACTATCTTCCAGTCGCACGCATCGCGGGAACCATGTATGCACGGATGCAAGATCGTTTCGAGATCAAACCCGACAGTTTCGACACCTGGCAACTCCGCGGCGCCCGTTGAGAGTTTTTTTTGTCGGGGAGTGCGTCGGAATGCCGGTGGTAGTTCTCTACGTGTTGGATTAACCGTCAGAGGTGAGAAATTGCCGCTCCTGCGGTTGCATGGGATATGACTGCTGGATGTATCGGAAAACCGTCATTGTTGTCGCGTGGACTACACTTGCATTGATTGCTTTTGCGACTCTGTCACCGATCGGGCTGCGGCCGCATTTTGGCGATGTCAGTCTTGAGCGCTTCGGCGCATTCGCACTTGTGGGCCTTTTGTTCGGTCTCGCTTATCCCCGCCATCTCTGGCTTTTCCTGACGCTCGTTGGCGGGGCGGCAGTCGGGCTTGAGGTGCTGCAACATCTGACGCCTGACCGGCACGGCGAGGCGCGGGATGCGCTGGTCAAACTTGCAGGCGGCGTCACCGGCATCGGGATATCGCTCGCGCTCCATCAGGCTTTAAAGAAATTTATCACCTTAGGTTGAGAATAGCCATCAGCTGTTCCGCGAATCGCGTTTGCTGAGTTCCAGCCTGTGAAGCGCTGTTCTGGATGCTCTGCATCTCGCAGCTTTATAAAATACGCGCAACCACGGTAGCGTTCTACCCGCGTGCCCTCTTTGGGACAGCGAATGGCAGAAATCACACATGCCTCCGCGTGAAAGTACTTGGCATGTGTAAAAGGACACCGATACAACTTGCAGGAAGGTGTGTATCGCGGCGTCTACAATTTCAACGATCCTAAGAAACGCTTCGGTCAGGTTGGTGTAGATGGCCGGTGACTTTGGTGTGACGTCTCGAAGCGGGCAATTCCGTTGCGTGGAGAAGACGTCGATCTCAAAGGACAACGTATTATGCATCGGCGGTACCAGCATTCGAGCATCCCAACCGAAATCATGCGATCGGTTGTTGGTATTTCCGAAGCCGGGAGCATCACCAAGGCCGCCAAGCTGCTCGGCCTGAGCCAGCCTGCCATCAGCTCGCAGATCAAGCGCATTGAGCACGCGGTCGGCGGCAGTATCTTCCAGAAGTCTGCCAATGGCTCATCGACGACAGAGCTCGGAAAGCTCGTTCTGATCCAGGCCAGGAAGATTCTGGAGGCGAACGACCAGTTGCTCTTGCTGCGTGGCGCTTCGCCCGACGATCAAACTATTCGGCTAGGCTTGGCCAACTTCTATTCGCAACGCGCAATGGAAGGGATGAGCAAGGCGGCGATGAGCAATGTCTGCATCTATGCAGATAATTCGGCTGAGATCGCAAAAAGCATGCTCGACGGCTACGTCGATGTCGGCGTGTTCCTCAGTATCTCCAATATGCTCGTGGATGCAGCCGTCGATATCGTCGCGCAACGCGACGATGAATTGACCTGGGTCCGATCTAGGGATTTCACGTTAAGTCCTGGCGCGCCCATTCCGTTGCTGACTTGGCCGGGGCAGATCGCGCATGACGTCATGATTCAGGCGCTTGAGCGCAAGGGTATGATCTATCGCATCGCATTCTCCAGCCCGGACTATCATGCACGGATCGAAGCTGCGAAGGCAGGGGTCGGTTTGACCCTGCTACCAACGGCTCTGATCCCTGCGCCGCTCTTGGCGGCCAATGAGTATTATCTTCCAAAGCTGGCGATACCCAAACTCGTGCTATGCGCGCGCGAGGGCATTCGCAAGAAACACAGCATTCTAATCGAGGAACTGTACGTTAAATTCTTCGGTATATAATTCTCTCATCGGCGCGCGTATCAGAAAACATGATCCCCTCATCAAATCCAATGCCGTCATTCAACACTATCCGGGCATTGGAGATGATCGATACCACCAGGTGGTAACAGAAGTTGTATAGGTAGTTTTCACGCGCTTTTGCGAATCTCAGTGCATGTTGAGATTCGACGCCAGCATGAGAAAACTCCTGTCGTGTCGACGCGGTGCTTCCGCAGTCGAATTCGCGATGCTGCTTCCCGTCTTTCTGTCGATCATTTTCGGCATCGTCGTCTTCGGATCATATCTTGCAGTTGTTCACGGTGTTCAGCAGCTCGCCGCCGAAGCAGCACGTTCCTCTGTCGCCGGACTGACCGAGACCGAACGCGGCTCGATCGCGTCGACCTATGTCACGTCGAACGCAGCGACTTATCCGCTGATCAATGCGTCGAAGCTGAGCGTCAATGCGGCGACATCGTCGTCGAATGCAAACGTCTTCGTGGTCACGGTCAACTACGACGCATCGACCATGTTCATCTATTCGCTTCCTTTCGTGCCGATGCCTCCATCGCAAGTCACGCGATCTGCCGCCATTCCCTACGGAGGGTTTTGAGCGATGGAGCCGATGCGCGCGCTTCTCAAGAAGTTTCGCACCGACCAGCGCGGAAATATTGCCATCATGTCTGCGGGCGGCATGATCCTGGCCATTTGTTGTGCTGCACTGGGTGTCGATATCGGGACCATTGCTGCCGACCGTCGCAAGACACAGGCCGCTGCAGATCTTGCCGCGATCGTTGCCGCAAGCAACCTGAACAATGCGGTGAACGCCGCACAGGCGGCAGTCACCAGCAATAACTATCCGGCCAGTTCCCTCGTCGGTGTAGAACTCGGAACTTACACAGCCAATTCGGCCGTCGCTGCGCAAAGCCGCTTTGTCACGCCAGCGACTGGAACAGCCAATGCGGCGAGGGTCAGTCTTCAGACGGCGACGCCGCTTTACTTCAGCCATTTCTTTACCGGCAGCAACAATTTCACCATCAAGACGACGGCGACCGCAACAACGACGGCCATAGCGTCATTCTCGATCGGCTCGCGGCTGGCGTCGTTAAATGGCGGCTTGTTGAATAGCGTTCTTGGATCGATGCTGGGCACGACCCTGTCGCTGTCAGTCATGGACTACAATGCGCTTCTTGGCGCGCGTATCGATGCTTTCACCTTCCTCTCGGCGCTGGCGACGCGTGTCGGTCTGACCGGCGTGACCTATGACACGTTGCTGAAATCGAACATCAAGATCGGAGATATTCTGTCCGCGGCGTTGAGTGCGCAACAGGCTGCCAATGGCAGCGGGACGGCGACTACCGCGCTCTCGACGATATCGCAGGCTTCGGCATCTGTGATGACCAAGATTGCGCCTGGTACATTGATTGATGCGGGCCCTTACGCGAACCTGATCGTGGGCGTCAAACCAAAAGACGGTGTGAGCGTCTCGCTCTATGACTTGCTACAGGCAACGGCTGGAATCGCTAACGGCACCAACCAGATCGCCGCATCCGTCAATTTAGGTCTGCCGGGTATTGCCAGTGCGTCACTTACGGCGACCATTGGCGCACGGCCACAAGGATCCGGCTGGATTGCCGTGGGTACGCAGGGCGTCAGTGTTCATACAGCTCAGACACGGGTTCTGCTATCCATCCAGTTGATCGGAAGTGGTTCGGCGTCATTGGTCAATCTGCCGGTTTATGTGGAGGTTGCGTCGGGTACAGCGACGCTGAATAAGGTCAATTGCGGCTATCCCAACGTCAATACATCGAGCGTCACGCTTGGCGTCACGCCGGGCATTGTCGATGCATGGATAGGTAACGTCACTGTAGCCGATCTCAACAATGTTACGACCAAGCCGAATCCAGGGCCGGCGCCGCTTGTGAATCTCCTGGGCATTCCAATCGTGACGGCAAAGGCCCATGCGGGCATGGGCAACACCACGCCGGTCAGCGTCAACTTCAGCTATTCGGATATCACGTCGCAGACGAAGAAGACCGTGAACACGACGAACTTTACGTCGTCCCTGACGGGCAGTCTGCTTGGTGACCTCAGCATCAGTGTTCTTGGATTGGGTTTGGCGATCCCGGGTCTCGGCGGACTCGTCACCAGCATCATCAGCGCGGCAACCAGTTCAATCGATCAATTGCTGGCGGCAACGCTGGCAAGTCTCGGCGTCGGAATTGGACAGGCCGATGTGTGGGTATCCGGCATTCGCTGTGACGGCGCAGTGTTGGTGAACTGAATCAGTAACGCGTGAATTTCAATGCCATCTTTAACAGAAGAGGACTGATAAAATGGGATACGAAGCCGCAATGAACCGCCCCAACGTTAACCGCAAGCGCTCGGTTGTCGTCTCGAAGAAGCGCACCAGCGTCAGCCTGGAAGACAGCTTCTGGGCCAGCCTGCAAGCGATCGTTCGCATGGAGAATACCACCATCGAACACTATATCGAGAAGATCGAGCGCAAGCGCGAAACGCCAAATCTGTCGTCCAACCTGCGTATCGCTGTGCTCGAATATTTTCAGCAGATTGCTGCACGCAGCTTGACGGCCGGTACCGCCGATCAGCCTGCTGCGAGCAGCAATGCCAAGCTGCATGACAACCACAACCAGCTGGCTGAAAAGGTCGCGGCCTATTGGGGGCGCGTGGGATCACAGAATCAGCAGCTGGTCGACTAGGTCAGCTGCTCGAACCTTCCAGTTTATTTGATTTGAGGAAACGACGCGCAGTGCCGCGCGACGTCGTATCGCCGACTATTTTACGACAACGGCCGTTTTGGCCACGGAGCGACAGATGTTTAACCGACAGAGCAAGACCGATTTGCAGAATGCATTGGCGCAAGCGACCGCCATCAGTCGCTCTCAGGCCATCATAGAATTCAATCTCGATGGCACGATCATCAAGGCGAATGAAAATTTTCTCAAGGCGCTCGGCTATGCTCTCGATGAGATCAAGGGTAAGCACCACGGCATGTTTGTGGAGCCTGCCGTACGCGAGAGTGCCGCTTATCGGGAGTTCTGGGGTAACCTTAACAGGGGTGAATTTCAGGTTGGGCAGTTCAAGCGGGTCGCCAAAGGCGGCAGGGAGATCTGGATCGAAGCCTCCTATAATCCGGTCATGGACAAGAGCGGAAAGCCGTTCAAAGTCATCAAATTCGCCACAGATATCACGGCGCAGAAACTGGAAAGCCTTGAGGCTTCCGGAAAAGTAGCCGCGATCAGTCGCGCACAGGCGGTTATCGAATTCAATCTTGATGGCTCCATCATTGTCGCCAACGAGAACTTCCTGAACACGGTTGGTTACGCGCTGTCTGAAATACAGGGGCGGCATCACAGCATGTTCGTGGAAACCGGTGAACGCGATGGCGCAGCCTACCGTGACTTCTGGGCGCGACTCGGCCGGGGTGAGTATCAGGCGGCCGAATACAAGCGTGTCGGAAAGGGTGGCAAGGAAATCTGGATTCTCGCGACCTATAATCCGATTCTCAATGATGCCGGCAAGCCGTTCAAGGTCGTGAAATTCGCGACCGACGTGACCCAGCAAAAGCTGCTTGCCGCTGATAGCAACGGCCAGATGGCGGCTATTCGCAAGTCGCAGGCGGTCATCGAGTTTCGCATGGATGGCACCATCCTGACGGCAAACCAGAATTTTCTTGATGCGGTCGGCTACACGATCGACGAAATCCGCGACCGACATCACAGCATGTTCGTTGATCCGGTAGAGCGATCTGGCGCGGCCTATGTGGAATTCTGGGCGAGCCTCAATCGCGGGACCTATCAGGCCGCGGAATACAGGCGTATCGGGAAGGGGGGGCGGGAGATCTGGATTCAGGCATCCTACAATCCGATTTTCGATCTCAACGGCAAGCCGTTCAAAGTGGTCAAATACGCTGCCGATATTACGGCGCAGGCCATGGCTCGCCTGAAAGCGGAGCGCGCTCGTTCTTTGATCGAGTCGGTCGCAGCCGGCAGCGAAGAGATGAATGCATCGATCCGCGAAATCTCCGAGACGATGGTGAAGTCCCGGCAGACGGCAGAGTCCGCGGTGCAACAGGTGGAGACGGCGGACATCCAGGCGCAGCGGCTTACCTCGGCGGCTCATGCGATGGGTGGCATCGTGGGGCTCATCGGCGACATTACCGGCCAGATCAACCTGCTTGCTCTCAACGCGACGATCGAATCGGCTCGCGCTGGTGAGGCGGGGCGGGGCTTTGCGGTGGTGGCGGCGGAGGTCAAGAATTTGGCCAACCAAGCCAAGCAGGCGACCGACAAGATCAGCAGTGAAATCGAGGCCCTGAACGGCATCTCCGGTGACGTGGTTGGCGCGCTGGTCTCGATCAAGCAGGCGATCGAACATGTCAACGAGTTCGTGACTTCGACGGCCGCCGCCGTCGAAGAGCAGAGCACTGTGACCAGTGATATGTCGGACAACATGCAGCGCGCGGCATCCGAACTGGCCTAATGCACTGAATTCTTGCGGCTTTGTCGGATCATCCGTGATTGTGCTATCAATCGTGGATGATCCTGCCGTTCAATGCCGCCACCCGAGAACTAATCGAGACACGCGTCGCCGCATTCACGCGGACCGACGAGGGCCGGTACGCCTCGGGGCTGAAGCGCGCGGCGGTGGCCCTCGTGATGGCTGAGGCGGCGCCCGAATTGGAGACGTCGCTGTTGCTGACGTTACGCGCGTCCGGTCTGCGCGCTCACAGTAATCAATGGGCGCCTCCTGGCGGTCGCTGCGATCCCGGCGAGACACCCGTGCAGGCGGCAATCCGCGAGTTGCATGAGGAGCTCGGTCTGCAGCTCACGCGGGACGATGTCATCGGTGTCCTCGACGATTATCCGACCCGCTCCGGCTATCTGATCACGCCAGTCGTCATGTGGGCGCAAGACAGCGTTCAATTGATGCCGAACCCCGATGAAGTCGCCTCGGTTCATCGCATAGCGCTGTCGGAGCTCGCGCGGCCGCAGGCGTTCGATTTCATTGCCATTCCCGAGAGCGACCGGCGCCTGATCCGCTACAGTCATTTTGGCCACTTTATTCACGCACCGACCGCCGCGCTGATCTATCAGTTCAGCGAAGTTCTTGCGGGGCGCATCACCCGTGTGGCCGAGCTGGAGCAGCCGGTCTTCGCCTGGAAGTGATTCTACCCCCGGCGCGACTTGTCAGCACAGGCAGCGACAGGCCTTGGAAAGACATTGTTCACCAAACTCATCCAACGTCATTTTAAGCGGGTATGTTCGACCCGCCTGGGACGGGCGCGGGGCGGCGTCCCGCCTCATTCCTCCGCATTGCCGGCTATGCCGGCAGCCATCTCGACAGGTCCCATGTCTCGTTTGATTCGCGCCTTTACTGCCACTGTCCCGCTCGCGGCATTTTTGTTCATGCCGGTCGCGTATGCGCTGGATTCTGCCCAATTACCAGCAGGTTTTGCCAATGCGATGGCGCAGGGTGCTTCGCCGCAAGCCATCGCTGAATACCGACGCAAGCTCGCAGAATATCAGGAAGCGCGCGCGGCTTTCGACCAGGAGGCCAGTGCCTATTGGGATGCGATCTCCGAAAAGCGGAAGATCCGTAATGCCAAGCGCCGCGACCGCCAGCAGATCACGCTTAATGACTACGTGCTGGAACAGGCGCCGCTTTATGAAGGACCAAAACGTCCGGTGAATCCGGAGCCCGAGGATAGTGGTCCGCGCGTGCGCAAGGACCTTCCGGTGGTGGCGGATTTCCTCGCGGCGGCGAGGGAGCAATTCCAGTTCGTGCCGCAGCGGCCTGCCAATGAGATGGAGTTCAAGCGCGCTTATGCTCGTGCCGCCCTGCAGGCCGGCCTGACACGCGACATTGCTGTGCGCGTCTATTCCTTCGAGACTGGTGGCAATGGCGGCCATGACATGCAGTCGGGCCTGAACCCGTCACGTCCAGGGTCGCGCGCGATCTCCACCGCTATCGGCTACAATCAGCTGCTCACAGCCAATACGACGACGCTCGTTGCCGAACAGGGGTCTCAGATTTTGAAAGTTCTGACCGAGAAGGCATCGACACTCTCGGGCCCGCAGCGCAAGGCGATGGATCACAAGATTGCGGTCTTCAAGCGCATGCAGGCGACTGTGCGCACTGTTCCGCAAAACTGGAGCGCGCTCGAGAAGCTGGGCACAACCCCACAGGGCTGGGCCATGCATGCGCTGGTGCTGGACATGGATATCGGTCCACAATTGCAGGTCCACAAACTACTGACCTCTGTGATTTTTGCGCGCACCCGTGGCTTCGATCGTCCGCTCAGCGCAGCCGAGCTCGAGATGATGAATCTCACGGGCGACGGCAACGGCTTCGATATGGTGACCATGCCGCTGGCGATGCGTGAACAGGTGCCGACGGCGAACTTCTTCCAGCGTGGCGGCTATGAGCGCAATCCGGTGGCGATTCGCCACAATACCGTAGCCAAGCTGCTCGCAGTCACCAATGCGCGGATGGATAGCAACAGCAATTTGCCAGGCGCAAAAGAATTGGCCGCGGCTTTTTGAGCCACGGCCAATCTACGCCTCGTGATGTGCGCTCTCGCCGGAGAGCGGCTGGGCTTATGAGTTGCCCGGATTGAAATCGTCGCTCGGTGCTTCTGCTGGCGCGCCAGCTGCAGCAACGTCGGGACGAGGACCGTGCGGACGGCGGCGGCGACGCGGCGGGAAGCGCTCTCCACCAGCATTCTGTTCGAAGCCGCCTGGAGCAGTACCCGGCTGAGGCTGCGCACCACCCGTGATGAAAGAAGGCAGACGATCGACACCATCGCCGACCGGCATCATCGGCTGCGGTTGCGGCTGATATTGCGGCTGGCCCTGCGGCTGATTCTGCTGACGGTGTTCGCGATTATTGTTCTCGCGGGGCTGATAGGGCTGTTCGCCGCGCTGCTGATAGGGCTGACCACCCTCACGCTGCGGAGGCTGCTCGCGCTGCGCAAAGGGCTGCTGTTGTACTGGCACGAAACCAGGCTCGGCGCCGAAGTTCGAGTAGCTCTCGCTCTCGTCATCGTTGTCCTCAGGCGGCATCTCGTTTTCGGTGCGCGGTTGCGGCTGATTCTGTCGGAACTGCTCCTGTGCGGCGGCGATCAGGCGGAAATAGTGCTCGGCGTGCTGATAGTAGTTCTCGGCAGCAACGGGATCACCGGAGCTGCGCGCATCGCGGGCGAGCTGGACGTATTTCTCTGCGACGTGGGAGGCGGTACCGCGGATCTTGATGTCGGGGCCATTCGATTCGAAAACCCGAGTCATCGGGTTCTGGCCGCGCCGATTGTTGTTGTTGCTATTATTATTGTTGCGGTTGTTGTTGTTATTCCGCATCCGCTTGTTGTTGTTCTGACCGTTTCGCATGTGTCGCCTTCAGTTATCGATCCAGAGTGTCACAGAGCTATGTTTCAAAGAGATGATTGCCGCAGCACATTGCGGGATGCGGACGCGTCAAGCGTCCGAATCGTCGTGCAGATCTTTGCTGCATCGATCTTGCCGTCATTCGCGTTCAACAAAGACGCGTTCCCCAACCGCCCGCTGACCGTGCCAGCCGGACCAAATCACTCACCTGCCGAAACAAGGTCAGGCTTCTGTGCGTGAAGTTTAAAGCGCAATATCAGGCTTTCGTTCGCTTTGCGGTCGCGAGCAGCGCAGCTCTTTCAGCCATCGCGCTCAACCAAACCTGCCTGTTGGAACCTTTCACCCGGACGGGCTCTCTAGCGAGAATTCTGGCTTCCAGCCGTAGATCTACGGGGCGAGCCAACCCTGAACCGATGTTGTACCAAGAAGGTAGTCGCTCCCCGGGGATATTCCAAGCGGTTTTTTCTGTCGTAAGAAGGCTTTATCAGGGCTTTTTTTGCCCCGATACCGCCCTCCGGATGCCTCCCAGATCAGCTTTTGGGGGGGCTGGCAGGGTTAGCCCGGATGCCACCATCAGACCGGCGACATCGTCGCTCTGGTCGTGGCCCACCTCGACCACCAGGAGGCCGCCGGGCGCCAGCAACCGCGCGGCTTCGGGGGCGATTATCTGATAGGCATCTAGTCCGTCTTTTCCACCATCCAGGGCGCGGAGCGGGTCGTGGTCGCGCACCTCGATGTCGAGGTTGGCGATGTCGGCCGAGGGAATGTAGGGCGGATTGGAGACGATCAGGTCGAAGCCACCGGCCAGGGCCGAGGCATAGTCGCAGACAACGAAATGGGTGCGCTCGATCAAGCCGAGCTGCGCAGCGTTGGAGCGAGCCGTCCGCAGGGCGTCGAAGTTGATATCAGTTGCGATTCCGGTGGCATTGGTTAACTCCGACAGCAGCGCCAGCAGGATCGCGCCGGAGCCAGTGCCGAGATCGGCGATCAGAAGCGGACGGTCGCGCGGACCTGTCGCATCGAGAAATTCGAGCGCTGCCTCGACGAGGGTTTCGGTATCGGGGCGGGGCACCAGCGTATCGGGCGATAGCTGCAGCGGCAGGCCCCAGAATTCTTTCATGCCAAGGATGCGGGCGACGGGTTCGCCATCGATGCGGCGCTGTGCGAAGCGGGCAAGTTGGGCCGCTTCATTGGACGTCAGGATGCGCTTTGCAGCCGAGATCAGCCCGGTCAGATCGAGTCCGAGCGCGGCGCCAGTCAGCAAGCGCACGTCGAGTTCCGCGGAATCGATGCCTTGGGTGCGGAGCAGATTGGTCAATGAGCGTCGTGCGTTCTCGACGCTCTGTCCGGCGAACATGTCGCCGGCGCTCACGCCGCGTCGCCTTGGGCAGCGAGCTGTGCAGCCTGATGCTCTGTCGTCAGCGCATCGACCAGTTCGCCCAGCGCTTCGCCGGCGATCACCTGCGGCAGCTTGTAGAGCGTGAGGTTGATGCGGTGGTCGGTGACGCGGCCCTGTGGGAAGTTATAGGTGCGGATGCGCTCCGAGCGGTCGCCGGAGCCGACCTTCTCCTTGCGCTCAGCCGAGCGGGCGGAATCGATACGCTGCTGCTCGGCGTCATAGATGCGCGAGCGTAGGATGTTCATCGCCGAGGCGCGGTTCTTATGCTGCGAGCGGCTGTCCTGCATCATCACCACGATGCCGGTCGGGATATGCGTGATGCGGATCGCCGATTCGGTCTTGTTGACGTGCTGGCCGCCCGCGCCCTGGGCGCGCATGGTGTCGATGCGCAGGTCGTCCTGCTTGATGTCGACATCGACTTCCTCGACTTCCGGCAGCACCGCCACCGTTGCTGCGGAGGTGTGGATACGTCCCTGTGTTTCAGTATCAGGCACACGTTGGACGCGATGCACGCCGGATTCGAATTTCAGCTTGGCGAAGGCGCCGCGGCCTTTCACCTCGGCGATGATTTCCTTGTAACCACCCATGGTGCCTTCGGACGCCGAAATCACCTCGACCTTCCAGCCGGCCAGCGCCGCAAAACGCTCATACATCCGGTACAGGTCGCCGGCGAAGAGTGAAGCCTCGTCACCGCCGGTGCCGGCACGGATTTCCAGCACCACGTTGCGCTCGTCCATCGCATCCTTCGGCAATAGCGCCACGCGGATTTCCTGCGCCAGCGCCTCGATGCGTTCTTCCAGCGCCGGGCGCTCGGCCTGCGCCATCTCGCGCATCTCCGCATCGGTCGAAGTGTCGGCGATCATCGCATCGATATCTTTGATCTCTGCAAGCGCACCGCGATAGGTCTTGACCGCGTCGATCAGCGGATTGAGCTCGGACAGCTCGCGCGTCATCTTCACATAATTCTCGGCGCTGACCTGACCCATCAGTTGTGCCTCGAGCGAGGCATGATGGGCGAGGAGAACATCGAGTTTGGTTTCGGGCAGCATGGACATGGGGACGTCTCGGAGATCGCAGAAAGGGAAAGGTACGTCGTGCGGGCAAGAGCCTCGCTACAACGACAGCCCTTCGGCTTCGGCGAATTCGGTGAGCTTCTGCCGGATCGAAACGCTGCCCGAGGGGGCGTCGAGCAGTTGTGTCATCAGCGCCTCGGCCTTTTTGGCATTGAGGTCGAGAATCATTGCCTTCACGGGACCGTGTGCGGTGGCCGACAGCGACAGCGAGCGATAGCCCATGCCAATCAGCGCCAGCGCGCCGATCGGCTGTGAGGCCATCTCGCCGCACAGCGAGACGTGACGTTTGGCGGCGTCGCCCTTTTGCACGATCTCACGCAGTACGCGCAGGATCGGCGCCGACAGCGTATCGAAGCGTTCCGACACCTTGGCATTGCCGCGGTCGACAGCGAACAGGAACTGGAACAGGTCGTTGGAGCCGACCGAGACGAAGTCGACCTTCTTCAGGAGTTCGTCGAGCTGATAGACCAGCGCAGGCACCTCGATCATGGTGCCAACATCGATTCGCTCCGGCAGGGCATGACCATGCTGGCGCAAATAAGTCAGCTCGCGTTCGATGATCGCCTTGGCCTGATCGAATTCGGCCACTTCCGAAATCATTGGGAACATGATGCGCAGCGCCCGCCCGCCGCCGGCGCGCAGCAATGCGCGGATCTGGCCGCGCAGCAAGCCGGGTCGATCGAGGCCAAGACGGATCGCGCGCCAGCCGAGCGCCGGGTTTTCCTCGACGATGGTCTCCATGTATGGCAGCGCTTTGTCGCCGCCGATATCGAGGGTGCGGAATGTCACCGGTTTCGGGCCGGCGGCATCGAGCACGGCGCGATAGAGCGCCAGCTGATCGCTGGAGCGCGGCAGGCTTTCGCCGACCATGAATTGCAGTTCGGTACGGAACAGGCCGATGCCCGCCGAGCCGGTGTCGTCGATATGCGGCAGGTCGATGATCAGGCCGGCATTGATCAGGAGGTCGACCTTCTGGCCGTCCTTGGTGACGCAGGGCCGATCACGCAACGCTGAATACTGCGCCTGTCGCCGCGCGCGGAACCGCACGCGTTCGGCATAAGCGGATTCGATCTCGGCGGAGGGCCGAATATAGATCGAGCCCGAGGTGCCATCGACGATGACGGCGTCGCCGGGATCGGCAATGCCCGGCGCGTTGGCGACTTCGCCGATGGCGGGAATGCCGAGCGCGCGTGCCACGATCGAGACGTGCGAATTGGCCGTACCTTCCTCCAGCACCAAGCCACGCAGCTTCTTGCGATCGTAGTCGAGGAGGGCGGCCGGGCCCATCGCGCGTGCGATCAGGATCGCATTGTCCGGCATCTGCTCGCGCGAAGGCGCGTGATCCTGGCCGACCAGCTGCCGCATCAGGCGATGGCCGAGGTCTTCAAGATCGTGCAACCGGTCGCGCAGATAGGGATCGGTGGAGCGCAACATGCGTGCACGGGTATCCGACTGCACACGTTCGACGGCGGCTTCCGCGGTGAGGCCGGTGGCGACGGCTTCGTGCAGCTTGTGCGACCAGCCGTGGTCATTGGCGAACATGCGATAGGCTTCGAGCACGTCGCGGTGTTCGCCACTATCGGCGACGTCGCCGCGTTCCAGCATGCGGTCGAGGTCCGAGCGCAGCTTGGTCAACGCCGTATCTAGCCGTTTGATTTCCTTCGGCAGGTCTTCGGCGATGTAATTGGTGATGACGACGCGCGGCTCATGCAGAACCACATGGCCGAGCGCGATGCCATCGGAGAGAATGGCGCCGGTCTTGTGCAGGGAATGCCGCGCAGCGGGCTCGGCGCCCGGCTGCGCCAGCGCCGATAGCTCGCCGGAGGCGATCATCTCGGCGAGCACCATCGCCGTTGTCTGCAGCGCCTCGACCTCTTCCTCGACATAAGTGCGCTTGGCGCGGTTCTGCACCACCAGCACGCCGAGCGTATTGCCGGCGCGCAGGATCGGCACGCCTAGGAACGAGTGATAGATCTCTTCGCCGGTCTCCGGGCGGAACGAGAACGCCGGATGGCTCTGCGCGTCGTTGAGATTGAGCGGTGTGGCTTCGGAGGCGACCAGACCGACCAGGCCCTCATGGGAGCTCAGCACGGTTTGGTGGACGGCGTCGCGGTTGAGGCCTTCGGTGGCGTAGAGCTCGAGTGTATTGTCGACGCGCAGCACGTATGTCGAGCAAACTTCCGCCACCATATTGGCGGCGATCAGCACCACGATCTTGTCGAGGCGTTCCTGAGCGCTGACCTGCTCCGCCATCACTTCGCGGAGCCGTCTCAGCAAGACTCGGGGGCCACCCGACGCGCTCCGCATGTGCCGACACCCTCCCCACGAGGCCGACACCTGACAAAAGCCGTGCGCCGACGCTAAGCCTCAGAAAACAATAGAATTTGCACCGCCGCGCAACAAGAGGCGCAGCGACAGAACCGTATCAGATTGTCCGAAACGGCGCCCTCAGCCGCAACGGCTGCCATGCAGGCCGTATAGCGAATTGAGGCTTGTTTTGCCAAGCAAAACACCTGCCAGACAAGAAACACACCGTTCACATCAAAATAACGGATGTTTCAGGAAAAATTTTCTACGCTTTGTCCAGACCATACAGCGTGTGCAGGGTGCGAACCGCCAGTTCCGTATAGGCCGTATCGATCAGGACCGAGAACTTGATCTCGGACGTGGTGATTGCCCGAATATTGATCTGGCGCTCGGAAAGGGCTGCGAAGGCCTGCGCGGCGACGCCGGCATGGCTGCGCATGCCCGATCCAATTACCGAGACCTTTGCGACATCGGTGGCGCTGTCGATGCGGGCATAGCCGATCTTGGCCTTGGCCGCCGTGATGGTCTCCTTGGCCCGGGCATAGTCGGAGGCCGGCACGGTGAAGGTCAGGTCAGTGGTCTTGCCATCTTCCGAGACGTTCTGGACGATCATGTCCACATTGATGTTGGCTTCGGCCAGCGGCACGAAGATCGAGGCGGCGACGCCCGGCTTGTCCTCGATCTGCCGGACGGAAATCTGGGCCTCGTCCTTGGAAAAGGCGATTCCGGTAACGACGTGGCTTTCCATGATTTCCTCCTCGCTGCAGATCAGCGTGCCCGGCGGGGTGCCGTGCGGGTCGATGTCTTCGGGTTTGTCGAAACTTGAGCGCACGAAAATCGGCATGTTGTGGGTCATGCCGAGTTCCACGGAGCGGACCTGCAGCACCTTGGCGCCCTGCGACGCCAGTTCCAGCATTTCCTCGAACGCCACCTTGTTCATGCGTTGTGCCTTCGGCACGACGCGCGGATCGGTGGTGTAGACGCCGTCCACGTCGGTATAGATGTCGCAGCGGTCAGCCTTGACGGCGGCGGCAATTGCCACTGCCGAGGTATCGGACCCGCCGCGGCCGAGCGTGGTGACGCGGCCGGTCTCGGCATGGATACCCTGGAATCCGGCGATGACGGCCACTTCCTTGCGCTCCTTGAAGCGCTTGATGAGCTTGTCGCCGTCAATCTCGTCGATCCGGGCCGAGGCATGGGCGTCCGACGTCTTGATCGGGATCTGCCAGCCCTGCCAGGAGCGGGCCTGGATGCCGATGGTCTGCAGCGCGATCGCCAGCAGGCCGGCGGTCACGAGCTCACCGGACGCGACGATGGCGTCGTATTCCCGGGCGTCGTGCATCGGCGAGACTTCGGTGCACCAGGCGACCAGTTCGTTGGTTTTGCCCGACATAGCCGACACCACGACCGCGACCTCATGACCGGCATCGACCTCGCGTTTGACGTGCTGCGCGACGTTGCGGATGCGGTCGATGTTGGCGACGGACGTACCGCCGAATTTCATTACGAGCCGGCCCATGACGAGTGGTGCATTCCCTGACGACAGTGGGTAAAGATACCGCGCACTAAGCACGCGGACGAAAACGCGCGTATACATAGCGGCGAGGGTGGGGGCAAGCAACCCGGGTTCCTGGTCCCTTAGAACGAGCCGAGACAGGGCATTTTGGACGGTTTATGGGGCGCTATATCGACGATATCCTGCAGCCGGGCGAGAAGGTGCTGTATTCCAGCAACTTGCACTGGGTGGTCTATGCCCCGGCCATCGCGGCCTGGATTGTCTCGGCGGCTTTGCTGGTCCTGACGCGTTACGCGATCAACGAAACCCTTGTTCTGCTCTGCCTGGCATCCTCGGCCGTAGTGGCCTTCGCGGCGCTGTACTGGTCGATGAAGGGCTGGTTCCAGCGCTGGACGACCGAGACGGATGTCACCACGCTGCGGGTCGTGCACAAGGAAGGCTTCATCACGCGCAAGACTTTCGAGATCAGTATCGACAAGGTCGCGAGCGTCAGCGTCAATCAGAGCATTCTGGGACGCATCTTGAATTATGGTGACATCGCCATCGAGAACATGGGTGATGATGAAGAGGTCATCAAGATGATCGCGTCACCACTCGCATTTCGCAGCCACATCACAG
Organism: Tardiphaga sp. 813_E8_N1_3; assembly: GCF_051811025.1. Taxonomy (NCBI): domain Bacteria; kingdom Pseudomonadati; phylum Pseudomonadota; class Alphaproteobacteria; order Hyphomicrobiales; family Nitrobacteraceae; genus Tardiphaga; species Tardiphaga sp. 813_E8_N1_3. The sequence continues at coordinate 207,488 of NZ_JBPWQE010000001.1, forward strand.
CGCGATAGGAAAACGGCTCCACAATGGCCATGCAATCCAGCTATTCCGACGCTTCCGCATCTTCCGTCGATGCCAGCGAAGTCGCGAAATTCTCCAAGCTGTCGGAGGAATGGTGGGACCCGCGCGGCAAGATGGCGCCCCTGCACAAGATCAACCCGCTGCGCCTGACCTATATTCGCGACGCCGCCTGCCGCAAGTTCGATCGCAATGTTCGCAGTCTCAATTGCCTGAGCGGATTGCGCATGCTCGATATCGGCTGCGGAGCGGGTTTACTCTGTGAGCCGTTCACGCGGCTCGGCGCACAGGTGATCGGTATCGATCCCTCTGCCACCAACATCGCCGCGGCCAAGTTGCACGCAGACAAAGGGCATCTGTCGATCGATTATCGTTGCACTACCGTCGAGGAGATGGATGTGCGTGAGCGCTTCGACATCGTGCTGGCGATGGAAGTCGTCGAGCATGTGGTCGATGTTGGTGCTTTCCTCGATCGCTGCGCGTCGATGCTGAAGCCCGGTGGCCTGATGGTGGTCTCGACGCTAAATCGAAACTGGAAGAGCTTTGCGCTCGGCATCGTCGCCGCCGAATACGTGCTGCGATGGCTGCCCCGCGGCACCCATCAGTGGGACAAGTTCGTTACCCCGGACGAACTCGCGCATCACCTGTCGCGCAACAAGCTTGAAATCACCGAACAATCAGGCGTGGTCTACAATCCGCTCGGTGACCGCTGGACGCTGTCGTCCGATATGGACGTGAACTATATGGTGGTCGCGGAAGAGGTCTAGCGTTTCAGTTCCTATCTGCTTCTGCCTCGCCAAGTCGTCAAACCCCGTTGAGAATAATCACCGTCGGTGCCTTGGGCAGCGCATTGAGTGATATCGTCAGCGTCTGGGCGCTGCGCTGGTCGATTTCGAAATCTTTTCCGATCTTCGTCATAAAGTCGCTGAGTGGTGTCATGAAGCGATGCATTGGCAGCACCACTGAGGCGCGCAGCCGCTTGGTGATCTCGGATACGCCGTCAAGGGACATTGTGTAGCTGCCATCGATCGGCACCATCACGATGTCGAGGCGACCGATCGCGGCGAAGTGACTCTCGTCGAGTTTGTGATGCAGATGGCCGAGATGGCCGATGCACAGGCCGGCAACCTCGAAGATGAAGATCGAATTGCCGTCCTTCACCATCTCGCCGCCCGCGTCATCGCCATAGTAGCGGCGGATGTCCGTCGTGACGTTGCGGATCAGCACGTCGCCGATGCGCTCATGGATCTGCGCCGGCTGTCCAGTCTCACCCCATCCGTGCAGCACAGTCTTGATGCGCGGGTCGGGATGCAGTGTGTAGTGGGTGCTGTGCGCCCGGTTCATCGTCACCACGTCCGGGATGCGATCGAGCTTGTAGATGCCGTTATAGTCGGTGGCGATGGTCACGCCGCCGGGGGTGTCGATGTAATAGGTCGAGTGCCCGGCATAGGTGATGGTGACCTCATCGGCCTTCGCCGCAGTCCGGCGCAGACTGACCGGAACTGCGAGTGGTGGCCGTGTGGCCATTGCCAGACACTCACTGCCGCGCGGGGCATTTTGTGCGAGTGCGGGTGTGACGAACCAACTCAGTACCCAACAAGTCAGGGCGCTGAGGACAACAGGCAGAAATCGCAGCATGATCCGGCAGTCTCCGAATGCGCTTTGCTTCAATGTATCGCCAAAAGCGGACGCTGCAATGCTGGTTGTGGCGCCGGAGACTGCCCAAGATCGCGGCGCATCGCACGATGTGGATGCCCGGGCGCCGCGATGGAATCGTCGTCATGCTGCGGGGATTGACACGTTGCCGAAGGTAATATGGTTGGGTAGATCTTGTGATCACTACCGCGAGCATTGCAGTTGTCATCCAATTCAGTCCAGCCCTGGGAATTCGTCAGCCGCGATGATCGTGTTGCGGCGTCGCAATCGGGCTGGGTGTTCGACGCGGCGATGCTGCTGCTGACGCGGCCACTCGATGCGGCGATTGCCGAGATACTCCAAGTCATAGGCGCGGACGCCGAAGCAGATCGCGCATGGATGTTCGAATACGACGCCGACCATCTGCGCTTTCGTAACACCCATGAGTGGAGTCGCGGCGGGATCGGATCCTTTGTGCAGGATCTGCAGCACGTGCCGGTGACCATGATTGGCTGGCTGCATCAACGGTTGGTCCTGGGGCAGGCTGTGATGGTCAATGACGTCGAGGCACTGCCACGCAGCGCCGGTGCGTTGCGCGCTGAGTTTATCCGGCAGAACAACAAAAGCGTACTCAGCGTGCCGGTGTTTCATGACGGCAGGCTCGTCGCCTGCATCGGGTTCGATGCGGTCGCAGCATCGCGCCAGTGGTCGGATGAAATCGCGGATCTGTTTCGTTGTGCCGATCTTATCGCGGCGGCGCGTTATGGCCGGTCGCCGATCACCTCTCGTGGGGAAGATTCGCAGGCTGCATATCCTGCATTAATCTACTTACGCCGCGCGCACGGCATTCTCGGCACGCCATTGACCGAAATCGTCGGCCTGCGCTCGTCGAAAGACTATACTGAGGTGTGGCTGGTGGATGGCGCGATGGTACTCGATCCAAGGCCGCTGACACAGTGGCTGGGCCTGATCCCGCCGGGCTGGTTCGTTCGCATTCATCGCACGGCCGTCGTCAATCATCAGTTCGTGCGCGAGGTCGTGCGCCGGTCGAGCGGGGCATGGCAATTGCGCTTGCATGACTATGAAGACCACTGGCCGGTGTCGCGCGCCGGCCGAGCTGAGCTACGCGCGCATCTTGGCGTTTGATCTACACCAAGCGAGATGAATGCGAGCACGTTGGCGACTCATATTCCGGTGCCGATTGCTATCAATCGCGTGCTGATCACGACTTAACAAATCGTTAGCGACGTTAGTGTGTTGAGTGTTTTTCGCGTGGTGTGTTGCTGCGTTTCAACACGTGAAAAACCTGCCGGGCGTTCGTCGAACCCATAGGTCGATTCGTCGATCTTTGATTGCGACTCGTCATGCGATCGCGTGTCTCATGGAACTTCACTCGCGTCGATCTGCGAGCTGGAGTCGAATCGTGAAGCTCCCAGTATTTTTGGTCGTCAGCGCAGCGTGCCGCAGCGGCTCGGACAGGAGCAGCGGCACCGGCGTGCACCGTGCTAACAGGTTGATGTTGTCGACAGCGATGACGCTGCCGTTGCTGTCGCTTGCCGGCCCGGTGCTGGTGGTTGCGACGATTGTCTCGTCGCAAGCGGTTCATGCGCAGGCTTCGGGCGTCGGCGGAAATGGCGGAGCACATGCATCCAGCAATCCGAAAGCGGGCGGAATAGGCGGTGTGATCGACCCCGCCAATGGAGGCGGAGGCGGCGGCGGCGGCGGCAGGAATGCCAAGAACGAGTCGCTGAAGAACGCTTATATCGGCAATGGCGGCAAGGGCGGCAGTGGTGCGCATGCCCATGGAGGGGGAGACGGCGGTCAGGGGGGAGCTCCGGGCTTCAACGGCTCGCAACTCCTGGGCGGCCAAATCCAGGGAGGCGCGGGATCGCCCGGGAAGCGTCCCCAGCGGCTCAAGGGTGGAGATGGCAGCAACTGGTTTCACGGAATGGGCCATGACGGCGGTAGCGGCGGCGGTGGCGGCGGTGGCGGCACCGGCGCGATATTCAGCGGGTTGTTCGTTCCGGGCAACCAGTTCATTGCGGGCGGTGCAGGTGGCAGTGGCGGCGCAGCCGCCGATGGTGGCGATGGTGTTGTGGCGTATTACGGAACCTTCATGGCCCCCGGCTACGGCGGCGGTGGCGGAGGAGGAGGAGGTGGTGGTGGCGGCGGAATAGGCCTCTACGCATCCGGACAAACCCTGGAAACGCTCGCGCCCGCTATCAAAGGCGGTTCGGGCGGTTGGGGTGGCGCCGGCGGCAATGGAGGCACGGGCGCGCCGGATAGTATCGGTAACTATTGCCCGGGCGGACAGCCGCCCTGCATCACCACCGCGACCGACGGCGGCGTCGGCGGCGATGGCGGCAGTGGTGGCAATGGTGGCAATGGCGGCGCCGGCATCGTCGTCGAAAGCGCGCGCATGACCGTCATTAGAAGCGGCGCCTCGGTGTCCGGCGGGACCGGCGGGACCGGCGGGGCGGGTGGATCGGGTGGCCAAGGCGTTTCCGGCGGCAATGGTGGCAATGGCGGCAACGGCGGTGCCGGCGCCACCGGCGTCGTGTTGGTGAGCCCGGGCACTGTGCGCGTCGACAATGGTGGACTGGTGCAGGGCGGCGATGCCGGAGCGGGCGGGACAGCCGGCCCGGGCGGCGGCGGCTGGGAGCTCGGCAATGGAAGCAACGGTCACGCCGGTGCGAATGGAGCGGCGGGAGTCGCCATCCTTGGGCAAAGCGCCGGCATAACGGTCGTTGCGGCCGGGACGATCGAGGGTGGGCGAAACGTCGACGGATCGCGCGCTGCGGCGATTCTGTTCTCCGGCGGCGGCAACAGGCTGGAGTTATGGTCCGGCTCGAACATTACCGGCGATGTCGTCGTTGGTTTGGACGCGAGCAATCCGAATATCTTTGCGTTGGGTGGCTCTCAGGACGGAATTTTCGATCTCTCCGCACTCGGCACGAAGTATCGCGGCTTCTCGGCGCTGGAAAAAAATGGTGACGCCGTCTGGACGCTGGCGGGAACATCGACGTCTTTCGACGGTGATCTGCGGGCCAATGCCGGCACACTGGTCTTCGCCAGCGGCGCCAGGTTAACGACAGCCAATGGTTATGTCGGCTATGACGGTGGCACTGATGCGAATGTCACCGTCGCGGGCACGGGCGCATCCTGGCTCAATGCCAATCTGTTTGTCGGCTATCGTGGCAATGGTTCTTTGCTGATTGCGGATGGCATGCATGTGACTGCAGCGACCGCTTCAATTGGCAATGATGCGTCTTATGTCACGCACGGCACGGTGAGGGTCGATGGTGCAGGGTCTGTGCTCGATGTCCAGACCCTGAAGATCGGCGCAGTTTCAGTCGGGGCGCTGACGGTGAGCAGTGGGGGCGTTGCGAAAGCGCGCACGATTCAAGTAGGCGCCTCTGGTGCCAGCGGTGCGTTGAATATCGGATCCGAGCCCGGGGCAGCAGCTCTGGCGCCTGGTGTTGTGACAGGCCTGGTTGAACTCGCACAAAGCGGCACGCTCAATTTCAACCATACGAGCGGCGATTATCTCTTCAACAATCTTATCACCGGCAATGGTGCGATCAATGCGCTGTCAGGCACCACGATCCTGTCCGGCCGCAGTGTGGCTTTCACGGGCACCACGGAAATCTTAAGCGCAACGCTTGGCGTGACCGGACAACTCGGTGGCACGGTCAATGTCGATGCGGGCGGACGCCTCACCGGCAATGGCTCCGTCGGTGCCACCACGGTGCTCAATGGTGGCACCCTCGCGCCGGATGGCACGGGCCGTCTGACGGTGAACGGCAACCTGTCGATGCTTACTGGCAGCGCCTTTGATTTCAATCTTGGTCATCTTTCGAGCGGAGCAGCCTCGACGACGTCAGCGAGTGTCTTCGTTAATGGCGATGTTTCGCTTCACGACGTGACGTTCAACATTAGTGGTACGGGCGATCCTGCGGTCGGTTACTATCGCATGATCAGCTATACCGGCGGTTCGTCAATCTCCGGACTAACTACTGGCACGACGCCTCCGATCTCGGGACTGTTTCCCGTCACCTATTCGATCGACAGCTCGCGGTTCCATGTGGTCGATCTCGTTGCTTCGCCCAATGGCACCGACATCCTTCAACGTTGGGATGACGCGACAAGCGGTACCGCGGGTGGCAGCGGAACCTGGAATACGCTTAACAACAACTGGTTTGATTTGGGCGGTGTTGCCAATACTCAGTGGGGATCCATTTATGGTGTCTTCAATGGTCCGGGTGGCACGGTCGCAGTGGATGGATCGCAGAAATTCTATGGGCTGCAATTCGTCGGTGGCCTCTACAACCTTGTTCAAGGCACTGGCGAACTGCGGCCAACCGCGCTGGACGGTTCGGACGGCATTGGTGAACTGCGTGTCCTGTCGGGCGAGACAGCGACGATTTCGGCTCCGATTGTAGGTGCTGGCGGTGTGAACAAGACGGGTGGCGGCACGCTCGTGCTCGCTGGCACCAGCACCTATACCGGCGGCACGACCATCAGCGGAGGTACGCTGCAGATTTCGTCGAATGCAAATCTTGGCGCCGCGGCGGGGGGCCTGACTTTCGACAACGGCATCCTCCACACGACGGCCAATATCAATTCGGCACGCAATGTGTCGTTGCTTGGCATCGGCCAGATCGATACCGACGCCGCAACGGCGCTGGTGCTCACCGGCACGGTGTCCGGCGGAGGCAGCCTGATCAAGGCCGGCGACGGCACACTGGTATTGTCGAGCGTCAATAGCTGGACCGGCGGCACCATGCTTGAAGCCGGCACGCTGCAGCTTGGCGCTTCCGGGGCACTGCCCAATGGCAGTGACGTGATCGTCTATAGCGGCAAGCTCGATCTCAACGGTTACAATACCACGACGAATTCGCTGATCGGCTTCGGCGGCGAGATTGCGCTCGGCAGTGCGCAACTGACGCTCAATCAGGCGAGCGATACAGTCATCGCAAGTACAATCACCGGTGTAGGCGGCAGTCTCGTGAAGACCGGTAGCGGCACGCTGCTGTTGTCTGGAACGAATACATATACGGGCGGCACGACAGTTTCCGGCGGCGCTGTTGCAGTTCTCGCGGACGCTAATCTCGGCACGGGCACGCTGACGCTCTCGGGTGGCACGCTGCTGACGCTCGCCGATATCACGTCCGCGCGAAGTATTGCGCTTTCCGGCAGCGGCACAATCGAGACCCTCTTCGGTACAACATTCACGACTACAGGAAGTATCTCGGGCGCCGGCGCATTGACCAAGGACGGCTGGGGCACGCTGGTTCTGGCAGGCGCCAACTCCTTTAGCGGCGGCATGACGATCAATGCCGGTACGCTGCAGATCGGCAATGGCGGGACGTCTGGCACGCTCACGGGTAATGTCGGCAACAATGGCGTGTTGTCCGTCAATAGCTCCAATACTCTGTTCTACAATGGTGTGATTTCAGGCGCCGGCTCATTGGTGCAGATGGGAACTGGCACCACCGTGCTTCAGAACGACAGCGTCTATAGCGGCGGCACGTTGATATCTGCTGGTACTTTGCAGCTCGGCTCCGGCGGTGCTGTCGGCTCGATCGTCGGTGATGTCGTCAACTACGGGACACTCCAGATCTTTCGCTCCGATATCTACACGTTCGGCGGCACGATCTCTGGCAGTGGCCAACTCCGGCAAGTCGGCATCGGCACCACGGTCCTCACCGGCGACAACACCTATAGCGGTGGCTCGGTCATTACGAATGGGACCCTGCAGATTGGCAATGGCGGGCTGACAGGCTCGCTCCTCGGCAATGTCATCAACAATGGCGCGCTGATCGCCAACCGTGATGGTCTGCTGACGCTGGCGGGCGTGATCTCCGGCATTGGTTCATTCGCGCAAAGCGGCCCAGGCACAACACGGCTCGATGGTATCAACTCCTATACTGGCGCCACGGACGTCAAGGCGGGAACGCTCAGCGTCAACGGCTCGATCGCCGCGTCGTCGCTGGTGAGCGTCGAACGCGGCGCGACGCTCGGCGGCAACGGCATCGTCAGCACCACACAGATCCGGGATGGCGGCATGCTGTCGCCCGGCAATTCGGTCGGGCTGCTGTCAGTACAAGGCAATCTGACGTTTGCCGCGGCTTCGAGCTACATGGTCGAAGTATCCGGTCTGGCGTCGGACCGGACCAATGTCACAGGCACCGCGTCGCTGAACAATGCGGGCGTTCGCGTCAGCTTCGATCCTGCATCCTACGTGCGCGAACGCTACACCGTTTTGAATGCCGCGGGTGGCCTCGCGGGCACGTTCAGCCCGAATATCGTCAGCGACGAGCCGCCCTCGTTCATCACGACGCTGAGCTACGATGCCCAGAACGTTTATCTCAATGTCGATTTGAAGCTGACGGGTCTCAACATCAATCAGAACAACATCGCTTCGTCGCTGAATGCCTATTTCGGCAGCCATGGCGGCATCCCCTATGCGCTCGGCGCGATGGCGCCGGAAGATCTGACGCAGTCGTCGGGCGAACTCTCGACCGGCGTACAGCAGAACACCGTGCAGGCTATGACCCAGTTCATGGGCGTGCTGACCGATCCCCTCGGTGCCAATCGCGGCCTCGCAACGGTGGGCACAGATTCAAACGCGTTCACGTCGGCCAATCGTTCCGCGACGTCGTGGCGCGACGCCTACGGTGCGATCACTAAAGTGCCACCTGCGACGGCGAGTTTCGAATCGCGGTGGGACGTCTGGGCTGCTGGCTTCGGTGGTGGTCAGGCGATCGACGGCAATACGGTCGTTGGTTCGCATAACAGCAGCAGCCGGATCGGCGGGATCGCCGTCGGTGCCGATACCTGGCTGTCGCCGCAGACGCTTGCCGGCTTCGCCGTGGCCGGCGGCGGCACCAGTTTCGGCTTGTCGGACAATCTCGGGTCAGGTCATTCGGACCTGTTTCAGATCGGTGGCTTCATGCGCCATCACCAAGGCCCCGCTTATATCACAGCCGCGCTCGCCTACGGATGGCAGAACATCACCACCGAGCGGCTGGTGACCATCGTTGATGCTGACCGGCTACGCGCGAACTTCACCGCGCATGCTTTCTCGGCGCGCATCGAAGCCGGCCATCGCAACGTGCTGCCATGGCTCGGCGCAGTCGGCGTGACGCCGTATGCAGCTGGACAGGTCACCAATATCGACCTGCCTGCCTATGCAGAGGCGCTTGTCTCTGGCGGCAATGATTTCGCGCTCAGCTACACCGGACGCAACGTTACTGCCACGCGTAGCGAGCTTGGCTTCCGCACCGATAAATCCTTCGCTCTCGACGCCGCGTTGCTCACGTTGCGCGGGCGCGCCGCCTGGGCGCATGATTTCAACCGTGACCGCATCGCGCAGGCCTCGTTCCAGTCGCTGCCTGGCGCGAGCTTCGTCGTGAATGGCGCGGCGATGGCAGCCGATGCGGCACTGACCAGCGCGAGTGCGGAGGTCATGCTCGGCAGCGGGCTGTCGCTCGCTGCGACCTATGAGGGCGAGTTCTCCAACCTCACCCGCAGCCATGCCGGCAAGGGCATCGTTCGCTTCGTCTGGTAAGCTACGTCGGAGGCGACGCGATCGCATCGCAGGCATGGGCGCAGGCCGCTTGACCCTGCGGCGTGACGCAGTCAGGTTCCGCGCCATCGCTCGCGGACCCGTCCTGCCTCATGTTCACCGTCGCCTCGCTTTGGATCCCCTTCACGATCATCGCCTCGCTGGGGCAGGTGGCGCGCAATGCCATGCAGCGCTCGCTCACCGGACCATTGGGCACCTGGGGCGCGACCAATATCAGGTTCCTGTTCGGCTTCCCGTTTTCGATCGTCTTTTTCGTGGTGATCATCCTGGCGACGGGCGACAAGGTGCCGTGGCCATCAGCCGAATTCTGGCCGTGGCTGCTACTCGGCGCGCTGAGCCAGATATTTGCCACGGGGCTCATGCTGGCGGCGATGAATGATCGCTCCTTTGTGGTGACCACGGCCTATCTTAAGACCGAGGCGATCCAGACCGCGATTTTCGGTTTTGTCTTTCTCGGCGATCATCTAACGGTGCTGAAGGTCACGGCGATCCTGATTGCCACGATCGGAGTCGTCGTCACGGCGCTGCGGCCCGGTGCCGCGCGCAACATCGCCAGCATCCGGCCTACCGTCCTTGGACTGGTCGCGGCTGCCGCTTTCGCACTGTCGGCCGTTGGTTTTCGCGGCGCCATCATCACGGTGCCCGGTGTCAGCTTCGTCACGGCGGCGTCCTATGCGCTGGTCTGGGCATTGTTCGTGCAGACCTTGATCCTGACCATCTATCTGCTGGCCCGCGCACCCAAGGTGCTGAGCGCTATCCTCGGCCTGTGGAAGCCATCGATGCTGGCCGGCTTCATGGGGGCGGCAGCCTCGCAATTCTGGTTCCTGGCCTTTGCGCTTACGGCCGCCGCCAACGTGCGGACGCTGGCACTGGTCGAGGTGCTGTTCGCGCAGGCTGTCGCCTACTATTCGTTCAAGCAGCCCCTTTCGGCGCGCGAATTGTCGGGGATCGCGCTGATTGTCGTCGGCGTGGCGATGCTGGTTGCAGTGTGACGGCGCAGTGCGCGTGATGTCTCTTTCGTGAGCGCGCCTGCTGCGATAGGACTGATCGCAGCCCTCCCGTGCCGATCCCGAGACCAGATTGATGCGTATCCTTTCCCTGCTCTTCCTGCTGCTTGTCGCCAACCCGGCCTCGGCGGTCGAAGCCATCGTCAAGGACGGCGACACCATCCAGATCGGCAATGTCGCCTACAAGCTCGCCGGCCTGGACGCGCCGGAGGTGGATCAGCCCTGTGTCGACGAGCATGCCGACAACTGGGCCTGTGGCGTCGAGGCAAGGGACCAACTGGTGAAATTGATCGGCAAGCGCGAGGTTCGCTGTGAGGACCTTGGCGAGGACAAGATCTACAAGAACCGTCGCACCGGTCTCTGTAGTGTCGTTGGCGAGACGGGTAGTCTCAATCAGGCGGTGATCCAATCGGGCTATGCGGTGAGTATAGAACCGTCGGACAAGGTAAGCGCCAAGACCAGCTTCAAGCCCGATGAGACGGTTGCCAAGGACAAGCGCCAAGGGCTGTGGCGCGGGTGCTTCGTGATGCCCGCGGAGTTCCGCAGCAAGGCCGCCGACAGCCCATTGCTCGGCTCGGCCTGCCGGAGCGACAAGGACAAGGAGCTGCGCGCGGCGCTGTTTCCCACCGATCTCGCGATGCCGGCAGGCTGCAATATCCGGGCGAAACAGGTCCGCCGCGCCAAGTTTACAGGACATGTCGGCGTCTATCTCATTCCCCAGTGCCAGAACTATGCGACCCAGCCGAAGCCGGATCGCTGGTTCTGCAGCGAGGACGACGCCCGCGCCGCGGGGTACCGCAAGGCGCTCAACTGTCAGGCCCCCAGTCGCCGCAACTGAGCGATGAGCCGGTGGCGCTGGACGCCGCGGGCTGAACCACGTAGCAAATCAGGACGCCGGAATGAGCCGGGCGCAGGCGCGGTGGCTTATTCCAGTATGCGAAATCCGGAGTGAAGCGCGTGGCCGAGAACACCAGTTCAGCATCGATCGAAGCCGTTGAGCGCAGCCTGGCCTCCGCCGGCTATATCGCCAGCCGGCAGATCGCCACCGCCGTCTATCTTGCCGAGAAGATCGAGAAGCCGATCCTGGTCGAAGGCCCGGCCGGCGTCGGAAAGACCGAGCTTGCCAAGGCGATCGCGGCGTCGCGCGGTCTCGAGATGATCCGCATGCAGTGCTATGAGGGCCTCGACGAGGCCAAGGCGCTGTATGAGTGGAAATACGCCAAACAGCTACTTTACACCCAGATCCTGAAGGACAAGCTCGGCGAAGTGCTGGGCGGCGCCGATACGCTCGCCAAGGCGCTCGACCAGCTGCACGATTTCGGCGACGTGTTCTTCTCCAAGGAGTTCGTCGAGCCACGCCCGTTGCTACGCGCGCTGGAACAGCCGATGGGCTGCGTGCTCCTGATCGACGAGATCGACAAGTCCGATGCCGAATTCGAATCGCTATTGCTCGAAATCCTGTCCGACTTCCAGGTCACGATCCCCGAGCTTGGCACTGTCGTAGCCCTCGTACCACCGACCGTGATCCTAACCTCGAACGGCGAGCGCGATCTTGGCGACGCGCTGAAGCGCCGCTGCCTGCATCTGCATATAGGCTTCCCCGAGCCCAAGCTCGAAGAGCGCATCGTCGAGACTCGCGTGCCTGGCGTGTCCACCACCTTGCGCAAGCAGCTTGTCGGCTTCGTCAATCAGGTCCGCACGCTGGACCTGAAGAAACTACCGTCGGTCAGCGAGACCATCGACTGGGCCAAGGTGCTGGTGTTGCTCGGCGCATCCGAACTCGGCCACGAGATGGTCAAGGACACGCTCAACGTACTGTTAAAGTATGAGGGAGACATCGAAGCTACGCTGCCACAGGTCTCGGGTTTTGTCGCCAAGTCCGGCCGGCAAGGCGTGTTCGGTTAGCCGATGCGTGACACCCTGCATCGTTTCTTTCGGGCGGCGCGCGGCGCCGGGGTGAGAATCTCGCCCGCCGAAAGTATCGATGCGATGCGCGCGGTCGCCGAGGTTGGTCCCTCCGATCGCGGCATCCTGCGCGATGCGCTGCTGCTGACGCTGGCGAAATCCGGCGACGACAAGGCCGCGCTCGGCGCCTGTTTCGATACCTTCTTCACCCACCCCGATTTCGAGCAACCTCCAACGGCAAATGACGACGACGCGGAGGATGCGGACGAAGGTGTGAGCGAAAGCGGCACCGAAACTGTGGAAGGCACGGCGTCCGGTCAGGCCCCTGCCGAACTCGGCGCTCTCGCGCAGATGCTGCTCGCGCAGGACCGCGCGGCGATTGCTGCGGCACTGTCGAGTGCTTCGAATGCCGCCGGCCTGACCGATGTCCGCGTCTTCACCCAGCGCGGGTTGTTTGCCAGCCGGGTGCTCGAACAGTTGGGAATCGCGCAGTTGCGCGATGATATCGACGCGCTCAATGCCCGGAATTCGGCGGATGCCGAACGGCTCACTGCGGCGCTCGGTAGCCTGCGCGAGACCGTCAGCGAAATGGTCGCGCAGGCGCTGCTGCTCTATGGCCGCGAAGAGAAAGAGGCGTTGCGCAATGAGATCTTGCGCAACGCGCCGATGGCGCGGCTGGAACAGCGCCAGATCGAGCAGATGCGGGCACTGATCCGCAACATCGCACGGCGGCTGCGTGAGCGTTTCAGCAAGCCGCGCAAACGGCAACGCCGCGGCCACCTCGACGTGCGCCGCACCATCCGCCGCAATGCTGCATGGGGTGGCGTGCCGTTCATGACGGCATGGAAGCGCCGCCATCGCGACAAGCCGAAGATTGTTGCGATCTGCGACGTCTCGGGCTCGGTCGCGCAGGTCTCCGACTTCTTCCTGCTGCTGATCCACAGCCTGCATGAAGTTGTGTCCGACGTGCGCTCCTTCGCTTTTTCCGGCAACCTGATCGAAGTCAGTGAAGTCCTGGAGAAGAACAAACCCGAAGAGGCGATGAAGCAGATCATGTCTTCGGTCGGCTATGGTTCGTCAGACTACGGTCGCTCTTTCGTTGACTTCGAGAAAGGCTTCATGAGCGCAATCACGCCGCAGACCACGGTCATTGTTCTCGGCGACGCCCGCAGCAATAATCTGGATCCGCGCGCTGACATCCTGCGCCGCATCGGCGAGCGCTCGAAGCGGTTGGTCTGGCTCAATCCCGAGGGTCGCATGGGTTGGGGCTTCGGCGATTCCGAAATGCCGCGCTATGCGACCTTCTGCAATGTCGTGCGCCAATGCGCGACGGCGCAGCAACTCGAGCGCGCCGTCGCGGATATCGTGGCGACCTATCAATAGTCGTCGTCATCAGCCGAAGGTGAAGGCATAGGCCCGCACGCCCGGATCGAGGAATTCGATTCCGAATGTGCGGTCGGCGACGTCGCCGGCCTGCCGCACCAGCTGATACAGCTTCGCATCCGTCACGGTTCCGTACCCATCGGCATCGGTATCGGTGCCGTGGCTGGCGCCGGGCGCCGCGCCGTCGATGGTCACGCGGAAGCGCACCGGCTTACTGTCCCGTGATGGGCCGAGAACCAGATGCAGGTCGCGGGCGTGGAAACGATAGGCGATGCGACCTGATTGATCATCGAGCTGCGCATATTCGCGGCCGATGGTCCATGTGCCGCCCAGCGTCCAGCGGTTCAGTGGCAGCATGTCGATGCCGCGATAGAGGCTTGGCACGTCTTCGCGTGCGCCGCCCGGTGACGTGAAGCCGCTGGCCTGCGCATAGCCGAGATAGGTTTCCGACGAACGAAGTTGTTCTTCGTCCGCGGCGACCTGCGTGCCTTCCGCCTGGACCGTCGCAGCCTCGACAGTCGGCTTGTGGCCGGCTTCTGCGAGCAGTTGCTGGATCACCTGTTCGGACGTCGCGTAATTGCCTTCGCCGATCGCCTGATGGCGGGTGCGACCATCGGCACCGACGAAATAGAGGGCAGGCCAGGCATTGTTGCTGAAAGCGCGCCAGACCCGGAAGTCGTTGTCGATCGCGACGGGATAGCCGACGCCGAGCTTCGTCGTTGCGGTGCTGACATTGCCGACGTTCTTCTCGAAGGCGAATTCCGGCGTGTGCACGCCGATCACGACGAGGCCCTGATCGCGATATTTCTCGGCCCAGGCACGGACATGCGGCAGCACGCGCAGGCAGTTGATGCAGGAATAGGTCCAGAAATTCACCAGCACGACCTTGCCCTGCAGGTCTTCAGCCTTCAGCGGCGATGTGTTGAGCCATTGCCTGCTGCCGACGATGGATGCGAGCGGACCCGATAGTGACGCATGGGGTGTGGCATTACCGATGGACGTCCCGGCCTGCGCGGATGGTGCGGGCTGCAGCGTGTCGATCAGCTTGCTTTCAAACGCCGTCGTTGACGGCAGTGATAGCTGCGTCAGCAGGCGCGTATCCAGCCCGGCCCAGATCGCGATGGCGCCGAGCACCACTGCACCACCCAGCGCGCGACGCACGCCGTCGCTCCATGGCATCAGCTCGCGCGCCCTGGTGAGCAAGCGTCCGCCTAGCAGCATCCCGGCGGCGAGTGACGTTGCCGCACCAAGGCCATAAGCGAGCAACAGCAACACGGTGTCGATTCCGGGCCCATGCAGTGCTGCGCCGGTAAGGATCAGGCCCAGCACCGGTCCGGCACAGGGTGCCCAGACGAGGCCCGTCGCGATGCCGAGCAGCAGCGAAGCGACCGGTGTGCGGTTGGCGTTTGCATCATTCTGGCCAGCCCAGCCGGACAGCTTCACGCCGAGTAGCACCAGCGGCGCCATCAGTCGCGTGGCGAGAGTCGGCAACAGCAGTGCCAGGCCGAACAACGTCATCACGATGAGGGCGATGGTTCTGCCATAGCGATTTGCCTCGATCGCCCAGTTGCCGGCGACAGAGGCGAGACTGGCGGCCACCGCGAAAGTCAGTGTGAGGCCGATCAGCAAGGGCAATCCGCTGCGGCGAAACGGTTCGTCCGCGCGGGCGAGAATGATCGGCAGGATCGGGAAGATGCAGGGCGATGCGATGGTGAGCAGGCCGGCTGCATAAGCGAGGATGAAGAGCGTCACGGTGATCTCCAAAAATACACGAGTGAAGCCGGCGACCGTTCGGGGGAGCGCCGCGATCCGCGGACCGGTTGACGGTCCGCGGAAGAAGGTGAGGGTCAGATCAGGTTGATCGCGACATTGATGTTGCCGCGCGTTGCCTTGGAGTAGGGGCAGATCTGATGCGCAGCATCGACCACCTGGCGAGCGATCTCCGGTGCCAGGCCGGGTAGACTGACATTGAGGCGGGCCTGCAGAAAGAAATCACCGCCGGTGGTGCCGAGATCGACTTCGGTATCGACGGCGACATCCGCCGGCAGCTTGACCTTCAGATTGCTGGCGGCGCGCCCCATGGCGCCGATGAAGCAGGCGGACCAGCCGGCCGCGAACATCTGCTCGGGATTGGTGCCAGCGCCGGCCGAGCCGGGAGGCGACAGCTTGACATCGAGCCGGCCGTCGGAGCTGCGCGACGCGCCATCGCGGCCGCCGGTGGTGTGGGTCTGGGCGGTGTAGAGAACCTTTTCGATGGTGGTCGAGGTCATGATCGTCTCTCCTTTTATATCGTATACGATTTAATCGAGTGCGATATAAATAGCGGCCTGGGTGTTCTTGTCAACTCTTCCGATCTAATCGCATCCGATATATATGGGTCCGATAGGTCACGTTCTCGTGTCCCTGACGGAGTGCAAATATGCCATCCACCAAGCCCAAATCGATTGAACAAACCTCCGCCGATTCCGGGCAGGCCGGGCCGAAACTGTCTGATTTCCTCTGCTTTTCGATCTATTCAACCAATCTGGCCTATGGCCGGGCCTACAAGCCGATCCTCGAAAAGCTCGGCCTGACCTACACCCAGTACATCGCCATCGTGGCGCTGTGGGAGCAGGACCGGCAAACTGTCGGCAGCCTCGGAGAGAAGCTGTTTCTGGAGTCGAACACGCTGACGCCGATCCTGAAAAAGCTGGAAACCATGGGTTATCTGCGCCGGCAGCGCGATCCCGAGGACGAGCGACAGGTGGTGATCAGCATAACCGACGAAGGCCGGCGGCTGCGCGAGAAGGGGCTGACCATGAATCTCGTGAAGGCATCCGGCCTTGAGCCCGACGAATTCAAGAAGATGCAGCAGGGCGTTGCCACGCTGCGTGACAACCTCATCAAGGCTGCGCGCGAAAGCTGATCCGCACATCGGCTATGCAGTGGCCGGCATGTGGATGCACGCTGCGCCGTCCTCCTGTAACCTCACGGCAGCAGATCGGTCCGAGAGGTTGGCGTGAGCGACATCGACAAAATTTTTACGCGGGCGAAATTCGCGGACGGCAGCCTCAACACGATTGCGGTCAGTGGCGGTCTAATCACGGGGATCACATCCGGCAGCGATCCAGCACCGACAGCTGCAGAGACCGTCGATCTCGGCGGCACGCTTGTGATCCCGTCCTTCGTCGAAGGCCACATCCATCTCGACACCAGTTTCTACGGTGATGTCTGGCGGCCGCATGTGCCGTATTCCAATGGCTTCAACGTGCAGGAGCGCGTTGCCATCCAGGCAGATAACATGGCCAAGGCGGCGCCGATGGCCGAGCGGGCGAAGAGCCAGCTTGAGCTTTGCCTTGGTCACGGCAGCACGCGGATGCGCAGCCATGTGATGGTGGATGGCTCTGTCGGGCTGAAGTCGCTCGAGACCATCCTCGCCGTGCGCGAGGCGTATCGCGACGTCATCGACATCCAGCTCGTGGCCTTCCCGCAAAGCGGCATCCTGCGCAGCCCTGGCACGCCGGATCTGCTCGATGCCGCCTTCGATCTCGGCGCCGACGTGATCGGCGGCCTCGATCCCGGCGGTTTCGATCGCGATGTCGAAAAGCATCTCGATGTCGTGTTCGGCATCGCCGAGCGCCGCGGCGTCGATATGGATATCCATCTGCACGATCCCTCGATGCTCGGCATTTTCGAGATCGAGCAGATCTGCGCGCGGACGCAAGCACTCGGCATGCAGGGGCTTGTCGCCATCAGCCATGCCTATTCGCTCGGGGATGTCGCGGCTGATGTGGTGCAGCGGACTGCCGCATTGCTGGCGAAGAGCGGCGTCGCCATCATGACCAATGCGCCAGGTGCGCGGCCGTTTCCACCGGTGAAACTGTTGCGCGCGGCGGGCGTCACCGTGTTCGGTGGCTGCGACAATATCCGCGATAGCTGGTGGCCCTATGGCGATGGCGACATGCTGGGCCGCGCGATGATGATCGGCTACCGCTCGGGCTTCAATACCGATGAAGACTTGACGCTGGCCTTCGACATCGTCACCGCCGGTGGTGCCACGGCGTTGCGGCTGGAGGATCACGGCCTGCGTGTCGGCGCCAAGGCCGATTTCGTTGCCATCGATGCGCCTGAAGTGCCGCAAGCGGTGGTCGATCTGCCTAAGCGCCGCGCGGTCTACAAGAATGGCCGGCTGGTGGCGCGCGACGGCAAGGTCGTCCGAAAGGCTTGAATCATCGGCCAGACCCGTTACGACTGCGCCCAACGATCCACTGGCATGCCAGACACTCTGGAGACGATGAATGCTTGAAACACCGCGCGCGCGACGAGGCATGGTGACCTCTCCTCATCACCTGGCGTCGCAGGCCGGCCTCGATGTGCTGAAGGACGGCGGCACGGCCGTTGAAGCGGCGATTGCCACGGCAGCAGCGCTGGCGGTGGTCTATCCGCATATGACCGGCATCGGCGGCGATGGCTTCTGGCTGATCGCCGAGCCCGGCAAGGCGCCGATCACGGTGGATGCCTGCGGCCGCGCCGGTGCAGCGGTGGATCTCGCCTACTATGCGGCGAAGGGCGCCGCGACGATTCCGTTCCGTGGCCCGCTCGCGGCCAATACCGTCGCGGGCACGGTGTCCGGCTGGCAGAAGGCGCTGGATGTTTCGAAGCATTGGCAGAAGCCGCTGTCGCGCGAACGCCTGCTGGACAGCGCAATCTATTATGCCGACAGCGGCATCGTGGTTACGCGCAGCCAGTCTGAGTTGACCACGGAGAAGTCCGCCGAGCTGAAGGACCAGCCGAATTTCGCCGGGACTTTCATGCCGAACGGTCAGGCGCCCGCCGAAGGTGATGTGATGAAGCTTCCCGCGCTCGGCGCGACTCTAAAGCGTCTGGCTGCCGAGGGCTTCGAGAGTTTCTACCAAGGCAAGCTCGCCGATAGCATTGCCGCCGATCTTGCCACGGTGGGGTCGCCGGTCACCGCTGCCGATCTGCAAAGCCATCAGGCCAGCGAGCGTCCGCCGCTGTCGACCACGGTGCGCGGCGCGCAGCTGTTCAACATGGCGCCGCCGACGCAGGGTCTATCGTCGCTGATGATTCTCGCGATGTTCGATCGGCTCGGTGTGACGCAGGCCGAAGGTTTCGATCACATTCACGGCCTGGTCGAGGCCACCAAGCAGGCTTTCATCGTCCGCGACGAGCATGTCGGCGATCCCGATCACATGACGGTGGATCCGGAGTCATTCCTCGACGATGCGAAGCTTGACGAACTGGCACGCCATATCGATCGCAAGATTGCGCTGCCATGGCCGCATGTGCGCAAGCCCGGCGATACCATCTGGCTCGGCGTCATCGACGGAGAGGGCCGTTCGGTGTCGTTCATCCAGTCGGTCTATTTCGAATTTGGCTCCGGCGTCGTGCTGCCGGAAACCGGCATCTGCTGGCAGAATCGCGGCGCCTCGTTCCGGCTTGCCGAGAGTGGCTGGAATGCGCTGAAGCCGGGCCGGAAGCCGTTCCACACGCTCAATCCCGCGATGGCGATCTTTGATGATGGCCGTCGTATGGTCTATGGAAACATGGGCGGCGAAGGGCAACCGCAGACGCAGTCGGCGGTGTTCTCGCGCTACGGCATGTTCGGCATGCCGCTGCAGCAGGCGGTGACCGCGCCGCGCTGGTTGCTCGGCAAGACCTGGGGTGACGAGAGCGTCACGCTGAAGGTCGAGGACCGCTTCTCACCCGCATTGATCCAGCAGCTTCGCGATGCCGGTCACGTGGTCGAGGTACTCGGCAGCTATACCGGCACCATGGGCCATGCCGGCGCCATCGTGCTGCACGCCAACGGCGTGCTCGAAGGCGCGACGGACCCGCGCTCGGACGGTGCTGTCGCCGCCTGGTGATCAGCTCGCCATCATCTTGCGTAGCTCGGTCTTGAGGATCTTGCCGTTGGCGTTGCGCGGCAGCGGCTCCTTCAGGAAGGTGATGCTGTCCGGCACCTTGTAGTCGGACAGCCGCTCCGCGCAGTATTTACGGATATCGGCCTCATCGCCGCCATCGGGGCTATAGACGAAGGCGTGTACGCGTTCGCCCAGCACTGGATCCGGTTTGCCCACCACTGCGCTTTCGAGGATGGCGGGATGATGTGACATCACGTTTTCGACCTCGGTGCAGTAGATCTTGAAGCCGGCGCGATTGATCATGTCCTTCTTGCGGTCGACCACATAGACATAACCCTCCGCATCCACGCGGCCGATATCGCCGGAGCGCCAGTAGCCGCCGACGAAGCCGGTGCGAGTCGCATCCGGATTGTCCCAATAGCCCGGCACGACCATCGGACCGGCAATCAGCAATTCGCCGTCCTGACCGGCCGGCACCTCGCGGCCGTCGTCATCGGCGACCACGATATGCGCGCCGGTTACGGGGCGCCCAACCGAATTGATTTTGCTGACGGGCGAGCCGGGCGGAAACATCGTCGCGGGTGATGAAGTCTCAGTCGAACCATAGGCATTACAGAGATTAAGCTTCGGCAGCACCTCAGCGAGGCGCGTGATGGTCGCTTCGGGCATCGGCGCGCCGCCGAAGCCGGCGATGCGCCATGAAGACAGATCGTGACGATTGAAATCCGGCTGCAGCAGGCAGAGATTATACATTGCCGGCACCATCAGCGTGTAGGTCATGCGCTCTCGCGCGGCGACGGCGAGAAACTCCGGCGCCTTGAAGGCTGGCAGGATCACGGTGGTGCCGGCGACATTGATGGTCGCAAGGATCAATGCCACAAGCCCGGTGACATGCGATGCTGGCACCGCCAGCATCGTGACGTCACCGTCGTGCAGGCCATAGCCGTGCTGGAAGTTGAGCAGGGAGTGGATGATGCTCGCATGGGTGAGCATCGCGCCTTTCGGGTTGCCAGTGGTGCCTGACGTATAGAGCAGAAAAACGGTGTCTTCCTGATGGAGTTCGGGAAGCGCAGCGGCAGGCGCACCTTTCGTCAGCTCCGCAAACGATGGCGCACGCCCGCTGCCGACCACCCACTGATTGCGCAAGTCCGCACGCGGTGCGGGCAGGTTGGCCTCGCAGTCGGCGTCATAGACGAGCGCTGAAGCCCCACACTGCTGCAACACATAGTCGATCTCGGGTGCACGCTGCCGCGTATTGAGCGGGACGACGATCATGCCGGCGCGGACGGCGCCGAGCGCGCAGAAGATGAATTCCAGGCAGTTGCCGAGCAGCATCGCGATGCGTTCGCCCCTTTTGAAGCTGGAGGCGATCAGATTGCGAGCGATATTCTCTGCGACGCGGTCGAGCTCCGCATAGGTAACTCGTGTTTCGCCGAGCACCAGCGCAACGCCATCAGGCTTCTGCGCGACTGCGGCGCGCAGCATGGCGTCGAGGGTCGGCGGGCGATCGGAGAAACAGGTGACAACGCGTTCGCCATAGAGAACTTCATGGTGGGTGGCCGGCGTTGAGGTGTCCGGCGCGATCTGTCCTTGCATGTCCGTCCCAGACGTTTTTTTGCGCGCCGCAATCGGCACGCCCCGCCATTTGGCTGGCGATGATGACGTCAGGTTAATCAGCCAAGCGGCGAATGCCAACCCGCTTCGCCGCATGGCTCGTAACGCGGGAGATGTGCGTCCGGTGCTAGCGCGCTTCCACAGTCACGTGCTGCAATTCATTCACGGCGGCGAGGCGCTGGCGCACGGCCTCGGCACTTGCGGCACCGGCAAAGCCGACAATCGCGGCATGCGCACCGGGGCCGACGCGCCAGACGTGGAGGTCGAAGATGCGGGCATCGCCCGGACGCTCGACCTCGTCGCGGATTTCCTGTTCGAGATGCGGATCAGACGTGTCGAGCAACACGGCCGCCGTGTCGCGCAGCAGATTCCACGCCCAGGCGGCGATGACGATGCCGCCGACGATGCCCATCACAGGATCGAGCCAGACCCAGTTAAGATAGCGGCCGGCTAGCAGCGCGGCGATGGCGAGCACCGAGGTCAGCGCATCGGCCAGCACATGCATGAAGGCGGAGCGCATGTTGTTGTCGTGATGATGCGCGCTGTGGTGATGGTCGTGGTCATGACCGCGATGATCGTGGCCGTGGTGATGGTGCCCGCCGCTCAGCAGAAATGCGCTGGCGATATTCACGATCAGGCCGATGACGGCGATCACCGTGGCTTCGCCGAAGGCGACCGCGGACGGATTGAATAGCCGCTGCACGGATTCGACGGCGATACCGATGGCGATGATCGCCAGCACCAACGCGGAGGCAAAACCGGCGAGATCGCCGACCTTGCCCGTGCCGAAAGTAAAGCGGCGGTTATGTGCGTTGCGGCGTGCATAGGCATAGGCGCCCGCAGCAATGGCGAGCGCCACGGCATGTGTCGCCATGTGGAAGCCGTCAGCCAGCAGCGCCATCGAGTTGAAGACTGTGCCGGCGACGATTTCGCCGACCATCATCAGCGCCGTAAGGACGACCACCCACAGCGTACGTCGGGTGTTCTCGTCATGATTGTCGCTCAGAAACATGTGCTCGTGGGACAGGTGGTCGATGTCGGCGTGGGTGCGCATGCTGCCGGTCCTTATTTCGCGTAGCGCCGGATGGCGGCGATGAGTTCTTCGGCTCCAGCCGCACGGTCGTCGGCGCTGAGGCCGGGATGGGCGACATGCTCGCGGACATGGTCCTCGATCAGTTCATCCATCAGCCCGCTCACGGAGCCGCGCACGCCTGCGACCTGATGCAGGATTGTGGCGCAGCCGGCGTCTTCGGTGATGGCCTTCTCGATGGCTGCCATTTGGCCGGCGAGCCGACGGACTCGGGCGAGCAGCTTGGTCTTGTTAGCGGTGAGATGAGACATAGGATAGCCCCCTACCCTATATTTCATCCAAGCGAAAGTCCCCGCCCGGCAAAAAAACCGGGCAGGGGAAGTTTACGGGAGGAGACGGAGGGATCGATCAGGCGGCCGCGGCCATCACGCGAGGATGGGCGACGTGTTCCTTGAGCACCAGGCCGGAGGCATCGACCTCGGCAAGCGAGACGTCGTAGCTCCAGAGATCGGCGAGATGCTGCAGCACCCGCTTTGCGTCGGCCTCGTTCAGCAGGGCGCCATTGAGCACCGAGTGCTTCAGCATCAACCGGCGATCGCCGGCGAGGTCGACGTCCACCACTTCGATGTTCGCATCGATCAGGCCGACATCGTACTGACGGGCCAGCACACGTCGGACGCGACGATAGCCACGCTCGTCATGGATGGCGTCGACGCGGATGCCTTCCGACACGGCCGGATCGTCATGCAGGTGGAACATCCGCATGTGGCGCATCAGTCGTGGGCTCAGGAACTGGCTGACGAAGCTCTCGTCGCGGTAGTTCGCCCAGATATCGCGCAGGACCGCCATTGCATCGCCTTTGCCGGCGATATCGGGAAACCACGCGCGGTCTTCGTCGGTCGGATCGGTGACGATTTTTTCGATGTCCTGCATCATTGCGAAGCCGAGCGCATAGGGGTTGAAGCCCGAGAAGCGCCGGTCGTCGTAATTCGGCTGGAACACGACATTGGTGTGCGATTGCAGGAATTCCAGGAAGTTGCCATCCGAGATCTGTCCGGTCTGATGCAGCCGGCTCATGATGCGATAGTGCACGTAAGTGGCCGTGCCTTCGTTCATCACCTTGGTCTGACCTTGTGGGTAGAAGTATTGCGAGATGTGCCGAACGATGCGGATGAGTTCGCGCTGCCAGGTCTTCAGGCGCGGTGCGGACTTCTCCAGAAAGTACAGCAGGTTCTCCTGCGGTAGGCCTAGCAGTGCACGGCGCCGCTCGGTGCTCAGCACCGCGGCACTCTTCGTCCGCCCTGTGGGCACTGTGCGCCACAGATCGTTGAAGGCGGCCTCTGCATGGTCGCGGCGTTCCCGCGCGCGCTTTTCCTCGGCCCGCAAATCCAGTGATTTCTTGCCGGGATAGCGATCGACGCCATGCGACATCAGCGCGTGCGCGGCGTCGAGTGTCTGCTCCACCGCCGCGCGGCCGTGTTTTTCCTCGCACTGCGCCACATAGCCCTTGGCAAAATCGAGATAGTCGAGAATGCCGTCGGCGTCGGTCCACTGCTTGAACAAATAATTGTTCTTGAAGAAGTGATTGTGGCCGAAAGCGGCATGGGCAATGACCAGCGTCTGCATCGTCGCCGTGTTTTCCTCCATCAGGTAGGAAATGCATGGCGACGAGTTGATGACGATCTCATAGGCGAGACCCATCAAGCCCTTGCGATATGAGGCTTCCTGATGGGCGAATTGTTTTCCGAACGACCAGTGCTTGTAATACAGCGGCATGCCTACGGACGAGTAAGCGTCCAGCATCTGTTCGGCGGTTATGACTTCGATCTGGTTCGGGTAGACGCTGAGGCCGAGCTCTTTTTCGGCAATCTCCTCGCAGGCATCGTGGATGCGCTGCAATGTGGTGAAGTCCCAGTCGGCGCCTTCGTAGAGACGGTCTGTCATGGAGCTACCCTCTCCTTGGCCTGGCGACGCTGAAACAGGTCGTGGAACACCGGAAAGATCTCGCTGCGGTCGTTGACCTTGCGCATCGACAGCGGTGCACCTTCCGCGCGCAGCCGCTGATACAGCGTCCACAGCGAGGATTCCGACATTTCGAACGGATGGCTGCCGGATTCGCCCACTTCCAGATAGGCGAAGAACTGCGTCACCGGCAGGATCATGTCCTTGAGCAGGCGGCCGGAGAGATCACCGTCGGCATAGGAGTTGTCGCCGTCCGAGGCCTGTGCAGCATAGATATTCCAGTCGGCGGGGCGATAGCGTGACTGCACGATTTCATGCATGGCCTGCAGTGCGCTGGAAACCAGCGTGCCGCCCGATGCAGGGCCGTGGAAGAAGGTCTGCTCGTCGACTTCCTCGGCGCGGTCGGTGTGACGGATGAAGACGATCTCGACTTTGCGATAGCGACGCGTCAGGAAGACGTAGAGCAGCATGTAGAATCGCTTGGCGAGATCCTTCATGTGCTCGGACATCGAGCCGGAAACGTCCATCAGGCAGAACATCACAGCCTGCGCCACCGGCTTTGGCACGGTCTCGAAGCGGCGATAGCGGATATCGATGGGATCGATGAATGGAATCCGCCGCATCTTGGATTTCAATCGCTCGATTTCTGCCAGCAATTCGGGGCGGCGCTCGTCACTGCAATGCTCCAATTCTGCTTCCAGCTGCGCAATGGCTTCCGGTCGTGGTCGTTGTAGTGCAACCCGTCGCGCCATGGCCAAGCGCACGGTGCGGCTGACCGAGATATTGGCAGGCGAGCCGGACGTCGTATATCCGGCGCGACGCAGGCCTTCGTTTTCGACTTCGGCCAGCTTGCGCTTGGAAAGATCCGGCAGTTCCAGGTCGTCGAGGAAAATATCGACGAACTCATCCCGGCTGAGCACAAACCGGAACGCATCCTCGCCGTCGCCTTCACCGGCATCGTTCGATCTGCCGCTCTTCGATTGCGGCCGCTGAAGGTAATCACCTTCCACGAATTTCACGTTGCCGGGTAATACGCGGTCGCGAACTCCGCCTTCGCGATGAAAGCGGGGTTCGTTCATCCCGTCGAGCGGGATGGAGACTTCCCCGCCTTCCAGGACGTCTTTGATGTCGCGGTCCTGGGAGGCTTTCTTGACGGCTCCCTGAACCAGAGCTTTCGCGCGCCGCAAGAACCGCTGGCGGTTCTCTAGACTCTTGCTGCTCGGGTTCAGGCGTCTATCGACGATATGCATGGCCACGTTATGTTGGCTCCTCGCGTCAGCCGGCCTGTTTCACGCGCATATACCATTCGACGAGACGGCGAACCTGGCGTTCAGTGTAGCCACGATCGACCATTCGCGCGACGAAGTCGTCATGCTTTTTCTCGGTCTCGCCGTCCTTCTTCGATCCGAAGGAGATCACCGGAAGCAGATCTTCGACTTGAGAGAAGATGCGCTTTTCGATGACTTCCCTGATCTTCTCATAACTCGTCCAGGCCGGATTCTTTCCACCGTACTGTGCCCGCGAGCGAAGCGAGA
Source organism: Tardiphaga sp. 813_E8_N1_3 (assembly GCF_051811025.1). Taxonomy (NCBI): domain Bacteria; kingdom Pseudomonadati; phylum Pseudomonadota; class Alphaproteobacteria; order Hyphomicrobiales; family Nitrobacteraceae; genus Tardiphaga; species Tardiphaga sp. 813_E8_N1_3. The sequence continues at coordinate 233,029 of NZ_JBPWQE010000001.1, forward strand.
ACTTCACGACTTCGTTGCGAAAGTCCTTGGGGTTGGCGATTCCGGCCGGCTTTTCGATCTTGCTCAGTTCCTGATTGAGCAATTCGCGATCGAGCAATTGTCCGGTGTCAGGATCCTTGAAGTCCTGATCCTCGATCCAGGCATCGGCATAGTCGACGTAACGATCGAACAGGTTCTGGCCGTAGTCCGAATACGATTCCAGATAGGCTTTCTGGATTTCGTGACCGATGAACTCCGCGTAACGCGGCACGAGCTCGGCCTTGATGAATTCGAGATAACGTTTTTCGACTTCATCAGGCATCTGCTCCCTGCGGATCGCCTGCTCCAGCGTATACATCAGGTGTACGGGATCCGCCCCAATCTCCGACGTGTCGTGATTGTAGGTTGCGGCCAGGATCTTGAACGCGAAGCGCGTCGAAGCACCGTCCATGCCTTCATCAACACCGGCGGCGTCCTTGTATTCCTGAACGCTGCGGGCTTTCGGGTCCGACTCTTTCAGGCTTTCGCCGTCATAGACCCGCATCTTGGCGAAGGTCGTCGAGTTCTCGTGCTTGCGCAGCCGCGACATCACGGAGAAGCGTGCCAGGGTTTCCAGCGTCGCCGGTGCGCAAGGTGCGGTGGCGAGTTCGGAGCCCTGAATGAGCTTCTCGTAGATCTTCTGTTCTTCGGTGACGCGCAGGCAGTACGGCACCTTAATGACGCAGATACGATCGATGAAGGCTTCATTGTTCTTGTTGGCCTTGAAACTCTGCCACTCGGACTCGTTGGAGTGGGCGAGAATCACGCCAGTGAACGGAATTGCGCCGATATTTTCGGTGCCGATATAGTTGCCTTCCTGCGTCGCCGTCAGCAGCGGATGCAGCATCTTGATCGGCGCCTTGAACATTTCGACGAATTCAAGCACGCCCTGATTGGCGCGGTTGAGGCCGCCGGAATAGCTGTAGGCGTCGGGATCGTTTTGCGCGAAGATCTCGAGCTTGCGGATATCCACCTTGCCGACCAGCGAGGAGATGTCCTGGTTGTTCTCGTCGCCGGGTTCGGTCTTTGCGATAGCGATCTGGCGCAATCGCGACGGCTGGATGCGGGCGACGCGGAATTGCGAGATGTCGCCGCCGAAAGCTTCGAGCCGCTTGTAGCACCACGGACTCATAAGGCCCGTAAGCCGTCGGCGTGGAATGCCGTATTTCTCTTCGATCATCGGGCCGAGCGCGTCCGGATCGAACAGGCTGAGCGGGCTTTCATAAACCGGAGAGAGTTCGTCGCCGGCTTTCAATACATAAATGGGATGGACTTCCATCAAGGCCTTGAGGCGCTCGGCAAGCGATGACTTGCCGCCGCCGACCGGGCCGAGCAGATAGAGAATCTGCTTGCGCTCTTCGAGGCCCTGCGCCGCATGGCGGAAGAAGGCGACGATGCGTTCGATCGTATCTTCCATGCCGTGAAAGCCGGCAAAGGCTGGATAGCTACGGATGGTACGATTCAAAAAAATACGGCCAAGGCGTGGATCCTTGGCCGTGTCTATCATTTGAGGTTCGCCGATCGCCGCCAGTAGGCGTTCCGCCGCGTTCGCATATCGCATCGGGTCTCCTCTGCAGGATTCCAGATACTCGGACATCGACATGTCCGTCTCACTTCGGGCTTCGTAACTTCTAGCGAACGCATTGAACAGAGAATCGTTGTACATGATCCCTCTCTCCTTGCTGGTCGGCCGTCCTGTTGGTCGCGATGCTCCTAAGGTGGTAACGGAACGCGTCTTTCCGATCGCGACTCAACATCAGCACTATAGCCTTCAGGACACATCCAGGTCCGAAATCGCGCAATGCGATCTGAGTGCAGCGCGCGACTCATATTCAGGCACTTGCTTATAAGTTAGGCGAGTTTTGCCATCTCTCAAGGGCTAACAAAGCGATTGTGCACGCCTGTGACTCGAACGCCACAAAGTTGCCGTATGTTTTAAAGCTTTCGGAGTCCTGTACCGATGGCGCAGTTTGGATGAGTCGAAACGCGCACAAGAGTGCTGGTTAACGGAGGTTGCGCTCAGTTCCGATCGCTGGGCAGGACCGGCAGCGGAGTCACCTCGATACCTTCATCGATCAGCGACCGTGCTTCATCCGGCGTTGCTTCGCCGTAGATCGGACGATGTTCGATGTCGCCATAATGCATCTTGCGGGCTTCGGTCGGGAAGCTTTCACCGACATTGTCCGCGTTTTTGGTGACGTGATCGCGCAGTTCTTTCAGCTTGGCGCGCAGCTCGGCTTCCTGCGGCGCCATCATCAGCGGGGCTGTGGTCTCGGAACCTGCGTCAGGGGCGGGGGCCTCCGCGGGTGCCGGGCGATTCTTGCTCTTGGTCAGGATGCGCGGGGCCATAATGGCCTTCTCGACCTTCACCGATCCGCAGTTCGGGCAATTCACCAGCTTGCGCTTCACCTGGGAGTCATAGGCGCCGGAACTCTGGAACCAGCTTTCAAAAGCATGGCCCTTCTCGCAGCGCAGGTCGTAACGGATCATGTCGCTTGCCGGACAAGGTGCAGATAGTCAGGGCCCGATTTGGGATCGCTGACGCTGAAGCGGCGACCGTGCTGCAGGGACGGCACGGTCTTGCGCGCTTCCGTCACCTTCGCAGGATCGATTTTGGCCAGAATGAAGCCCGGCTCGATGCCGGTCGCTTCGGCCAGAACCACGCCCCATGGGTCGATAATCAGCGAGTGTCCATATGTCGCACGCTTGTTCTCATGCACGCCGCCCTGGGCCGCGGCGAACACAAAGCAGCCGGTCTCGATGGCGCGGGCGCGCAGCAGCGTGTGCCAATGGGCTTCACCGGTCTTCTGGGTGAAGGCCGAGGGCACGGTGAGGAATGACGCGCCGCTTTCGGCCAATGCGCGGTACAGCGCCGGGAAGCGAACGTCGTAGCAGATGGTCAGGCCGATGCGGCCCCAGGGAAGGTCGGAGATGACGGCAGTCTCGCCCGGCTGATAATTCGCGGATTCGCGATAGCTCTCACCATTTGGCAGGTCGATGTCGAACATGTGGATCTTGTCGTAGCTCGCCAGGACATTGCCGTCCGGTCCGATCAGGAACGAGCGGTTGGCCGCGCGCTCCGGATTGGCCAGCACGGCCAGCGATCCGATATGCAGGTAGATCTTCAGCTCTGCGGCGAGCGCTCGATAGGCCTTCAGGGAAAGGTCGTCTTCCTCCGGGCGCAGATGTTCGAACAGCGCCGTGCGGTTGAGCTGCATCATGTTGCTCACTTCCGGCGTGAGCACATAGTCGGCGCCGGCGAGCGCGGCTTCGCGGATCAGATGCCGGCCCTGTTCGAGGCTCGGCTCCGGCAGCAGGCCGGTGCGCATCTGCACCATGGCGGCGGTGAAGGTCTGGGGCTCGGACGTCGGGGATGTCTGGCTCATGAGGTGGCCTTCTCGCCTGCGATAATAGCGTCGAATTTGCCTTCGCGGTCCAATGCGTAGAGATCGTCGCAGCCGCCGATCAGAGTGCCGCCGATGAAGATCTGCGGGAAAGTGGCGCCGGGATAGGTACGGTCGAACATTTCCTGGCGCAGCTTCGGATCGGTCGCGGTGTCGAAATGGGTGAATGCAGCTTTCTTGCGCTGGAGCAGCGAGATCGCGGCGCTGCAATAGCCGCAGCCGGGGCGGGTGTAGATTTCAATCGCGGCGGCCATCTGGTGCTCCGGTTCGCAGGGAAGTGTCTGATTATATGGGGACCTTGTGGGCCTCCACAACCCGCGCAAAGACCAACACATCGACCTGGGCTGCCTTGGCGCGCAGCAGCGCCCGCGCGCAGGCGTCCGTCGTGGCACCCGAGGTCAGCACGTCGTCGACCAGAATGACGCGGCGGCCCTGGATTTCAGCCCGGCGTTCAGGCGGGACCTTGAAGGCGCCCTGCACATTGCTGGCACGCTCGCTGCGCGACAGGCCGATCTGGTGTTCGGTCGGGCGTATTCGCCGCAGGGCGTCGCGGGATATCGCAACGCCGCTCTGCCGGCCGATGGCCCGCGCCAGCGCGCCGGACTGGTTGAAGCGCCGGCTGAAGCCGCGGCGCCAATGCAGCGGCACCGGCACCAGAATATCGGCGTCTGCTAGCAATTCCTTCCCCGCACGCGCCATCCAGCGACCCATGGTTGGCGCGAGGTCTGTCCGGTCGTGATATTTCAACTGATGCACCAGCGTGCGGGCAACATCGTCATAGCGCACGGCTGCGCGGGCGCGCTGATAGGCCGGCGGATCGGCGATCGCCTGCATCGATAGGATGCCCGGGCCGGGATCATAGACAAACGGGATGCCGAGCCGGCTGCAGAACGGCGGCGCGATGAAGGACAGCTTGCCCCAGCAGACCGCGCAGACGCCTTCGCCGGCGACGGGTTCCCGGCAGGCGACGCAGAGCGTCGGCAATGCGATGTCGAGCGCAAGGCGGGCGGTTTGAGTCCATGCAGACCGGCAAAGCCTCAGCGCGCCGCGCAATTGCGCGGGGAGGGACCATGACACTGTGGCCTCTGCGTCCATAGGTTGAAGGCTAGAGCCCTCCTGCGCTGATCTCAAGCGCGATTGCCAGATCCCTGGTCTTCGGCGTACCAAGCCGCATGGCTCAGACCCCGAATGCCGCACCGATCCTGTTCGACCGCGCTCTGCTGCGGGCGCGGCAGGCGCGTGCGTCGCGGCTGGGCGCCGAGAATTTCCTGCTGGATCGTGTCATCGCCGACATGGATGAGCGATTGCAGGCGGTGCTGCGCCAGTTCGACAATGCCGCTGACGTCGCGACGCCGGGCAACCGTCTGCGCGATGTTGTGGCGGGGCGTGTCGGCCATCTCACACATGCCGACGTGCCCGATGTCGAAAGCGACGGTCTCAATCTCGCGCCGGCGTCGCTCGATCTCGTCATTTCCGCGCTCGGGCTGCACTTCGTTAACGATCTGCCAGGCGTGATGGCGCAGATCCGCCGCGCGCTGAAGCCTGATGGTCTGCTGCTGGCCGCAATGCTCGGCGGCGACACGCTGACCGAACTGCGGCAGAGCTTCGCCGCAGCGGAAGCCGAACGCGAAAGCGGCATCTCGCCACGTGTCGCACCGTCAGCCGATCTGCGCGATGTCGGCGCCTTGCTGCAGCGCGCGGGATTTGCGCTGCCGGTGACCGATGTCGATCGCGTCGTGGTACGCTACGACAGCGCATTCGGTCTGATGCAGGACCTCCGCAGGATGGGCGCGACCAATGTGCTGGTCGAGCGCCGCCGCGCACCGCTCCGCCGCGCGACGTTGCTGCGCATGGCGCAGATCTATAGCGAGCGTTTCGCCGACCCCGACGGCCGCATCCGCGCGACCTTTGATGTCATCTGGCTGTCCGGCTGGGCGCCGCATGAGAGCCAGCAGAAGCCGCTGAAGCCAGGCTCGGCGAAAGCAAGTCTCGCCGACGCGGTGAAGGGGCTGAAGCCCTAGAGCAGATCGATCAGATGCGGGATCAGCGGGATATCCGCGGCGGGCATCGGATAGTCGCGCAGCTTGTTCGGCCGCACCCATTTGAGGTTCTGGCCTTCCTTCGAGATCGCAAGGCCTTCCCAGCGTCGGCAGATATAGAGCGGCATCAACAGATGGAAGTCCTCATAGGCGTGGCTGGCGAAGGTCAGCGGTGCGAGGCAGGCTTCCTTCACGGAGATCCCGAGCTCCTCGTGAAGCTCGCGGATCAGCGCGGCTTCCGGCCGTTCGCCGGGCTCGAGCTTGCCGCCGGGAAATTCCCAAAGACCAGCCAGCGCCTTTCCTTCCGGCCGCTGTGCGATCAGCACGCGGCCGTCGGGATCAATCAATGCGCAGGCGACGACGAGAACCATTTTCATCGGATATATCTCACTTCAAGAGACTAGCGCTGCGCAGCTTGGAACCTCGCCCGGAGGCTGGCGCGTGAACGTCGGGTCATTGTCCTTGCGCGCAACGCCTGCAGCGGGCTTGATGCGGATATCGACAATCAACGGCTTCGTACCGCGCGGAAATTTCAGCGTATAGCCGAGCGTATCCGTGCCGTCGAACCCCGGGCGGGACCGATACACAACCTCCACGCCTTCGATTTCCAACGGCATGCAGTGCTTGGCGCCACCGAACAACACATTGCTCGGTCTGACTAGGCCGCTGCGCAGGCAGACGAAACCATGAGCGGGTGCGGTGTCGAGCTGAACCTGCGGAACGCCGACGCTCTTGCAGGCATTGTTCCAGCGTGCGCCAATGCCGATGCCGACTTCCTTGTTGCTCTCGGTCGCGCGCCGCATGCGCCCGACCGGCAGATCCTTGGCCAAGGCCTCCCTCGAAAAGACGATCGCCGCCAGACCGATGCCCGCGGCGATCCTCTTCACGACCGGTAGTCGCCGTTGATCGCGATATATTCCTTGGTGAGATCGCAAGTGAGCACGCGGTCGCGGCCCTTGCCGAGGCCGAGGGCGACCTTGATCTGGATCTCCGGGTTCTTCATCGCGTTCGAGACTTCGGTCTCATTATAGGACGGATCGCGCGCGCCTGACTTGGCGACGCGGATGCCATTGAACCAGATTGAGAGCTTGTCGCGATTGGCGGGCTCGCCGGCCTTGCCGACGGCCATCACCACGCGGCCCCAATTGGCGTCTTCGCCGCCCACGGCGGTCTTCACCAGCGGCGAATTGGCGATCGACATGGCGATCTTGCGTGCCGAGGCCTTGGTGGTCGCGCCGTCGACGATGATCTCGATCAGCTTGCGCGCGCCTTCGCCGTCGCGTGCGACCTGTTCGGCGAGATCGTTGAGAATAACGTTCAGCGCCTTCACGAAGGGTTTCAGCCTGATATCGTTGGCCTTGGTGATCTTCGGTGCGCCCTGTGCGGCTGCCGCGCCGGTGGCGAACATCAAGAGCGTGTCGGAGGTCGAGGTGTCGCCGTCGATGGTTACGGCGTTGAACGAATCTTCCACGCCGGCCTTCAGGAGTGCCTGCAATGCGGGCGCGCTGATCGGCGCATCGGTGAAGATGAAGGACAGCATCGTCGCCATGTCGGGCGCGATCATGCCCGCGCCCTTGGCCATGCCATTGATGGTAACCTTGGCCTTGCCGAGTTTCACGGTGGCGGTCGCGACCTTCGGGAAAGTGTCGGTGGTCATGATCGCCTTGGCGGCATCCATCCAGCCATCAGGTCCGGCGCTTTCCGCCAGTGTGGCGAGCACGCCGTTGAACTTGGTGGCGTCGAGCGGTTCGCCGATCACGCCGGTCGAGGCCAGGAAGATCTCGTTCGGCTTGCAGCCGACGGCCTTGGAGGCGATGTCGCCGGTGAGTTTGGTGGAGGCCTTGCCGGTCTTGCCGGTGAAGGCATTGGCATTGCCGGAATTGACCACCAGCGCCTGCGCCTTGCCGTTTTTCAGCACCGCGCGGCACCATTCCACGGGAGCCGACGGACACTTCGACTTGGTGAACACGCCCGCTGCCGCCGTGCCCTTGTCCATCACCGCGAGCAGCACGTCGGTGCGGCCCTTGTAGCGGATGCCGGCGGCGGCGGTGGCGAGGCGCACGCCTGCAATGGCGGGCATCTCGGGAACGTCGGTCGGGGCGAGGGGGGAGACGGGGGACGGCTTGGCCATGAGTGCTTTCAGCTTTCGTAAAAAGATGAAGCGCTCTGTATCACCTCCGCCACCGTGGTGGGAGAGGGCTTCATGGAGAAGGGAGCAATGTCATATCTCCGTCATGCGGCACCCGTCCGGTTGCGCATGATCCTGTCCGAAAACCGGGACTAGCCCGGGCCGAATTTGAACTTGCCGTCGTCTTCGAGGAACGGGCCGCTGCGCATATAGAGCTGGCCGTTCTCGCCGATAAAGAAGAGCGTGTTCTTCGGCACTTTCTTGGCGCCTTTCAGCAGAAACTTGGCATTGTTGGTGCCCATCTTGTACGCGAAGGTCTTGCCGGACGCGTCGTAGCCATAGCCCATGTCGGGCGAGAGCACCCAAGGGACCGTGCCCGGCGTCGGTGCCTGAGCAAGTGCAGGGCCGGCCAGGGCCGATGTCACCAGCGCCGTGGCGCACAGCATCGTAAAGGCTCGAGCGGTCATCCCAATTCTCCGAAAAGTGCTTTTGAAAGTGCATCGCGACTGCGCGGTTGTCTTGAACAAATCACGAACGGCAACAGGCCGTCAATACGACATGCGGTCGCGACAGAGTTTGTTATTTCGCAAGCCTGGTCTGGCGACTATCTTTCGCATTCGGGCTAAGCCGGTCCACGATGAATTCGGCGATGGGGATGATTCGACAATGCGAGCGATCGTGAAAAGTCTTCTGGTTGTGGGCGCGGTGGTATTGGCGCCCGGTCTTGCTGCGGCGGATGATTACAAGCTCAGCAACAACCAGCGTATTTCCTGCGGCCGCGGCCTCAGTGCCGGCAAGCTGAGCACGGCGACCTGCCGCTCCTACGCCTATCTGTTCAACACCAAGACCTCCGAATATTTCCGTTGCTCGGTGTCGCTGTCGATGACGCGCGACGCCAAGGAAGTCATCAACGTCCAGAGCGATGGCGCCTGCGTGAAGAAGCCGCGCGTGTTCGACACCGACTCCGCCTATTCGTTTGATGCGACCGAGACCGAACCGCCGAACACCAATTCGTTCTTCGGCAATGGTGGCTTTGCCATGTGGGTGAGCGACAACACCCAGCAGAAAATTCGTGGCTGTGTCACGATCCCGTCGGGGCTCGGCTCGGACGTGTCGCGCTGCATCGATATGAAATTCGAATAGACGATCTTCCTTTTTTCCCTCCCTCAAGCGGCGAAGCCGCGCAGTGGGGAGGGTGGATCGATGCGAGCTTTCAGCGAGCATCGAGACGGGTGGGGTGGTGCAGCAAGCGCCGTCCTTCCGTGGGGGGGAGACCCCACCCCGGCCTATCGGCCGACCCTCCCCACTGCGCTTCGCTTGGGGGAGGGATATCGCTGGCCCCTGTGCGTCGTTGCAGATGTGAATGTCAAACAGCCACAGCCCTTCAGACATGCGTCATCACCCCCATTATTTGCGGCGCGGGGGCGCCGTCGTGTTTCGCATTCCCGCCCCCCCTGTGAGAGGGCGTGCGGAACGCCGGGTGCCCGTTGCACCCTTGGGCCTGATGCGAATGCGGTCTTCCGCAATTTAGAGTGCATCAGGACTTTCGGAGGCGCCGAGCGATTGCCCGACGTTCCGCATGCGGTGTTTTTTCGGTTGCTTGCACTTTGCCTCAGCGAACGATCCGATCACCGAATTAAAGTCCCAAGGCGATGGGAAGGGAGCCTCAAGCGAATAGGCCGGACACGTTTTGACTTTGGTCGTCCGTCACACTGTCCAGGGCGTCTTTCCATCCCAAACTCGGCCGTCTCCTTGCCAGTGGCAGTGCTGGCGCAGATCCGTGCTGCCCGAAGACAGACGTCACCCCCAAACCACGTAACGCCGCATCTCCGGCGTCCACCGCATCCAGCCCCGCGAACGTGACGATCGCGCTCGCCCCTCTCATCGGGGCCGGACGGAGGGGAATATAAACCTGATGGGGGTGTTGTCAATGGGAGATAGGAAAAAATGTTTAGGCGCTGCTTGCCGCCCCACACTGTCATTCCGGGTTCGCACTTCGCGGCTTCGCCGCTTTCGTGCGCCCCGGAATGACGAGTGTGAAGCAGGCGCCCACCACGCCCAAAACAAAAAGGGCACGCGCGGATGCGCATGCCCTTCGATCTCTTGACGTGTATCGGAGCGAGACAGGCAGGCGTATGAAACGCCCTGCCAATCCTGCGCTGTGCTTACTCCGGCTTGATGCCGGCGAACTGGGCGACCTTGCCCCACTTTTCGATTTCAGACTGCACATAGGCATCCATGTCGGCCGGCGAACCGCCGGTCGGATCGGCGCCGAGCTTGATCAGGCGGGCGGTGCCGTCGGCCGACTTGATGAACTTGTCGGTCGAGGCATTGAGCTTCGCGATGATCTCCTTCGGCGTCTTGGCCGGCGCTGCGATGGTGAACCAGGAGGCGGCGTCGTAGCCGGGAACGCCAGCTTCCGCGATGGTCGGAATGTCCTTCATTGGCTCCCAGCGCTTGCTGGTGGAAACGGCGAGTGCGCGGATCTGGTTGCTCTCCGCGAAGGGCTGCGCCGCCGGCAGGTTGTCGATCATCACATGGACGCGGCCGCCGATCAGGTCGGTGAGCGCGGGGGCGCTGCCCTTGTAGGGCACGTGGGTCAGCTTCACGCCCGTCATCGATTTGAACAGTTCGGTCGACAGATGCGCGGTCGAGCCGAGGCCCGGCGTGCCGTAGAAATATTCGTCCGGCTTGGCCTTGGCGAGCTCGATGAATTCCTTCACGCTCTTGGCCGGCAGCGAGTTGGTCACCGAGAACAGGTTCGGCACCTTGGCGATCACGATGACCGACGCCAGATCCTTGACCGGATCATAGGTCATGTTCTTGAACACGAACTTGTTGATGGCGTGGGTGCCGGGCGTGCCGACAAGGAAGGTGTAGCCGTCGCCTTCGGCCTTGGAGACAAAATCAGCGGCGATGTTGCCGCCGGCGCCGGCCTTGTTCTCGACGATGAATTGCTGGCCCATCTCTTCGGACATCTTCTGCGCGACGACGCGGGCCAGAATGTCGGTGGTGCCGCCGGCCGCGAACGGGACGATGAACTTCACCGGCTTGGTGGGCCACTCTGCGGCGCTGGCGCGGCGCGACAGGATCGGCAGGGTGCCGAGGGCAGCCGCGCCGCCGAGGATCACGGAGCGGCGGGACGGGAAGCGGGTCGATGATGACATCTCGAAGAGTCCTTTTGCATATCGGGCAGGCCACGCGGCTGCGACGCGCGATCTGATTGAGGGTGTTTAAGACAATGACGGGAGGCCGGGATCAAGTGGGAACCGGCACGGCTGGGGTAACGAACCCGAAGACGGTCCGCTCCTGTGCCTCATCTGCGCAACCGGCAGGTCCTTCAGCTTCTCCCGATCAGGCGTTTCCATGGACAACATGCATGGGAACGTACTGGGTAGATGGTACTATGCTGCACTGCGGGTTGCTACCGCAATGCAATACCATCCTTAAGCATTCGGTACTAACGCGTGATGACGTGCGTCGGAAGGTCGCGTTTCCGGCATGGCGACGACGAACAGGATGAAGCCTAGGCCCGCCAAAGCGGCAAGCGCCAGGAATGCAGCGCTGTAGCCGGCCTTGACCACGATCACGCCAGCAATCGCGGTACTGAGCGCGCCGCCCAGCCCCGCCGCCGTCGCGATCGCGCCCTGGCTGATATTGAAGTGGCCGGTGCCGTAAGTGAGGTCCGCGACAACAAGCGGGAAGATCGCGCCGAAGATTCCGGCGCCGATGCCGTCGAGGGTTTGCACGCCGACCAGCCAGTAGGGATTGTCCGAGAGCGGATACAGCGCGCCGCGAAGGGCCAGCACTGCGAGCGCGCAGGCGAAGATCGGTTTGCGGCCCCAGACATTGGCCTTGCGGCCGACCAGCATGGCGACCGGCACCATCACCAATTGTGCCGCGACGATGCAGACCGACATCAGCGTGGTGCCGAGCTCGCTGTTCACCAGTGCGAGTTTCTGGCCGACCAGCGGCAGCATCGCTGCATTGGAGAAATGAAACAGCACGGTGGCAGCGGCAAATATCAGGAGCGGTTTGCAGGTCAGCAGCACCTGAAAGCCGGATGGCCGTTCGGCGGCATCGTGCTCGTGGGTCTCGTCGAGATCGCCGAGGCCGCGGGCCATCTGGTGATCGATGGCGTCGGCGGGGATCGTCAGCGTCGCGACAATGCTCGCGGCGGCCATGGCCGCCATCAGCCAGAACACGACGATGGGCCCGAAGGCATAGGCGAAGATGCCGGCCAATGTCGCCGCCGTCGCATTGCCGGCATGGTTGAAGGCCTCGTTGCGGCCGATGCGCCGGGCGAAGGCTCTGGGGCCGACAATGCCGAGCGTGATCGCGGCCAGTGCCGGCGCGAAGATGGCGGCAGCGACGCCGGTGAGCGCCTGCGTCGTCGCGACGAACAGGAAGCCCGGATAGAGCGGCAGCACGATCGAACCGAGCGTGACGATGACGGCGGCCACAACGACGGCTGCGCGCTTGGCCGTGGTCTTGTCGATCAGGGCGCCGGCAGGGGTCTGCGCGACGATCCCGGCGAGGGCGGCGACCGACATCACGATGCCGATCGAGGCTTCATCCCATTTCTGGACCGTGAGGAGATAGATCGCGAGATAGGGCCCCAGGCCATCGCGGACATCGGCAAGAAAGAAGTTCAGTGCGTCGAGGGGATGTTTGGTCTTGTCGGCGTCGTGCACGCGTGGTCCTCACGGCACGTGAGGTGCCCGGCAGGCAACGGCGGTTGGTTGATCTGGTTCCACGGTATTCGTTGTCCACGCGGTTCTATCAGTTGTCGTTCCGCGCAAGCGGGGACGACGTGGAGAGAATATCGCAAAACAAAGGCCGCGATGCATGTGCATCGCGGCCTCCATCACGCCCGCTGTATCGGATGTGGTCTTACTTCCCGATGCCCTTTTCCTTGAAGTATTTCAGCGCGCCTGGATGGAACGGGACCGGGGAGCGCTCCTGCACCTGGTTGTCGAGCGAGAAGCTCTCGGCCTCCTTGTGGACGGCGACGATGTCGGCCTTCTTTTCCACCAGCGTCTTGACGATGTTGTAGGCGTCGTCATCGCTCATCTTGTTGCCGGTGACGATGATGTTCCAGACTTCGGTATTGGCGTTGTCCTTGTCCATGCCGGGATAGATGCTCTTGCTGATGGTCGAGGGCGAATACAGCTTGCCGTATTTCTCGTTCATCTTGGCGGCGAGGTCGGCATGGTCGACGAACTTGATCTTCATGCCGGGTGTGGCGGCGAGATCGGTGACGGCGGCGGTCGGCACGCCGCCGACCCAGAAGAAGGCGTCGATCTTGCGGTCCTTGATGGCGTTGACGGACTCAGCGACGCCGAGACGCTCGCGCTTCATATCTTTATCCTTGTCGAGACCGGCGGCCTCGATGACGCGGAACGCCATCACCTCGGTGGCGCCGCCCGGCGAGCCCGTGGAGACGCGCTTGCCCTTGAGATCCGACATCTTTTCGATGCCGGCACCTTCGATGGTCACGATATGCATGCGGTTCGGATAGACCACGAGCAAGGTCTGCAGCGGGACCTTGCCGCTCTTGAACTTGTCCTGCCCGTTCAGCGCATCGAGCGCGGCATCGGCCATGCTGAAGCCGAGTTCGCTCTGGCCCGAGGCGATCAGCTTGAGGTTATCGACCGAACCGCCGGTGACTTCCGCGGTGGCCTGGGTGTTCGGGAGCGCCTTGGACAGCACATTGGCGATGGCGCCGCCGAGCGGATAATAGACACCGCCGGTGCCGCCGGTGCCGATCGCCATGGTCTTCTGTTGCGCGATGGCCGCGCCTGCAAGGCCGGCAGTGGCGACCAGCGCCACGGCAATCGATGTCTTTCTGAAACGCTTGAACATGGTTGTCCTCTCCTCCAGTTTTGATGATGTCGCGGTGACTATTTCACCGCGCCGACTTCCTTGAGATATTTCAGCGTGCCGGGATGATAGGGCGCCGGCGATTGCGCTGGTGTCTGCGTGGCGAGATTGATGTTCTCCGCCTCTTTATGGACGGCGACGAGATCGGCCTTGTTCTCGAAGATCGTTTTCGTGATTGCGTAGGCCGTCTCGTCCGACATCTTGTCGGTGGCCATGATCTGGTTCCAGGCGGCAAAGCCACGGCTGTCGGTGGTCTGGCCCGGATAGCTGCCGGCCTTGATCACGCTGGGTGCGAAGATCTGTCCGTATTTTTTCACGATGGGCTCGAGCAGGTAATCGATGTCGATCAGCTTGATGGTGACGCCAGGCGTTGCGGCGAGGTCGACGACGGCGGCGGTCGGCACGCCGCCGCCCCAGAAGAAGGCATCGATCTTGCGATCCTTGAGCGCAGATGCGGATTCCGCCACCGACAACCGCTCGCGCTTGACGTCCTTGTCCTTGTCGAGGCCGGCTGCCTCGAGCAGACGGAAGGTTTGCGCCTCGGTGGCGCTGCCCGGCGCGCCGCCGGAAATGCGCTTGCCTTTAAGATCGGCGAATTTCTCGATGCCAGTGCCGGCGATGGTCACCACATGCACCGGGCTGGAATAGACGGCGACGATGGTGCGTAGCGGAACGGGCTTCTTGAATTTGTTCTCGCCCTTCACGGCATCGGACGCGACGTCGCCGGTCATGAAGCCGAGATCGGCCTGGCCGGTTTCCAGCAGCTTGATGTTGTCGACGCTGCCGCCGGTGACTTCACCGGTGGCTTGGGTGTGCGGCAGCTTCTTCGACAGCAGGTTCGCGAGGCCGCCGCCGAGCGGATAGAAAATGCCGCCGGTGCCGCCGGTGGCAATGGCGATGGTCTTGTCTTCCGCAAAAGCGCCGGTCGCCATGCAGACGATCCCGAGCAGAGCAAGGCTGAAAGCTGTCCATCTCATCGCGTCACTCCCTGAAGTCGGCGGCGCCGCTTATCTGCGGCGTCCGCTGTCATGCGATAACTTGACGTTATTCGTTTCTGTCGTTGGTCATGCCGGTAACGGTTGCACCCTCGTCCTTGCCTGCCACACCAATACGCCGAGACCGATGATGAGGCCGGGCACGAATGTGTAGCTGATGTCACGACCGATGATCGATTCGATGATTGCCTCGATCAGGCTAGGGAACACCAGCAGTAATCCCGATAGCAGAAGCAGACCGCGCTCCACTGGCGTATTTTGTCGCAGGCCCCAGTTCTGCGCGACGGCGGCGAGCGCGAGCAGGCCGCAGGTGGTCTTGAGGGTGATCTCGACGATATCCACCCAGGAGCCGCCCTTCGGAATGTTCAGCAGCAGGCCGACGCCTTGCGGATCGCAGACGAAGACGAATGGCACCAGGAAGGCCGGTAGCGTGTATTTCCACGATTGCAGCGTGGTCTTGTAGGGATCGCCGCCGGTAATGGCAGCGGCTGCGAAGGGCGACAACGCGGTGGGAGGTGAGACTTCCGAGAGCACCGCATAATAGAAGATGAACATGTGGGCGGCGTAGTCAGGCACGCCGAGCTTGATCAGCGCCGGTGCCGCGATCACCGCGCAGATGATGTAGGACGCGGTGACCGGCACCGCGAGGCCGATGATCCAGACGATCAGTGCCGTATAGATCGCCGTTAGCAGCAGGCTGCCGCCCGCGTAGGAAATCACGATCGACGAAAACTTGAGGCCGAGGCCGGTGAGCGTGACGACGCCGACCACGATGCCGGCGCAGGCGCAGGTGGTTGCGGCGTTGAGTGCGCCGATCGAGCCGTCGGCCAGTGCCTTCACCAGCTTCTTCGGCACCAGCGCGGTATCCTTGCGCAGGAAACTGAGCACGAAGGTGACGCAGGTGGCGTAGAACACGGACAGCGATGGCGAGTAGCCGATGATCATGAAGACGACGACGGCGAGCAGAGAGATGAAGTGGAACCCGTAACGCTTCATCATCACGCCGAGGCTGAGCTCAGGCCTGACATTAACATTGTGGGCGCCGTATCGCTTGGCGTCGATCTCGACCATGATCAGCAGCGACAGGTAGTAGAGACAGGTCGGAATGGTCGCCATCCAGATCACGTCGAGATAGCTGATCTTGAGGAATTCGGCGATCAGGAACGCGGCAGCGCCGAGCACCGGCGGCGACAAGATCGCGCCGAGACCACCTGCGGCCAGCAAGCCGCCGGCAGCGTTCTTCTCGAAACCGGCCTTGGCCAGCATCGGGGCGGCAACGGTGCCGATCATCACCGTGGTAGCGACGCCGGAGCCGGAAGGCCCGCCGAGCAGGAACGAGGACAGCACCACGGTGCGGCCCGCGGCGTTCGACTTGTTCCCCATCAACGACAGCGAGAAATCGATGAAGAATTTTCCAGCGCCGGACATCGACAGGAAGGCGCCGTAGATCGTGAACAGGATGATCAGCGTGGCCGACACGTCGACCGCGACGCCGAAGATGCCCTCCAGCGTGATGAAGAGATGGCCGACGAGACGCGGCAGGTCATAGCCGCGATGGGTCCATGGCGCCGGCAGATGCGGACCGAGCATCGCATAGGCGATGAAGAACACGGACACGACCGGCATGATCAGGCCCGTGGTACGGCGCGTCGCTTCCAGCAGCAGCACGATGAAGACGATGCCGACGATGACGTCCATATGATCTGGCAGCGTGGCGCGGTCGGTGAAGTCGTCGCCGCCCCACAGCGCATAGACGATGGTGCCGATGGCGACGATGCCCGGCACGATGTCCCACCAGCGCACGCGGTTGCGGAAGCGGGCGGCGACGGGGAATAGCAGGAAGCTCAGGACCAATGTGAAGGCGACGTGGACGTAACGCAGTTCCTGCGTCGGCACGATCGCGTACGCGGCATAGAGATGAAACAGGCTCATCACCACGGCGATACCGGTGGAGATCGTTCCGGCCCAGCCCAGCAGGCGATTTGTTGCGCCTTCATCGGCTTCGATGAAGGCTTCAGCCTTCGCCAATGCCTCGTCGGAGACGGCAACGGTGTCATCGCTCGCGTTTGATTTCTGGTCAGCCATGTTTCATCCCCCGGGATATTTCCCGCAGCCGGCTTTGCCGGCCTTATTATTCTGAGTGCGGCGCATTCATGCCGTTTTACCCGGCTGGCGCAAGGGCTTACCGGTGAAACTTTCGTCGCGGCAACGGCGTTCGCTGTGGTGACGCCGTTGACCGCATGAGGGCTGCGGTTCACGTTCGCGGCCTGAATGACAGGAATAAAATGAGTATGAGGGAGCGTCTGATAGCGGCCATGACGACTGTGGTCGTCATGTGCAGCGCAGCGGCATGCGCCGAGCCGTCGATCACGCTGCTGACCGGCAATACGTCCGGGATCTATTTTCCGCTCGGCGTGTCGATCGCGATGATCTATGCGGATATTCCCGGCGCGAAAGTTCAGGTGCAGACAACCGATGGTTCGGTCGAGAACCTCTCGCGGCTGCAGCAAGGCACCGGGCAGGTGGGTTTTGCGCTTGGCGATGCCCTGAAGGACGCCTGGGCCGGCAATGCCACGGCGGGCTTCGACGGCAAGCAGGACCGGTTGCGGGTGATCGGCGCGCTCTATCCGAATTACATCCAGATCGTTGCCACCAAAGAGAGCGGGATCAGGACGCTGAGCGATCTCAAGGGCCGAAGCCTCTCGGTTGGCGAGCGGAGATCGGGCACCGAGTTGAACGCCCGTGCCATTCTCGGCGCTGCGGGGCTGCGCTACGAAAATCTCGGCGAGATCAGGTATGTCTCCTTTGCCGAATCTACCACGATGATGATCGAGAAAAAGCTGGACGCGACGCTGCAGTCTGCCGGTCTCGGTGTCACGTCGATCAAGGAACTCAGCGAAGCCACGGATATCGTCATCGTGCCGGTGCCGCCGCCCCTGGTGAAAAAGATCGGCGCGCCGTTCAAGCCAGACAGGATTCCAGCCGGGACCTATGTCAGCCAGGACAAATCCGTGCCGACTGCATCGGTGATGAACTATCTGGTGACGAGCAATGCCGTGCCGGATGAACTCGTCTATCAGATGACGAAGCGCCTGTTCGACGGCCTCGACGAATTGGCCATCGCGCACCGTGCCGGCCACGAGATCAAGCTGGCGAGCGCCGTGAGCAAAAGTCCGGTGCCACTGCATCCCGGCGCGTTGCGCTACTATCGGGAGCGGGGCCTGATCAGGTAGAGTATTCCGGCTGGCTTGCTGGGGCTTTTATGGGTCATTCGTTTCGGACGTTGGTTCTGTGCGCCGCTCTTGCGGCGCCATCGCTGCCCTCTGCGGCCGTCCGGGCGCAGGGTGCGGCCGAGGCCGCTGCCACCTGCGCGAATGATGACGCCTTGCCGCCCGAGCAGATGCTCGGCATCTGCGGCCTGGTGATCGGCTCGACGGCGGCATTGCCGGATCGCGTTCATGCCCTGATCGTGCGCGCCGGGCTGCAACTCAGGCTGGAACAGGTCGACCTCGCCGTTGCGGATGGCGATCTGGCGGTTCAGCTCGATCCTCTCTCTGCAGCAGCGCTCGAAGCCCGCGGCAAGGCACTTGCGGCCGGCAAGAAGTTCGATCGTGCGCTCGATGATTTCGATAGGGCCATCAAGCTGGATCCGCATGACGCCCAGCTGTTCGCGGGGCGCGCTGCGACTTTCGCGGCCATGCATGAAAATCGCCTCGCAGTTCGCGACTATACTGAAGCAGTTCGCCTCGATCCGACGCGGGTGCAGGGTCTCATCGATCGCGCCGCCGCCTATGCCAAGGTCAAACGCTTCGATCTGGTCATCGACGACCAGAGCGACATCATTCGTCTGGAGCCGACCGCGGAACACTACGATGCGCGCGGGCGGTCCTATGCACGCAACAATGCCTATACCCGCGCGATTGCGGATTTCGACGCGGCAATCAGGCTGGAGCCGAAGGCCAGCTATTTCGTGAATCGCGGAAATTCGTTCAGCCTCAGCGGCGCATATGATCGCGCTATCACCGACTACACGACGGCGCTGCAGCTTCAGCCCGAGCTGGCGATGGCCTACAACAATCGCGGCGTCGCCTGGCGCGACAAGGGTGACCCTGCGCGCGCGCTGGCCGATTTCGACGCAGCCGTTCAGATCGATTCAACGCTGGATATCGCTTTGCGACATCGCAAGCAGCTTGAGAAATATCGGGTGGCGGCGCGCAAGTCGGCGATCGGATTGCATCCATCCGCCGATGCGAGCACGCGATAGACGATGACTTGTCGCGTTTCATATATGGGCAGCGTACTGCGCGTGATCAGCGTCGTGTTCGTATTATGTTGCGTGGCTCTCGACAGGGCATGGCCAGCAGTCAATGAGCCCGCAGCCGCCGTGCCCGTCGATCCCGCGCTGTGCGTTGCGGCTGTTGCGTCCGGCGATGACGAGAAGATTCTCGCAGTTTGCAGCACGCTGATCGACAACGAAAAGACCGACCGGCCCGACCGGCTGAAAGCGTTGATTGCGCGCGCCGGTGTCTACACCCGCAAGGAGGAGACCGATCGTGCCATCGCCGATTACGATGCGGCGCTGCGGCTCGATCCGACGCAGGCCGTTCTGTTCAATGCGCGCGGCGAACTCTGGCGCAAGAAGGGTGATCGGCCGCGCGCAGTCCGCGATTTTGGCGCCGCGATCAAGCTCGATCCGCAACTGGACGTAGCGCGTGTCAATTACAAGGCGCTGGCGCAGGAGATCGAGCGGATCGGCGTGGAGATGTCAGTCAAGCCACAACCAAAGGCACCCTTGAAATAGCCGGCCATCCCGTGACAATGACGTGACAATGAACTCCGGCGGTAAAGCCGGGGCGGGAGAGACGCCAATGACAAATCGCAATGCCAGCCGCTATCACGAGGTTCACGCGCACTCGCTCGCGGATCCTGCGGGCTTCTGGGGCGAGGCCGCGCAGGCGATCGACTGGATCGAACCGGCGAAGAAGGTGTTCGATCCGTCGATGGGGCTTTACGGCCGCTGGTTTGTCGGCGGCGTGCTCAACACCTGCTACAATGCGCTGGATCGCCATGTCGCGGGTGGCCGCGCCGATCAGGTCGCGCTGATCCACGACTCGCCGCTGACGGGTGAGGTCCGGAAATTCACCTATGCGCAGCTGCTGCATGAGGTGCAGGTGCTCGGCGCCATCCTGCAGGACCTCGGCGTCGGCAAAAGCGATCGCGTCATTCTCTATATGCCGATGGTGCCTGAGGCTGTGGTCGCCATGCTGGCCTGCGCGCGCATCGGCGCGGTGCATTCGGTGGTGTTCGGCGGCTTCGCGGCGAAAGAGCTCGCAACACGCATCGAGGATGCGCGGCCGAAACTGATCCTGTCCGCGAGCTGCGGCATCGAGCCCGGCCGCATCGTGCAATACAAGCCGCTGCTGGATGAAGCGATCGCGCTCGCCAGCGTGAAGCCCGATGGCTGTATCATCCTGCAACGCCCGCAGCATGGCTGCGATCTTGTGGCCGGCCGCGATCACGACTGGGCCGAGTTACGCAGCAAGGCGATGGCGGCGAAGAAGTCCGCGGATTGCGTGCCGGTGCTGGCAACCGATCCGCTCTACATCCTCTATACGTCCGGTACAACCGGGAAGCCGAAGGGCGTCGTGCGCGACAATGGCGGCCACGCGGTCGCGCTCGCCTGGTCGATGTGGAATCTCTACGGCGTGAAGCCGGGCGAGGTCTGGTGGTGCGGCTCCGATATCGGCTGGGTGGTCGGCCATAGCTACATCGTCTATGCGCCGCTGTTCCATGGCGCGACCTCGGTCATGTATGAGGGCAAGCCGGTCGGCACGCCGGATGCCGGCGCGTTCTGGCGTGTCATCTCCCAACACAAGGCCGTTGCTTTCTTCACGGCTCCGACCGCTTTTCGTGCCATCCGCAAGGACGATCCGGACGGCAGTTTCATCCGCAAATACGATCTCTCGCATTTCCGCACGCTGTTTCTGGCCGGAGAGCGCGCCGATCCGCCAACGGTGGACTGGGCCGAGAAACAACTGAAGGTGCCGGTGATCGATCACTGGTGGCAGACCGAAACCGGCTGGTGCATCGCCGGCAATCCGGTGGGCCTTGGCCAGTTGCCGGTGAAACACGGTTCGCCGACGGTGCCGATGCCCGGTTACAAGGTCGAGGTGGTGGATGAAGCTGCGAAGCCGCTGCCTGCCGGCACGATGGGCTCCATCGTGATCAAGCTGCCGATGCCGCCAGCCTGTCTGCCGACATTGTGGGAGCAGGACGAGCGCTGCAAGGACGCCTATTTCAACGAATTCCCCGGCTATTACAAAACCTCCGATGCGGGCTATCTCGACGAGGATGGCTACGTCTATGTGATGGGCCGTACCGACGACATTATCAATGTCGCTGGCCATCGCCTCTCCACCGGCGGCATGGAAGAGATTCTGGCCTCGCATCCCGACGTCGCCGAATGCGCCGTGCTGGGCATCAAGGATAGCATCAAGGGCGAGGTGCCATGCGGCTTCCTGGTGCTGAAAGCCGGCGTCGAACGCTCCAATGCCGAGATCGAGAAGGAAGTTGTCGCTCTGGTGCGCGACAAGCTCGGCCCCGTCGCTGCATTCAAGCTCGCGATTGCCGTGACGCGCCTGCCAAAGACCCGCTCCGGCAAAATCCTGCGCGGCACCATCAAGAAGATCGCGGATGGTGACGCCTGGACCATGCCAGCGACCATCGAGGATCCGAAGTCGCTGGACGAAATCGGCGCGGCGCTGAAGGGGAGGGTCTGAGCAGACCTTACAAATCCCGCATTTCGCGCTAAACACGGCGTCACCGACGTGACAGGAACCATGCATGCGACTGACCTCGACCTCTCTCATTGCGCTGACGCTGGCCGCGACGCTGCTTGGCGCCTGCGCGCGCCGCACCGACATTCCGATGTCGAGCCTCGGCGATGACGATGACGCGATCTGCCGTGCCAATGGTGTTGCTGTCGGTTCGCCCGAATATGCGGCCTGCCGCAAGGACCGCGACGTTCAGCGCAGCAATGCCATCAATCGCGCCGACCGTGCGCAGCGCAATCTCGGCGAGTATATGCTGAACAATCCAAACCGGCCGTAACACCGGCGGATTGATATTCCGCAAAACTGTGTCACCCAAAGGCAACGACCGTGCGGCGAGACGCTGTGCGGTCGTTTGCTTTTGATTGAGATCAACGTGTGAGCGCCGCCGCAAGCGTCTTTCGGATTTGATCGGGTGAGATCGTTCACCCCGAACGAATCGAAAGACAGGGCGCTTCGCGATGAAGAGAATTTTGACGACGATGTCGTTGCTGATAGCAGCACCGGCGATGACCAGCATGGCGACACCGGCAGGCGCGGCGGATCTTCCGGCGGCGACGCCGTACACCAAGGCGCCGGTGGTCGAGTCGTGGAATCCCTGGATGATCCGTCTGCGCGTGCTTGGCGTCATTCCGGAGAATGGTGGTACGGTTCACCAGGTGCCGGGCTCCAGCCTGAAGACCTCCGATCAGGTCGTTCCCGAACTCGACATCTCGTATTTCTTCACGCCGAACCTCGCAGCCGAACTGATCCTTGGCGTCACCAAGCATCACGTCACCGGTGACGGCGCCATCGCCGGCCTCGATGTCGGCAAGGCCTGGTTGCTGCCGCCGACGCTGACCTTCCAGTATCACTTCACGCAGTTCGGCGCCTTCAAGCCCTATATCGGCGCTGGCGTGAACTACACCTGGTTCTTCAGCCAGAGTGCCAGCGGCGTGGGCGTGACCAGCAGCCGTCTGAAAGACACCGCGGCGCCGGTGCTGCAGTTCGGCTTCGACTACATGATCGACAAGCATTGGGGCTGGAACGTCGACGTGAAGAAGATGTGGATGCGCCCGGATTGGGAAGGCACGCTGGCCAGCGGTGCGGCGATCACCGGTCAGGTCAAACTCGACCCGTGGCTGGTCGGCACCGGCATCACCTACAAGTTCTGATCCTTTCGATCTCTCACTGTGTGACTGAAGGGCCGATGTCAGTCGGCCCTTCTTTTTTGCCATTTTGCCGCACAACTGTTGCTTTCGGCGCTCCCATCCTGTTGGGTGCGCCGCTCCACACCATCGCACCATCAGGAAGACATCATGGACATCAAGGTCAGGGATTCGAACGGCGCGCTGCTCGCCGAAGGCGATACCGTCACGCTGATCAAGGACCTCAAGCTGAAAGGCTCGTCCACCGTGCTCAAGCGTGGCACCGTGATCAAGAACATCCATCTCACCGACAATGAAGACGAGATCGAAGGCCGCACCGACAAGGTCAAGGGCCTGGTGCTGCGCACGGAATTTCTGAAGAAGGCGTGACGGCTACGATATCACTCCCGCCCTTCCTCATGCTCGCGGAACGTCGATAGTCGCGACAGGAATGCGAGCATCAGTCCGATGCCACAGATCGAGAACAGCATCGTGAAGATCTTGGCGATGGCAGTGGTCGGCGACAGCGTGGCGTCGCCGACGGTCGTGAGCGCCATCGCGCTGAAATAGGCGGCGTCGATCCATGGCCAGCCTTCCGCAATGTGAAAGAACACGGCGCCGCCGGTCATGGCGATGGCCAGCAGGAACAGGATCGCGCGAAATTCGGGATCGCGCAGGCCGCGGCGGAAGCCGGCCAGCAATCGCACCAGACCGAGCCAGAGAGATGCCATCGTCGCCACTCCATGCGTTGCCGTCCATGCGCGATGTCGCAGGATTCGATGGTGTTTGGAAAGTGAAGATTGTGCGTCGGGCGCGACCATGAACCTTGCTTTACCTCCGCAGCACCAAGGGAGGCACCGCTCAGGCGGGATCCCTTACGCACCAGCGGAGTACACAATGGCGAACGAATTCAGGTTCGAAGACTATCCCGACGCGATGACATTCAAGCCTGTCACGGACAAGGCCCTTGCAGCCTTTGCCGCCGAGCAGGGTATCGTCTTCTCACCGGACTACACGGCGTTTCTTAAAGCGCATAACGGCTTCTATTTCGATCTCGACCGCGCGCAGCCGCTGGCCAAGGGCATCGAGACCTTCGATTATATCAACTATTTGCGCGGTCTCGACACCGGTTTCGAATATAACGACCTGCGCGTTTTTCTTACCAATGCCGGCCTCTGGGACAAAGTGTTTCGCGCCTTCTGCTATCCGGTGGCGGAAGGTCGCGGCGGCGATCCGATCGTCGAGATTTTCAAGGGCAATGCGAAGGGCAAGATCTACTTCGTCGATCAGGACGTCATTCCGGAGATCGACGAACTGGCCGAGGCCGGTGTCGATCTGCAGAATGCCGACGATGTCCTCGCTTACATGATCCATCAGCAAGGCTGCTTCAACGAAGTCGCCACGTCGTTCTCGAATTTCCTCGCCAAGCTTGTGGTCTATGACGACGACGGCAGCTTCAATGTCAGCATCCGTCGCCCGCTGGCGTGAGCAGGCGGCGCGTCATCTGAAACAAAAAAAACGCGGCGGGTCATCCCGCCGCGTTTTTTATTCTGTGAGGACCGCCGCGCATCTGTGCGCAGCGCAGGCGCTTATTCGTCGTCGTCCTGCTTCTTGCCGCCGCCGATGCCCTTCAGCTTGGCGAACACGGCATCGACATTGAGGTCGTCGCGGCCGCCTTCGGCGGTCTCGAACTCGTCCTTGCGGGTGGTTTCCGAGGCCGGCAGCAGGGTGGCGCCGCCATAGGCCTGATCGGTCGGCTTTTCCTTGGCCGCGCGCTGCACTTCGAAATCGAGTTCGATCTGCGAGCACAGGCCGAGGGTCACCGGATCCATCGGGGTCAGGGTCGAAGCGTTCCAGTGGGTCCGGTCGCGGATCGAGGCGATGGTGGTCTTGGTGGTGCCGACCAGACGCATGATCTGGCTGTCCTTGAGCTCGGGATGGCTGCGGACCAGCCACAGGATCGCGCTCGGGCGCTCGTGGCGGCGCGACACCGGGGTGTAGCGCGGGCCCTTCTTCTTGGCGGCAGGGGGCAGGATGACCTTGCTCTCTTCGAGCTTGAGCCGGTAATTCTTGTCCTGCTCGCCCTTTTCGATCTCGTCGCGGGTCAGCTGACCGTTGGAAATCGGGTCCATGCCCTTGATGCCCTGGGCGGCGTCGCCGTCGGCAATGGCGCGGATCTCGAGCGGGTGCATCTTGGTGAAATCGGCGACCTGATCGAAGGTCAGCGCCGTATTGTCGACCAGCCACACGGCCGTCGCCTTTGGCATCAGCGGGGCATTGCTCATGGCAAATCTCCTTTGCGCTTCGCCCACCTCTTTGGGAGGCGAAGCCGTCTGGTCATCGGTGATGACGGGAATTAAGCCTCTATATAATCTGTCCGAGGGCAACCGCGCAATGCCCGACAGTTCGGCCTTGACACCGCCGCAAACCGGCCCCAAGTCCTTATTCAGACAAGCCCTTTGGCTGATTTTCCGTTGTATTGAGCGCTCGTACCCGCCGTTTTGGGGGCTGAGGCTGCTCCAAGGACCCTGGATCGCCCGATATGACGACCAAACCGCCCCTTAAAATCGTGCTTTGCTCGCCGCGCGGCTTCTGTGCCGGCGTCGTCCGGGCGATCGATACGGTCGAACGCGCACTCGCCATCCATGGCGCGCCGGTCTATGTCCGGCACGAAATCGTCCATAACAAGTATGTGGTGGACAGCCTCAAGACCAAGGGCGCGATTTTCGTCGAGGAACTGGCCGAGATTCCAGATAATACCTCCGCACCGGTTGTATTTTCCGCCCACGGCGTGCCGAAGTCGGTTCCGGAAGATGCACGCCAGCGCAATTTCTTCTCGCTGGACGCGACCTGCCCGCTGGTGACCAAAGTCCACCGCGAGGCGGCAATCCATTTCAAACGTGGTCGCGAGATCCTGCTGATTGGGCATTCCCATCATCCGGAAGTGGTCGGTACGGTCGGCCAGCTGCCGCCGGGCGCCGTCCAGCTGATCGAGACCGCCGAGGACGCACAGACCTTCCAGCCGAAGGATCCGAACAACCTCGCTTTCGTGACGCAGACGACGCTGTCGATCGACGACACGGCGGAGATCGTCGCCGTGCTCAAGGCGCGCTTCCCGACCATCAACGGGCCGCACAAGGAAGACATCTGCTACGCCACCACCAACCGCCAGCTCGCGGTGAAGAAGGTGGCACCGGTGGTCGATGCGCTGATCGTGGTCGGCGCGCCGAACTCGTCGAATTCGCAGCGGCTGCGTGAAGTGGCCGAGCGCGAAGGCTGCAAGGTCTCGGTCCTGGCGCAGCGCGCCAGCGATCTCGACTGGTCCATGTTCGAGGGGATCACGAGCCTTGGCATCACGGCGGGCGCCTCGGCGCCGGAAGTGATCGTCGAGGAGATCATGGATGCTTTCGCGCAGCGTTATGAGCTGCATGTCGAGACCGTATCGGCTGCCGAAGAAAACGAGTTCTTCCCGCTGCCGCGCTCGCTGCGTCCCGAAGCCGCCGCGTAACCGCCATGGCGGTTTACACCGATGTCGCCAGCGATGATCTCGCGGACTTTCTGACAGGCTACGACATCGGCGAATTGCTCTCCTACAAGGGCATCGCCGAAGGCGTCGAGAATTCCAACTTCCTGCTGCACACCTCCAAGGGCGCGTATATCCTCACGCTCTATGAGAAGCGCGTGGCGGCGGATGACCTGCCATATTTTCTAGGCCTGATGGCGCATCTCTGCGCGCGCGGTGTGAATTGCCCGCAGCCGCAGAAGAATCGCGATGGCGAGGTCTACAGCACGCTCGCGGGCCGGCCGGCGGCGGTCATCAATTTTCTTGAAGGCATGTGGCCGCGCCGTCCCAACGTAATGCATTGCGCCGGTGTCGGCGAAGCGCTGGCGAAGATGCATGTCGCCGGGCGCGATTTCCCGCTGGTGCGCAAGAACCCGCTCTCGGTGGATGGTTGGCACACGCTGCTCGAGGCGGCGGGGCCGCGCGCGGATAGCGTACAGCACGGCTTGTTCAACTTTCTGCAGACCGAACTGGATTATCTCACCGCGCGTTGGCCGGGCGATCTGCCGGTCGGCGTCATCCATGCGGATCTGTTTCCGGACAATGTCTTCTTCCTCGGCGACAAGCTCTCCGGCCTGATCGACTTCCCGTTCGCCTGCAATGACCTGCTGGCCTATGACGTGGCGATCTGCCTGAATGCCTGGTGCTTCGAGCAGGACTATTCCTTCAACGCCACCAAGGCCCGTGCATTCTTCAACGCCTATAACAGCGTGCGGCAGTTGACCGAAGCCGAGCAGAAGGTGTTGCCGCTGCTGGCCCGCGGTGCTGCAATCCGCTTCCTGCTTACGCGTCTGGTGGATTTTCTCAACGTGCCGGAAGGCGCCTTCGTGAAGCCGAAGAACCCGCTGGAATATGTCCGCATCTTGCGCTTCCACCAGTCGGTGACCTGCATGGCGGATTACGGCGTCGAAGCTCCCAAACTGCCTGCATGAGATTGCCCGCGTGACGACATCGACGCCTGTGACGATCTATACGGACGGCGCCTGCTCGGGGAATCCCGGTCCCGGCGGCTGGGGCGCGATCCTTCGGTTCGGCGATGCCGAGAAGGAACTGAAGGGCGGCGAGGCGCACACCACCAATAATCGCATGGAGCTGATGGCGGCGATCTCCGCGCTGGAAGCGCTGAAGAAGCCGTGTTCGGTGGATCTGCACACCGACAGCCAGTATCTGCGCAACGGCATCATGACCTGGATTCACGGCTGGAAGAAAAACGGCTGGAAGACGTCGGACAAGAAGCCGGTGAAGAATGTCGACCTGTGGCAGCGGCTCGACGCCGCGCTGAAGACCCATGACGTGCGCTGGCACTGGGTCAAGGGCCATGCCGGCCACGCGGAGAACGAACGCGCCGATCAGTTGTCGCGCGATGGCCTGGCGGAGAACAGGGGCCGGTAGAAGCGGCTCTTCTCTTTCCCCTCTCCCCTTGCGGGAGAGGGTGCCTTCGCGAAGCGAAGGCGGGAGAGGGGGTAGCCACAAAGTACGGTGCCTGCGGTCATCCCTCTCCCGTCTCGAACCCGCTTCGCATGTTCGATCCACCCTCTCCCGCGGCGCGCAGCTTCGCTGCGCTTGGGGAGAGGGAAAGTAAGATAGTTCCAGCTCAGAGCTGACCCAGCAGCGTGTCGCCGCCCGACACTTCGACCTTGCCCGGTGCCGGCTCGAGGTTAAGCTTCGTCACCTTGCCGTCTTCCACCAGCATCGAATAGCGATGCGAGCGGATGCCGAGGCCGTTGCCCGATGCGTCGAGCTCCATGCCGATCGCCTTGGTGAAGTCGGCATTGCCGTCGGCCAGGAAGGTCGCTTCGTCGCGCAGGTCGGTGTCTTTCTTCCAGGCGTTCATCACGAACACATCGTTGACGGAGATGATCGCGATGGTGTCGACGCCCTTGTCCTTGATGGCATAGGCGTTGAGGAAGATGCTCGGCAGATGCATCTTGTGGCAGGTGCCGGTATAGGCGCCGGGGACGGCGAACAGCGCCACTTTCTTGCCCTTGAAAATATCGTCGGTGGTCTTCACGGCCGGACCTTCGGAGGTCATGACACGGAGCTTGGACTCGGGCAGCTTGTCGCCAACTTGAATGGTCATCGTCGGTCTCTCCTGAAAGTAAGGGTGAGTGTGTTTAGACCGGCTGCATGACGCGGGCAATATTATGTGCTGCGCAAAACTTGGCCTGCTGCGCGCTTCATGATGACGTCAGCCGCCGAAGCCGCCGGCATCTAGAAACGCCTGCTCCTCCGCCGTGGTGCTGCGCCCCAGCACCCGGTTACGGTGCGGGAAACGACCGAAGCGCCGGATGATGTCGGCGTGCTCGTCGGCATATTTCAAATTGTCGCTCTCGCCGGCGGCGCGAAACAGCGCGCAGCAGCGCTCCTGATCGGCGAGGTCTTCCGAATGCATCAGCGGCATATAGACGAACTGCTGCATCTGCTGTTCGACGCGCTGATCGATGCCGCGCTCAACGGCCCTGATCGTAAGGTCGCAAGCGAGGCGATCGCTGGAAAAGGCCCGCGGATCGTTGCGGAACATGTTGCGGGGAAACTGGTCGAGCACGAGGATCAAAGCGAGCGCGCCCTCGTCACTGGCCTCCCATGACGCGAGTCCGCCCGCGACAGCCTCGTCCCACAGCGCACGGAAGCGGCGGGTGATTTCGGCGTCGAAATCGTCGTTCTTGGCGTACCAGCGGTCCCAGCCGGCGTCTGTCCAGAAGGCGATGATGTCGGCGGGAGTCGTTGCAGTCATATTGAAATCCATAGGGCGGGCCATGCGAAAGCGGGCCCACCCTATAGCAGTGTGTCAGGCCGCTGAGGCCTGCTTCTTCTCGTCGCGGAGTTCGCGGCGCAGGATCTTGCCGACATTGGTCTTCGGCAGAGCGGTGCGGAATTCGATCTGTTTCGGCACCTTGTAGTTGGTGAGCTGGGTGCCGCAGAACTTGATGATGTCCTCGGCGGTGACGTTCGGGTCCTTCTTGACGACGAAGGCTTTCACCGCCTCGGTGGTCTTCGGATCGGGTACGCCGATCACGGCGCATTCCAGCACGCCTGGATGGCTGGCGATGACGTCCTCGACCTCGTTCGGATAGACGTTGAAGCCCGAGACCAGCACCATGTCCTTCTTGCGATCGACGATCTTGGTGAAGCCGTCGGGGGTCATGATGCCGATGTCGCCGGTGCGGAAGAAGCCGTCCGCGGTCATCACCTTGGCGGTCTCGTCCGGCCGGTTCCAGTAGCCCGACATGATCTGCGGACCCTTGGCGCAAATCTCGCCGGGCTCGCCGAGCGGGACTTCGTTGCCGTCGTCGTCGCGGATCGAGATGTAGGTCGATGGCACTGGCACGCCGATCGAGCCGTTGAACTGATCGACGTCGGCCGGGTTACAGGTCAGCGTCGGCGAGGTTTCCGACAGGCCATAGCCTTCGGCGACGAAGCAGCCGGTCGTCTTCAGCCAGCGCTCGGCCACGGCCTTCTGCACCGCCATGCCGCCGCCGTTGGAAATCTTCAGCTTGGAGAAATCCACCTGGTCGAAGCCGGGCGTATTCAGCAGGCCGTTATAGAGCGTGTTGACGGCCGGGAAGCTGTTGACCTGATACTTCATCAGCTCCTTCACGAAGCCCGGCATATCGCGCGGGTTCGGGATCAGGAGGTTGACGCCGCCGGCGCGCACGGCAAGCAGGAAGCAGGCCGTCAGCGCGAAGATATGATAGAGCGGCAGCGCGCAGACGATGAACAGCTGGTCCACATGCGGCGGCTTGCGCAGTGCCGGCTGCAGCCAGGCATCGTTCTGCAGCACATTGGCCAGAATGTTGCGATGGCGCAGCGTCGCGCCCTTGGAAACGCCGGTGGTGCCGCCGGTATATTGCAGGAAGGCGACGTCGTCGGGCCCGATCACCGGCTTCTTCATCTTCATGCTGCGGCCGGCAGAGACTGCATCGTTGAACCAGACGGCGCCCGGCAATTCGTAAGCCGGCACCATCTTCTTCACGCGGCGGACCACGAGATTGACGATCACGCCCTTGAAGCCGAGCATGTCGCCCATGCTGCCAAGGATGACGTGTTTTACATTGGTCTTGGCGATCACCTGCTGCACCGTGGAGGCGAAGTTCTCCAGCACGATGATGGCTTCGGCGCCGGAATCCTTGAGCTGATGCTCGAGCTCGCGCGGGGTGTAGAGCGGGTTGACGTTGACCACGGCATAGCCGGCGCGCAGCACCGCGGAGGTGGCGATCGGATATTGCAGCACGTTCGGCATCATCAGCGCGACGCGGGCCCCCTTGGCGAGGCCCTTGCTCTGCAGATAGGCGCCAAGCGCCAGGGACATTTCGTCGAGCTCACGATAGGTGATCGACTTGTCCATGCAGATGAAGGCTTTGCGATCGCGGAATTTGGCAAAGCTCTCTTCGAGCAGATCGACCAGCGACGGATACAGACTGACGTCGATGTCGGCTGGCACGCCTGCCGGATATTGTTTGAGCCAGATACGCTCCATGACACTTCCCCCTCGATTTGATTATTTCAGGGAAGTATTGAGCAAAGCTGCCCTTGATAGCAAGGCGCGGCGCAACATGACGCGGCCGGAAACCGGCCGCGTTAACGATGATAGTTGAGCCTTGTCGACGAAGGTCTAAGTGCGCGGAGCTGCCGCAGCCGGCTTGGCTTCGCCGGTGGTAGCCTTCGGTGCGGGTTTGGCCGCTGCCTTCGGCTTGGCCGGCGTTGTGGCCGGCGCGGCGGTGGCTGCTGTGGCAGGCTTGCCGGCTGTAGGTTTGGCTGCTGCAGGTTTCGCTGTTGCGGGCGCGGCTGCCGCTGCAGGCTTTGGCGCGGCGGCATCGGGCCTGACGGCTGCCTGTTTGGAGGCGGCGGGTTTGGCCGCAGGCTTGGCGGCTGGTTTCGCCTCGGCCGATGCTGCGGTTTTGGCGTCCTTGCTGTCGGCTGCCGCGTCAGGCTTCTTGGCGGCGGTCTTGGTGCCCTTCTTGCCCTTGGGCTTCGGCGTCTGCCGGGCTTCTTCCACCGCATTGGCGGCGATCAGGTCGGCCCCCACTTTTTTCGGTCCGGTATAGACGATCACCGGTTCGACCGGCGCGGCAGCTGCGGCGATCATGTCGACCGGGCGCAGCGTTGGCGGCTGCAGGCCGGCGGTGAAGAACGACATGGCCTGGCTGCCGGCTTCGTTGCTGGCGACGACCTCGTCATCGGCGTCGCTGGCCGGGCGCTTGCGCTTCGGTCCGCACATTTCGTCGCGCAGGTTCGGAGGCGCGGCGTCGATCGGCGCGAGGGCATCCACAGTGCCGAGGGCCGGACGCAGCCAGGTGAGGCCGCCGGCGCCATTGTTGAAGCCGCGCTCCAGCAGTTGCGCCGCCTTGACGGCACGGGCCTGGCCTGAGGAGGCACCGAGCACCACGGCGATCAGCCGCTTGTTGCCGCGGGTGGCAGTGGCGACGAGATTGTAGCCGGAGGCGCAAATGAAGCCGGTCTTCATGCCGTCGGCGCCGGGATAGCGGCCGATCAGCTTGTTGAAGTTCGGCGTGATGCGGCGGCCGAATTTGATCGCAGGAATGTGGACGAAATATTCGTATTCCGGCAGGTCATGGATGATCGCGCGGGCGAGGATCGCAAGATCGCGCGCCGAGGTGACCTGACCGTCGGCCGGCAGGCCGTTCGGATTGACGTAGTTGGTCTGCGTCATGCCGAGTTTCTGCGCGGTGGCATTCATCATCGCCGAGAAACCGTCGACAGAGCCGCCGACGCCTTCAGCGAGCACGACGGCCATATCATTGGCCGACTTCACCATCATCATCTTCAACGCGTTGTCGATGGTGACCTGCGTGCCGGCGTTGAATCCCATCTTCGACGGTGACTGCGCCGCGGCGATCGGCGACACCGTGACCACCGTATCGAGGCTGATGCGTCCCTGCTTCACCGCCTGCAGCGTGACATAGGTCGTCATCAGCTTGGTGACGGAGGCGGGATACCACGGATAGGTCGCGTTCTCGGCTTGCAGCACCTTGCCGGTATCAACTTCGACGACAAGCAGCGCTTCAGCACTGGCCGTGCGCGGCGCGGCCACGCCGAGCGCAAGAGCCGCGGCGAGAACGAACCAGTTGAGTGATAGCAGGCGGCGCGATGCGAAGTGAAACTGCACTATCCGATTCCGGTCCTTTGCGGCCCGCCTGCAGTGCTCATGCACCGCGCGCAGCAATTTTTGGATTTGAGGTTCGGGGCTCTCAGGTCGGTTTAGCGTCACGCGGTGACAGCCGCAAACCTATACCGGTCGAGAGCATCAGAACAGTGGTGAGCCAGTTAAATCGGTGATGAAAGGGGCCAAATTTCGACCGGTTCTCCAGAGACATCAAAGGGGTTCGGCGGCATCGGGCAGCGCCATGCTGGCGCGTGCGTCCTCCTGAACCATGAACTGGGCGGCGGCCAGACTGGCGAAATAGCCGCCCTGCATCACGAGTTCATCGAAAGTTCCCGCTTCGATCACGCGGCCGTTCTCAAATACGAGGATGCGCGTGGCATTGCGGATGGTGGACAGCCTGTGCGCGATCACGAAGGTGGTGCGGCCCTTCATCACTTCATCGAGAGCGACGTTGAGCTTGGCCTCAGTCACGGCATCGAGCGCGCTGGTGGCCTCGTCGAGGATCAGGATCGGCGGATCCTTCAGCAGTGCACGGGCGATCGACAGCCGCTGCCGCTCGCCGCCGGACAGCATGCGGCCGCGCTCGCCGGCATTGGTGTTGAAACCGTTATCGCTGCGCTCGATAAAATCGAGCGCCTGGGCGCGGGCGGCGGCAATGCGCAACTCTTCATCGGTCGCGTCCGGTTTGCCGACGCGCAGATTGTCGGCGATGGAGCGATTGAACAGCAGCGCCTCCTGGAACACGACGCCGATGTTCCGGCGCAGGCCCGACAGTGTGAGTGCACGGATATCCATGCCGTCGATCGAGATGATGCCGGATTGCGGATCGAAGGCCCGGTGCAGCAGTGCGATGGCCGTGGATTTACCGGCGCCGGTGGCGCCGACGAGGGCGATCGTCTGGCCGGGCAGGGCCGTGAAGGACAGATCCGCGATGGCCGGCCGCTTGCCGTCATAGGAGAACGACACGTCGTTGAACTCGACCATGCCTTGCAGCCGGCCGGGGTCCATGGCGTCGATACGGTCGCGCACGGCAGGCACGGCATCAAGGACATTCATGAAATCGCGCAGCCGCGGCGCTTCCATGAAAATCGTGTTGATGAAGGAGACCACCTGTTCGAGCTTCTGGATCAGCATCGTCGCGAAACTGACGAACATCACGATCTCGCCCACGGTGGTGAGACCCTGCTGATGCAGCGCGATGCCGACGGTGAAGATCGCCAGCACCGTGATGGTGGTGGAGGCGCGCGTCATCACAGAGACCAGTGCCCACCACGACAGCACCGGCATTTGCTTTTCGAGCAACTGGCTGGAGACGCCGCGCAGGCCCTGCACCTCGGCATCGATGCGCGTGAAGCTCTGCACCAGCGCGACGTTACCCAGCGCATCGGACGCACGCGCGGAAAGGTCGCCGTAATGTTCCTCGACATCGCTTTGCATGCCCGATGTCTTGCGCACGACCATTGTGGTCAGCACCGTGAATACGACGCACAGGATCACGAGCAGGATGGCCAGCCGCCAGTTCAGATAGATCGACAGTGGCAGCAGGACGAACAGCGAGACGATGGAGGCGAAGTGTTCGCGGAAGAAGCCGAGCCAGACACGCCACAGGGCGTCGGTGCCGGCCAGCATCACTTTCATCAGGCGTCCTGAATGCGTGCCGGTGTGGAAGGTCAGCGGCAATTGCATGATGTGTTCGAAGTAATCGGTCAGCACTGCCTGACGCTGGCGATGCGCGAGGCGATCGGCATGAAGCGCCACCACGGCGCCGCAGACGATGGTGAACAGGCCGAACGCGACCCAGGCCGCCAGCAGCGGCCAGGGCGATGCGCTGTCCGTCTGCATCGCGGCCGTCGAGAGATTGCCGGAGAGCACGTCGATGATCCGGCCGAACAGCACCGGTTCGGCGAATTGCGCGCCGGCCAGCAGCAGGTTGGCGCCCGCAAGGATCCAGCCGAGGCGCTTCTCCTTGCCGAGCAGCTCCAGCACACGGGTGTAAAGACGGATCATGGGAGGTCACTCAGCGCAGCGCGAACGGGATAACCGATTGCGCATAGTCTAGGCGGGGATGGCAGCCGAATACAGCTTCGGGAAAAGTTGTTCAGTTGAACTTCTTCAGTTCATCTTGCGGCCGACCGAGCCCGGCAGGAAGCTGTCGTCGAAGATGTCCGCGGCTGAGGGGCGCTTCTTGAAGGTAAAATCTTCGGCGATCTCGTCGAGCGACGCCTCAAAGCGCGCGGCGTCGATGCCACCCAGCCCGTCGCGGCGGACGTCGTCGGTCAGGATATTGTCGGTAATGGCGGTGTGCAGCCGCGTCAGTTCGAGCTCGCGCGAACCATTCTCCATCTGGGTCATGACGTCGGTGATCGCCTTGGCCGGGTCCTGGATCGCCAACTGCGTCCCGGCGGTGACGGCGCGAATGAATGCTTTCACGGCCTCGGGTCTGGTGGCAGCGAATTTCGGATTGACGATCAGCGCGAGGCCATAAGCGGCGGACCCGAAGTCGGCGAAACGAAACACTGCCAGGTCATCGGCGGGGACGCCGCGGTCGCGCAGGTTGACCGCCGAGAGATACGAGAAGCCGGTGATCGCATCGACCTGACCGGCGGAGAGCATCGGTTCACGCACTGCGGCGCTGATCTTCTCCAGCTTCACGGCTGCAAGCTTGATGTTGTTGCGCTTGGCCAGCGCCGGCCATAGCCGGACTGCGAGATCGCGGTCAGCGACCCCAAGCACTTTTCCTTCAAGGCTGCCGAGCGAGATCACACCGCGGCTCTTGCGGGCGACGATGGCGTAGGGTGCTACATTGAGCAGCACGAAGACGGCTTTCACTGTCGCGGCGTCGGTGTCGCCGCGATAGCGGATCAACGCATTGAGATCGGCCAGCGCCATGTCGCTGGCACCGGAGGCGACCCGCGCAATGGTCTCCTTCGATCCTGCGGCGACGGTGGTGGTTACATTCAGGTTCTCGGCCCGGTACAGGCCGCGGGCATCCGCCAGCACGAAGGGTGCAGCAATCGCATCGATCGCGCGATCGAGCGCAAACTGGATGTTGGTCGGTGTTTTGTCGTCAGCAATCTTGTCGTCGGCGGAGGCTTGTACCGATGATGCGCAAAAAGCCACGGATCCCAGCGCGCTCAGCGAGAGGAGGACATGCCGCCGGGAAATGTTGGTCGGGGTTCTGGGCATCAAGATACTTAACAACTGACGGACCGGCAGTTACCCCGCCGGGCATGTTTGATCGATGGCGGTATGGTGCGACATCTTGCGCGTCGTTTCTAACCGTAAAAGGCTGAACGGGAGATGACTGCCCCGATTTGGACACCGATCGTTCAGCTGCCGTTGGGGTTGGGGAACTCATAGTGGCCGAAGTGGTTGGCTATACAGAGGCCCACAGGGCCAGACGACCACGGAGGACATTGAGATGTTCGTACGAAATGGATTGTTTAATAAGACTGGCCGCGCCGCTATCGTGGCGACCGTTGCGGCCATGACCATCTCGGCAATTGCGCCGACCGGAGCAATCGCGGCGCCTGTCGCCAAGAGCACGAGCCAGGCCGCGGCCACGCACGGCACCAGCGATGCGACCGATTTCAGCAGCGCACGCCGTCGCTATTATCGCGGTGGCGGCAATGCCGCCGGCCTTGCGGCCTTTGGCGCCATCGTCGGCACCATTGGCGCGATCGCCGCCACGCAGAGCCGTCGCGACTATTACTACGATAATGGCCCGGGCTACGGTTATTACGGCGGTGGCCCAGCCTATTATGATGGCGGTCCTGCCTATTACGGTGGCGTACCGTATCGCGGCTACGGCGGTGGCCATGGTTACGATAATTCGCGTCGCATGACCTGGTAGTTCGCGATCGGTCACAACTCGTTTCGTCATGCAACTGTCACTTAACTATCAAACGCCGGTCGCGCTTGCGGCCGGCGTTTTGACGTTGTTGCAGACACTTGAACGCCAGCCGTTAACGCGCTGGCCACAGCTTTGAGATAGTGTAGTTGCATGAGTGATTCGCTCGACCGGCTTTATCAGGCGGTGATCGCGGCCAAGGATCTCGATCCGTCGGTCTCGCGAACGGCCCGGCTTTATCAGCAGGGGCCGGAAAAGATGGCGAAGAAGCTGGCCGAGGAGGCCATCGAGGTCGTCATCGATGCGATCAATCGCAAGCCGGACGCCGTGATCCGTGAAAGCGCCGATCTTCTCTACAATTTGACTGTGTTGTGGGCGGCTGCGGGTGTGCGTCCTGAGCAGGTCTGGGCTGAGATGAGCCGGCGCGAAGATATGCTCGGTATCGCTGAAAAGCTCCCGAAACCCCCGAAGCGGCCGAAATCCATCGAGCAAAGCGCTGCGCGGCGACCAATTGTCGCGTTGGAAGGTCGTCGCCTCCGCAAGTTGAGCTGAGCTTTTCGTCTCGCGCGTGTCAGTCCAGCCATAGACAAATCGGCGTCAGGATGGTTCATCGCGGACCATGCTCAGACGAATGTATGACTGGTGTATCGACGCCGCCCACAAGCCCTATGCCCTCTGGATTTTGGGCATCGTGTCCTTCGCGGAAAGTTCGTTCTTTCCGGTGCCGCCGGATGTGATGCTGATTCCGATGGCGCTGGCCCGGCCACAGAAGGCCTGGCTCTATGCGGGCATCTGCACCATTACCTCAGTGCTTGGCGGTGTGGTGGGATATCTCATCGGCGCGGTGCTGTATGACTCCGTCGGCCAATGGGTCATTCATTTCTATGGCTATGGCGACAAGGTCGAGGCATTCCGCGCCGGCTATGCCGAATATGGCGCATGGATCATCCTGCTGAAGGGGTTGACGCCGATCCCCTACAAACTTGTCACCATCACGTCAGGTTTCGCCAACTATAATATCTGGATGTTCATCGCGCTGTCGGTGGTTGCCCGTGGCGTGCGCTTCTATGTCGTTGCCATTCTGCTCAACCGGTACGGTGTGTGGATTCGCGAGACCATCGAGAAGCGTCTGGGTCTGTGGGTTGCGCTGGGCGTCGGCGTTCTGGTGCTCGGCTTCATCATCGCATTCCGGCTGTTCTAGATCAGGATGCTTCCCCCGGCGCAGGTGCCGGGATACATTTCGCATCATGTTCGATTTGACCTGTCTGTTTGCTCCGGTAACCCGCAACTGCGTCGTCGCTGCGATCGCGGCGCTGGCCGTCGGCGCAGCCACCATGTGTGCCTGGTCGCAGGCCATGCAGCAGCAACCGGCGCCGCAGAAGTCGATCACGATTCAGGTCGTCCCGGCTCCCTCGGCGCCACCGCCGCCTGCGGCGGCTTTCGCGCCGGCGCCGATGGCTGAACAGGCGTCGCCGCCGTCACCGCCGCCGGCGCCCGAAAATCCCGGCCTGTTCAACGAGATCGGCAAGCTGTTCAAGAATTCCACTTCACTGCTGCCGTCGCTGCCTGCCATGCCCTCGCTGGGGACTGACAGCCTGACCAAGCTGAACACGGTGGTGAAGGGAAGGGTGGTTTGTCCGGTCGCTGCCAATGGCGCACCGGACTGCAAGGCGGCCTCCGACAAGCTCTGTCAGAGCAAGGGCTTCAAGGACGGCAAAAGCCTCGACACCGACGCAGCGCAAAGCTGCTCGCCCAGGGCCATGATCCCCGGCCGCGCGCCGGAGCCGGGTGACTGCAAGACGGAAAATTACGTCACCCAGGCGCTCTGCCAATAGGTCTATGCCGGCAACAGACCCGCTGCGCGATAGCTCTCGATGAGCGCGTCATAGAGCGAGACATCCGCGCGGCTTCTTGCCATCAGCTGGGCGCCGGTGATGGCGGCGAAGATGGCGCGTGCACGCGGTTCGCTCTTCTCAGGGCTCGCGGCGGTCACAGCGGTGAGAACCTTGCTCAGCCATGCCACATTGATATCCGTGAAGGTCCGGATCTCTTTCTTCACCGGCTCCGGCAGGTCGTCATATTCGGCGGCCATGAAGCTGCAGAGACACATGCGGTTGCCGCTCTCCAGCGCCTTGCGGAACGTGCCGGGATATTGGCGCAGGCACGCGGCCGGATCGGTGGCTTCGGCGAGCAGTGTCTCCAGATAGGCGGCCGAGTCCTCCCAATAGCGCCTGGCGACGGCGGCGCCGAGATCGGCCTTGCTCGGGAAGTGATGGTAGATGCTCGCAGCCTTGATGCCGACCTCTGCCGCGAGATCGCGGAAATTCAGACCGCTGTAGCCATGGGCCTGCGCGGTCAGTTTCGCTGCCGCCAGGATGGCTTCCCTGGAATTCGAACTCATATCCCGGTCTCACAATCCTGTGTTTGCGGCCTACCAAGTGATAGATAGGCGTTGACGCCGATAAATCAAAGCCGTAAATGCAGTCTACCAACTGATAGGTAGGAAAATGATGAGCGCTCAAATCACCAATGGCGACGCGACAAAGCTCCCGATGATGACGATTCACGATTGGAGCACGGGGCCTTACCCGGCGCGCGTCCGAATCGCTGTGGCCGAGAAGAACCTCCGATCGCGTATCAATTTCGTGTCGGTCGATCTCACGAAAGGCGAGCACAAGAAGCCGGCGTTTCTCGCCAAGAACTATTCAGGCACGCTGCCGGTGCTCGAACTCGACGACGGAACTTTCATTGCCGAGTGCACGGCCATTACCGAGTATCTCGACGGACTTGACGGCTCCCCCACGCTCACCGGCGGCACGCCGCGCGAGAAGGGCCTGATCCACATGATGAGCAAGCGTGCCGAGCTGGAGCTGCTC
This sequence comes from Tardiphaga sp. 813_E8_N1_3, assembly GCF_051811025.1. Classification (NCBI taxonomy): domain Bacteria; kingdom Pseudomonadati; phylum Pseudomonadota; class Alphaproteobacteria; order Hyphomicrobiales; family Nitrobacteraceae; genus Tardiphaga; species Tardiphaga sp. 813_E8_N1_3. Next base: position 271,865 of record NZ_JBPWQE010000001.1, read on the forward strand.
GACGCCATTAGTGTCTATTTTCATCACGCGACACCGGGGCTCGGGCCTCACGTCGAGATTTATCAAAATGCCGAGTGGGGCTTCCGCCAGCGCGACAAGGCGCTGAGGGGGATGGCATACTTCGACGGGGTGCTGAAAAAGCAGCCGTTTATCGCCGGCGAGTTTTTCTCGATGGCCGATATCACGGTGATTGGCGGTTTGATCTTCGCCGGACTCGTGAAGCTGGAGGTGCCTGCGGAGTGCGCGGCGCTTCAAGCATGGTATGCGCGGATGCAGGAGCGCCCCAGCATCAAGAACCGGGTGACGATGTCAGACCCGGCTTGATGAGGCGCATGGCTGCCATCGCGCAGTCATCCCGATAACGGAACCTCGCCTGGATAGTGGGCGCCCCATTATTCCGCGTACTGAAACCAACGCCGTTCAGCCCGGTTTTTTCTCCCGCAGCGCAATTGCCATCCGCCCTACGCTTCTGGCATCGTCCGCCCGCTCCCGGATCGACCGGGGGCGGGCGCGCAGGATCGCGCACAAATCAAGAAAAGAAGTCGAGGAATTTTCCATGTCGATGCCGGCTTTGTTCAAGAACCGCCTGTCGCTGCCCGTGATCGGTTCGCCGCTATTCATCATTTCGGTGCCGGATCTCGTCATCGCGCAGTGCAAGGCCGGTATCGTCGGCGCGTTTCCCGCGCTGAATGCGCGTCCGGCGGCGCTGCTGGATGAGTGGCTGCACCGGATCAAGGAAGAACTCGCCGCGCATGACAAGGCTCATCCGGATCGACTCTCCGCACCCTTCGCGGTCAACCAGATCGTGCACAAGTCCAACAACCGGCTCGAGCAGGACATGGCACTTTGCGAAAAGCATAAGGTGCCGATGATGATCACCTCGCTCGGCGCGCGCGAAGAACTCAATCAGGCCGCACATGCCTGGGGCGGCATCGTGTTTCACGACGTCATCAACCAGCGCTTTGCGCATAAGGCGATCGAGAAGGGCGCAGACGGTCTGATCCTTGTCGCGGCCGGCGCCGGCGGTCATGCCGGCGAAATCTCGCCGCTCGCGTTCGTCGCCGAGACCCGGCAGTGGTTCGACGGTCCGATCGCGTTGTCCGGCGCCATCGGTAATGGCCGCGCGATCCGTGCCGCGCGCGTGCTCGGTGCCGACTTTGCTTATGTCGGTTCGGCCTTCATCGCCACCACCGAAGCTAATGCGGTGCCGGGCTACAAGGACATGATCGCGGCCTCCGCCTCGGAAGACATCGTCTATTCGAATCTCTTCACCGGCGTTCACGGCAACTATCTGAAGCCGTCCATCGTGGCCGCCGGCATGGATCCGAACAATCTGCCGGAGTCCGATCCGACCAAGATGAATTTTGGCACCGACGCCAGTGGCGAGCGTGCCAAGCCGAAGGCCTGGAAGGAAATCTGGGGCAGCGGCCAGGGCATCGGCAGCGTGTCGAAGGTCGTGCCGGTGGCCGAGCTCGTTGCACGCTTCAAGAAGGAATATGACGAAGCGATCGATCCGCCGCTCTGATCCTGCATTGAGAAGGCCGATCTGATGGACGCCATCTATCGCGTGGACGGCAGTCATGTCGTCACCGGCCCGCATGCTGCGGGTCCATGGAACGAGACCATGCAGCATGGCTCGGCACCTTCCGCATTGGTGACTTGGCTCGCCGAGCAGATGCCCACCGCAAGCCCGATGCATGTGACCCGCGTCACCATCGATCTGCTACGGCCGGTGCCGGTGGCGCCGCTCACTTTCGAGACGGAAGTGCTGCGCGAGGGTCGCAAGATCCAGCTGTGTGGCATTCGTCTCATGGCGAACGGCACCGTTGTGGTGCGTGCGACGGTGCTGAAGATCAGAGCGGAGGCGCAGCAGCTGCCGCCGGAGATCGCCGATCCGCCGGTCACGGTGCCGCCGCCCGATCAGGGCGGATTGCTGGAGCCGCGCTATGCCAGCAGTCCCTTCGTCACCGGCATGACCATCCGCGCAGTGCGCGGCGGCTTCCTGTCGCTGGGGCCGGGCGCGATCTGGTACCGGGCCAATCGGCCGATCGTCGAAGGCGCCGGCCTCTCGCAGGTGATGCGTGCCGTTATCGCGGCCGACTTCAGCAACGGCTCGTCGCCTGTGTTGAGTTTCGACGACTGGACCTTCCTCAATGCCGACCTCACCGTGAGCCTGTCGCGTCCGCCGGTGGGCGACTGGATCCTGCTGGACGGGGAGAGCTGGATCGGGCCGGACGGCGCCGGTCTTGCTGCGTCGAAGCTCGCCGATATCAATGGCTATTTCGGCCGGGCGGTGCAGAGCCTGGTGATCGAGAAGCGCTGACCGCCCTGCGCTGATCGATAACTTTTTAGCACTAGCTCGGAACCACCTGATACTGCGCGTGTTATTTGGCGTCAGGGGGCGGTATGAGTTCGACGCACGTGCAAAACGAAAAGGCCAGAACCGGCATCTGGGGGTTGGATGCCATCCTCTCCGGTGGTTTTTCCCGAGGACATGTTTTCCTCGTCGAGGGCGCGCCCGGCACCGGCAAGACGACGGTTGCCTTGCAGTTTCTGCTCGAAGGTGCGCGCGCCGGCGAGAAGAGCCTCTACATTACACTGTCGGAAACCGAGAAGGAATTGCGCGAGGGTGCGGCCTCTCATGGTTGGGAGCTCGGCGATCGCATCGCCGTCTATGAGCTGCTGCCGCCCGAGAGTCTGCTCGATGAAGACCAGCAGCAGAGCCTCCTGTATTCGTCCGATCTCGAACTCGGCGAAACAACCAAGCAGATTTTCGAGGCCGTCGAGCGCCTCAAGCCGAGCCGCGTGGTACTGGACAGCCTCTCTGAAATCCGGCTGCTGGCGCAGAGCTCGCTGCGCTACCGGCGTCAAATCCTCGCGATCAAGCATTACTTCGCCAAATTCGGCACCACGGTGATGCTGCTCGATGACCTCACGGCGGAAGTCGCCGACAAGACCGTCCACAGCGTTGCTCATGGTGTGCTGCGGCTCGAAGAACTCGCGCCGTCCTATGGCGCCGAACGGCGACGCGCACGCGTCATGAAATATCGCGGTGTTAAATTCCGCGGCGGCTACCACGACGCCACCATCACGACGGGCGGGGTCAATGTCTTTCCGCGTCTGGTCGCATCGGAATTCCGCGGCACCCTGGAGCGCAGCACCAAATCGACGGGAAGCGCCGAGTTCGACGGCTTGCTGGGTGGTGGCATCGAAACCGGATCGAGCACACTGGTGCTCGGGCCGGCAGGTACCGGCAAGTCTCTTGTCGTCATCAGCAATGTGGTTGCTGCGATCAAGCGCGGTGAGAAGGCCGCGATGTTCGTGTTCGACGAGGAGCTCGGACTGCTGTTCGACCGAATGATCAAACTTGGGATCGATTTGCGCGCAATGCAGGAAGCCGGCAACCTTTTCGTCGAGCAGGTCGACGCGGCCGAATTGTCGCCCGGCGAATTCGCCCATCGGGTGCGTCGGCAGGTCGACGAGAAAAATATCAAGATCGTCGTGATCGACAGTCTGAACGGATATCAGGCGGCGATGCCGGAAGAAAATTCGCTGATCCTGCACATGCACGAGCTGCTGCAATATCTGAACCGGCGGGGAGCAGCGACATTCATGACCGTCGCTCAACATGGCCTGGTCGGCGATATGAAGGCGCCGGTGGATGTGACCTATCTCGCGGACACCGTGATTTTGCTCCGCTATTTCGAGGCGCTGGGGAGCGTCCGTCGCGCCATCTCTGTCATCAAGAAGCGAACCGGTGTGCATGAAGCGACGATCCGGGAATACAAGATAGACCAGAGAGGGCTCACCATCGGCGCGCCCTTGAACGAGTTTCAGGGCGTGCTGAGCGGCGTGCCGGTTTATGCCGGCGAGCGCCAGTTTCTTGATGGACAAACGGAGTGAAACCGGGGCGTTCATCCGAGCGCGCCGTCATCCTTGCGCCGACAGGGCGCGATGCCGCTGTCGCCGCGGCGCTGATCCGCGAAGCCGGTTTTTACGCGCAGACCTGCGCGGATTTTCAGGCGCTCCTGGAAGAGATCAAAGGCGGCGCCGGTGTCGCCGTCATCGCCGATGAGGCGATCAAGTCAATCGATCTGCGCGGTCTCGGCACCTGGTTACATGATCAGGCGTCATGGTCCGACTTTCCCATCGTATTGCTGACCCGCCGCGGCGGTGGTCCCGAGCGCAATCCGGATGCGGCGCGTCTCGGACAGTTGCTCGGCAATGTGACGTTCATTGAACGCCCGTTTCACCCGACAACCCTGATTTCGATCGTCGGTTCGGCCGTTCGCGCGCGCCGGCGCCAATATCAGACGCGTACCATTCTCGAAGACCTCGGCGACAGTCAGGGACTGTTGCAGACGGCGCTCGATGCGGGAAGGCTCGGGACGCTCGAATTGCATCTGCCCGAACTACGGCTTGAGGTTTCGGATACGACCAAGGCATGCTTCGGCCGCGGCCCGGATCAGTCCTTCACGTTCAGCGAATTGCAGGCCGCGGTTCATCCTGATGATCGCGAGCAACGCCAGCAAGCGCTCGATGCGACGCTGATGGCCGGTGCGGACTACAATGTCGAATACCGCAATATCTGGCCGGACGGCTCGGTGCATTGGGTCGAGACGCGTGCGCGCATGGTCCGTGGGCCTGACGGCAAGCCGAAAACGCTGGTCGGTGTCTCCGTCGATATCACTGCGCGAAAGTCTGCCGATATCGATCGCGACAACTTGCTGGAGCAGTTGACGGCGGAGCGGTCCGCGCTTGCCGAACTCACGGCGACGCTCGAACAGCGCGTCGAGGAACGCACCAATGACCTGATGAAGGAAGTCGCGGCGCGCGAGAAGGCGCAGGATCAACTGCGTCAAGCGCAGAAGATGGAGACCATCGGCCAGCTCACCGGCGGCGTGGCGCATGACTTCAACAATCTGCTGATGGCGGTGATGGGTAATCTCGATCTGCTGCGCAAGCGCATGCCCGATGATCCGCGCCTGAAGCGTCTGGTCGATGGCGCGATGCAGGGTGCCGAACGCGGCGCCTCGCTGACGCAGCGGCTACTGGCCTTTGCGCGGCAGCAGGATCTGAAAGCCGTGGCCGTCGATCTCGGTGCGCTGGTCCGCGGCATGAGCGATCTGCTCGAGCGCTCGCTCGGCCCGCGCGTTGCGCTGCGTCTCGATATTCCCGAGGATCTGCCGCGGGCGCAGATCGATCACAATCAGCTCGAACTCGCCATCCTCAATCTCGCGATCAATGCGCGCGACGCCATGCAGGACGGTGGCTCCATCGATATCAAGGTGAAGAAGCATCGGGTCGGCAAAGGCGACCCGATTCTGAAGCCTGGCGACTATCTCAAGGTGTCTATCATCGACAATGGCGCCGGCATGTCGCCGGAGACGTTGAAGAAGGCGATCGAACCGTTCTTCTCGACCAAGCCGGTCGGCAAGGGAACTGGTCTCGGTCTGTCCATGGTACACGGTCTCGCTGTACAGCTCGGCGGCACGCTCGATCTCTCAAGCGTCGTCGGCAAGGGAACGACGGCGACCCTCGTGCTGCCGGTCACCGACAGGAAGCCAGAGGTGGCCGATACGGCCCATGTCATGCGCCATGCCGCGCGCTCTGCCGTGATCCTGTTTGTCGATGACGATCCCCTCATCGCGATGTCGACAACGGAGATGCTGGAGGATCTCGGCCATCGCGTCATCCCGGCGAGTTCGGGGCGGCATGCGCTGGAGATTCTGAAAAGCGACGAGCCGCTCGATCTGATGATGACGGATCATGTGATGCCCGGCATGACGGGCATCGAGCTTGCAGCTTACTCCCGCGAAATGCGGCCGTCGTTGCCGATCCTGCTCGCCACCGGCTATGCGGATTTGCCCGAAGGCGCGCAGCTCGATCTGCCGCGGCTTGCCAAGCCGTATCATCAGGACCAGCTCCGGGATCGGCTCGATCAACTGCTGGGCTGAGCCTCCACGCAGCGGTGGTATCAATCTGCTGATGGCGCAGCGAAATTAACCATTCATTAAATCCTGTGGAACCAACAATGCCCTGATCGGGAATCAACCGATTCAGGGGCCATCATGGATATCGAAGCCTATTTCGCGAAGACGCCGGCCACGATCGAGGAGATCAAGGCACGCGTGGCCGCAGCTTTCGGCCGTCATCCGCTGTGCCGCGAGGTGCAGTTCGACATTGTCAGCACGCCCCGCGCCGGAAAAGGCGCAAACTGGACCATAAGCATGCAGTCGGTCGCCCCGGATGCGCTGTGGGAAGCCTCCGATATCGTGAGCGACATCCAGGAAGCCTATGTTCTCGCCAACGCCGCCTGAACGTCTGTGAGTATTATCGCACCGTTGCGGTATGGTTAGGCCTTAATTAATCTCCATTTGTGAGGACAGGTACCTCTGGTAGTCCTGAATTTCGGAGACTGGCTTGACGCGTGCGCTGACCCTTCTTGTGCTGGGCTGCCTGTTGCTGACCGGCGTGGCTGTTGCGAGCATCCTCGGTCGCGATAGCATCCCATCGCTGTCGCTGTCATATGGCGACAGCGCCGCGCAAAATTCGGTCGCCGTGTCGCGCGGACCGGTTTCCAATACGCAAGGCAAGAAGGACAAGCTGCCATTGGCCGGCGCCATGATGGCGTCGCTTGATCCGCAGCAGGTCCCGAGCGTTGACGGCAGTCCGTTGCGCCAGGCCTTTGCATCCGACAGTCCGATCGAAGTGCCCGGCTCGACGGTGCTTGCGCCGATTGTGGTACCGCAGCCGACTGCCAAGCCCAAGGCCGCTGCCAAGCCGGTGCAGAAGACCTATACGCTGCTCAGCGATGCGCAGATTTCGGCGATCAAGACGCGGCTCAATCTGACCACGTCGCAGGAATCCTACTGGCCCGGCGTCGAAGCGGCGCTGCGCAACGTAGCGCGCAGGATCCACGAGACCAAGCAGGCCAGTTCGTCGGTAGGCGCGCCGCCGATCGATCCCGATAGCGACGAGGTGCAGCAGCTCAAGTCCGCTGCCATGCCGTTGCTGTTCCAATTGCGTGAGGATCAGAAGCGCGAAGTCCGTGCACTGGCGCGCATGATCGGACTCGAAAAGGTCGCGTCCGCGATCTGAGTGCCTGTCACCTGCCGGCCCGTCGGCGACGCAGGACTGTCACAACCCGTAACAGACAAATTGTCGCGCCTGTCATCCGGGTTTCGCATCCGTGGTGCAGAGATTAACGCCTCTTAACCTGTAACGGGGGCGTTTCATGACCGATTTCACACTCAATCAACCCATTTCCGGGAGCGGGCAAGTCGAGCCGGCATCGCGGCCCAATCTCGACAAGGGTTTTAACCCGCTGACGATGATCCTGTTTTTCGGGATCCTGGCCGCCGGCCTCCTGTTCGTCGCCTACAGCATCTATGTGGACGTCAATGCCACCGGGACCCGCGTCACCAGCTACCTGCCTTACCTGCTGCTGTTCGTAGCGCTGCTGATCGCGCTTGGCTTCGAATTCGTCAACGGCTTCCATGACACCGCCAATGCGGTGGCCACCGTGATTTACACCCACTCGCTGCCGGCGGAATTCGCCGTGATGTGGTCGGGCTTCTTCAACTTCCTCGGCGTGCTGTTCTCTACGGGCGCGGTGGCTTTCGGCATCGTTTCGCTGCTGCCGGTGGAATTGATCCTGCAGGTCTCCAGCGGCGCCGGCTTTGCCATGGTGTTCGCGCTGCTGATCGCGGCGATCATCTGGAATCTCGGCACCTGGTATCTCGGTCTGCCGGCCTCCAGCTCGCACACGCTGATCGGTTCGATTATCGGCGTCGGTATCGCTAATGCGTTGATGCGCGGCCGCGACGGCACCTCGGGCGTCGATTGGGGCAAGGCCACCGAAATAGGCTACGCGCTGCTGTTGTCGCCGCTGTTCGGCTTCGCCTGCGCTGCGATCCTGCTGCTGGTGCTGAAATTCCTCGTGCGTAACCCCGCTTTGTACGCGGCGCCCGACGGCAACAAGGCGCCCCCACTGTGGATCCGCGGCATTCTGATCGCGACCTGTACCGGCGTATCCTTCGCGCATGGTTCGAATGACGGTCAGAAGGGCATGGGCCTGATCATGCTGGTGCTGATCGGCACCGTGCCGACCGCCTATGCGCTGAACCGCGCATTGCCGGAATCCCGCGTCGCGCAGTTCCAGGTCAACTCCATCGCGGCCGCCAAGGTGATCGCAGCCAAGGGTGCTGGCCACAGCATCATCGGCGATCCCCGTCCGGCGGTGACCACTTACGTGTCGCAGCGCAAGATCAGCGAAGGCACCTATCCGTCGCTCGCCGTTCTCGTGCAGCAGGTCGGCGATCAGGTTCGCAGCTACGGCACGCTCGACAAGGTTCCTGCGGAATCCGTCGGCAATACCCGTAACGACATGTATCTCGCATCGGAAGCCATCCGCTTCCTGATGAAGGACAAGGAAAACGACCTCAACAAGGAAGATGTCGCGACCCTCAATGCCTATAAAGGCTCGCTCGATGCCGCCACCAAGTTCATCCCGGATTGGGTGAAGATCGCCGTGGCCATCGCACTCGGCCTCGGCACCATGGTCGGCTGGAAGCGCATTGTCGTCACCGTCGGCGAGAAGATCGGCAAGACGCATCTGACCTATGCGCAGGGCGCCTCCGCCGAACTCGTGGCCGCTGCCACCATCGGTGCGGCCGACGTGTTCGGTCTGCCGGTCTCGACGACCCATGTGCTGTCGTCCGGCGTCGCCGGCACCATGGCGGCGAATGGTTCGGGCCTGCAGATGGCCACCATCCGCAACCTGCTGATGGCATGGGTGCTCACGCTGCCCTGCGCCATCATGCTGTCGGCTTCGCTCTACGTGCTGTTCAGCCAGTTGTTCTGAGGATAGACGAGGCCGCTGCGGAAACGCCGCGGCCTCGTTCTTTCAGACCGCGAAAAGAAATGGCCCGCGCAGATGATGCGCGGGCCATTTCTTATTGGGACGTATCGTCGGTCAGGAACCGCTCTCGCGATGCACGTCGTGGACCACGATGCCCTTGCCTTGCTCCGGCAGCGCCAGCCAGTCGCGACGTTTCAATGTGCGGCGGGTATCGTCGAGGCCGCTCTGCCAGTGTTCGCGCATCGAGGTCGCCGAGAATTCGTGATCCTTGGAATCGCCCTCATAAGCCTTCTGCTGATAGATCATCTGCAGGATGGTGATCTCCGGCAGATCCGACAGGCTGTCGCGCCGCGCACGTTCCTCGTCGCTCAGCTGGTCGTCGGGAATGCGCTGCAGCACCTTGTAGAGCTCCGACTTCAGATTGTTCATGCGCCGGTAGATGTCGGTGTTGTGGCGGGTGCGGGACGAATAGACGATGTCCTTGTGCCGGGCCAGAACCTCCTGGATATCGCGCGGCAGCACGCCGCGTGCGCTGAACAGGTCGACCTGAAAGACCAGTGAGTTCATTTTGTCTTCCTGGTCGAGCAGGTGCTGCAGCGGCGTGTTGGAGACGATGCCGCCATCCCAGAAATGATCGGTGCCGATCTTCACCATCGGCAGGGCCGGCGGCAGTGCGCCTGATGCCATCACGTGCTCCGGCGCGATGACTTCCTTCTTGTTGTCGAAATACAGGAAGTTGCCGGTGATAACGTTGACCGCGCCGACGGCGAAATGGGTTTTGCGCGAATTGATCAGGTCGAAGTCGACCAGTTCGAGCAGGGTGTCGCGCAGCGGTGAGGTGTCGTAATAGCTCGTCGCCGTCTTTGCACCGGCCGGGCTGAACCACGGATTGACCTCGTGCGGCTTGAAGAAACCGGGCTGGCCGAGGGTCGTGGTCATGAACGAGCTCGCGAGATTGCGGGCCTTGCGATAGACGTCGCCGTCCGGTGTGTAGTGCCAGACCTTGCGGGCGGTGATGCGGTCCCAGAAGATCTGCAGCTTCTCCAGCCGGTCTTCCGGCGGATTGCCGGCGATGATCGCCGAATTGATCGCGCCGATCGATACGCCGCACACCCAGTCCGGCTCCATGCCTTCTTCATGCAGCGCCTGATACACGCCAGCCTGATAGGCGCCGAGGGCGCCGCCGCCCTGCAGCACAAGTGCTACACGATCGCAGCGGTCGGGGCGCCAGCCGGCTTCGGCCGTCATGTCTGAATCGGGTGTCCGCGCATCCATCTGGGTCTTCTCCTCAACGATCACATGATGTTGGCGGCAGAATTCAGATGAGCAGTGACGGCGTTGTGACAAATAGCAAATTCGATGACTGCGCGTCGGTCCATGAAGCGCGTCACGTGGCTGAAGGAAATTCCTCATACCGCCGTCAAACAGGATCGCTAGCAAAGAAGCAGATATTAACGTTTGCTTACGAAGGGTTGCGCGCATGCTGTCTGGAAAGTCCGCCATCATTACCGGCTCCACCAGCGGCATCGGCCTTGGTATCGCGCGCGGCCTTGCGGCCAGCGGCGTCAATATTGTGCTCAACGGCTTCGGCGACGCCAATGAGATCGAGGCGATCCGCAGCGAGATTGCTGATAGCCATCAGGTCCGGGTGCTCTATAGCGGCGCCAACATGGCCGACGGCAATGACATCGCGGCGATGATGGCGCAGGCCGAGCAGGAATTCGGCGGCGTCGATATCCTGGTCAACAATGCCGGCATCCAGTATGTCGCGCCGCTCGAGGAATTCCCGGTCGAGAAGTGGGATGCGATCGTGGCGATCAACCTGTCGAGTGCGTTTCACACCACACGTCTCGCCATCCCCCACATGAAGGCGAAGTCCTGGGGCCGCATTGTCAACATCGCCTCAGCCCATGCGCTGGTCGCCTCGCCGTTCAAGTCGGCCTATGTCGCGGCCAAGCATGGCATTGCCGGGCTGACCAAGACGGCGGCGCTGGAAGTCGCCGAACACGGCATCACAGTAAATGCGGTGTGCCCGGGCTACGTGATGACACCGCTGGTCGAGAAGCAGATCCCGGAGCAGGCCAAGGCGCGCGGCATCACCGAGCAGCAGGTGATCTCGGATGTGCTGTTGGCCGCCCAGCCCACCAAACGTTTCGTGACCGTCGAAGAACTGTCCTCGGTCGTCAACTTCCTCTGTACCGACCACGCCCGCTCGATCACCGGCATCACGCTGCCGGTGGATGGCGGCTGGACCGCTCACTGATTTTTATTCCGCGATTTCACACCCCAAGATCTCCAATCAAGGAGTTTCCGATGCGCCAGGAAGACATCCTCCGTTTGCCGTCGATGCCGATGGCCGGCCCGAGCTATCCCGCCGGTCCCTATCGCTTCATCAATCGCGAATTCCTTGTCATCACCTATGAGACCGATCCTGATCTGATCCGGATGGGCCTGCCCGAACCGCTGGAGCCGATCGAGCAGCCCATCGTCCATTATGAATGGATCAAGATGCCGGACTCGTCCGGCTTCGGCAGTTACACGGAAACGGGCCTCGTGATCCCCGCGCGCTTCAAGGGCGAGGACGTCAATTTCGTCTCGCAGATGTATCTGGACGATGATCCGCCGATCGCCGCCGGCCGCGAGATCTGGGGCTTTCCGAAGAAATACGCCCATCCGAAACTCGAAGTGGTCAAGGACACGCTGACCGGCACGCTCGAATATGCCGGGCAGCAGGTCGCCATGGGCACGATGGCCTACAAGCACGGTGCCATGGCCGGCAATGGCGAGGCGACGCTTGCGACGCTGTCCAAGACCCAGATCAATCTGAAGCTGATCCCCGGTGTCGATGGCAGCGCGGAAGTCTGTCAGCTCGTCGCAATCAATCTGACCGACATCACCGTGAAGGGCTCATGGTTCGGGCCGGGACGCCTGCACCTGGTCCCGCATGTTAACGCGCCGGTCGCCGACTTTCCGGTGCGCCGCGTGATCGGTGCGCATCATTTCCTGGCCGATCTGACTTTGCCCTATGGCCGCGTCGTTCATGACTACAACAAGCAGAGCGATACACTCGCCGAAGCCGCCGAATAGAGCATGATCCGGAAAAGTGGAAACCGGTTTTCCGAAAGATCATGCTCAAGACCAACAGATGAGATGACGGTCCGATTTTTCCAATCGGATTATCGTCTCACCTCGGCTGACAAGTGCCTGCGGCGGACTGACACAGTTGGAAAGCCGCAGGCATATTTTTTCAATTTTGGTGATGCATGCGTTTTGCGTGGCGTGAAGAGAAGCTGGTGCCCCATGCAGCTTGAGGTCCCGGTCGCATCGACACAGAGCGATTTCGCCTTGAACCCGTCCGATCCGATTCCGGGTCTGGTCTGGGCTTTCCGCATCCATTCGGATGGCAAGCCGGAGCCGCTGCCTGTCGATGCGGGTATCGACATTGCCCATGGCGGCTTGCTGTGGCTGCATTTCAATCTTGCGGATACACGCGCACTGCAATGGCTGGCGCAGATCCCGTTGCATGCGCCGGAGCAGGCGCGGACGCTGCTGTTGTCCAAGGACACCTATCAGCAGCTCCATGCCACCGATGACAGCATCTATGGCGTGATCTCGGACCTGCTGCGCGATATCGACGAGGCGACCGAAGATACCGGCTATCTGCGCTTCGTGATGACCGAGCGTCTGTTGGTCAGCGGTCGACATCACGCGCTGTGCGCCGTCGATGCCACGCGCCGTTCGCTCGAGCAGGGCCAACGCATCGACAGCATGGCCGCGCTGCTTGAAGCCATCGTCGAAAATGTCTGCGACACCATGGACGGCGTCGCCGACAGCCTCGCACTGTCGCTCGACGGGATCGAGGAGCAGGTGGTGTCCGGCGACTCCCGTGACCTGCTGCAGAAGCTCGGGCGTCTGCGCCGGACCTGCGTGCGGCTGCACCGGCAACTCTCGGGACTGCGCATCGTATTCCAGCGGCTCGAGGCCAAAGGCCAGCGCGAGCTGAAGCCTGCGCTGCAATTGCGCGCCGGCAAGCTGGCGCAGCGGCTCGACGGGCTGGATCACAATGTGGTCGAGATGCGCGAGCGCAGCCGCCTCTTGCAGGAAGAGCTGCATCTGCAGATCGAGGAACGCGGCAATGAAAGCCTGCGTGTGCTCTCGGTACTCACGGCACTGTTGCTGCCGCCGACCCTGGTCACCGGCATCTTCGGTATGAACACCAAGGGCCTGCCGCTGACCGATACCGAAACCGGATTTCTCTGGGCGGGGGCGCTGATCCTGGTGTCGTCGGCATCGGCCTATGCCGTGATGAAGCGCCTCAAGATCATCAGGTAGCTGTCATGGTCGGTGCGTTTCCGTGCTCGATGACCCGTGCGATGACGGTGCTCGCCGGTTTTGTCGTGTATTGCATGATCTCGCTGTCATCTGCGCATGCCGGTGACTGGCGCGATAGCGGACTGAAGCCGATCAATGACCGGCTCGCCGAATGGGGTGTGGCGCTGTCGGCCACCTATATCGGCGAGGCGCTTGGCAATGCCTCCGGCGGCATCCGGCGTGGTGCGGTCTATGAGGGGCGCTTCGATTTCGGTGTCGATGTCGATCTCGACAAGGCGGTCGGCTGGAGCGGCGCGACCTTTCACGCCAATGTCTATCAGATCCACGGACCTGGCCTGTCGCGCGACTATATCGGCAATCTGATGCTGGTCAGCGGCATCGAGGCGCTGCCGGCGACCCGGCTCTATGAATTCTGGATCGAACAGGCGCTGTTCGGCGGGAAGCTCCTGGTGAAGGTCGGTCAGCAGCCTTCCGACCTTGAATTCATCGACAGCAAATATGACGACATCTTCGTCAATTCGGCGCTGGGCTGGCCCGGCATCACCGGCGTGATCCTGCCGGCGGGCGGACCGTCGCCGCCGCTCGCGGTGCCGGGTATTCGCCTGAAAGCGTTTCTGTCGGAGCAGTTCACGGCCTATCTCGCAGTTTTTAACGGCAGCGCGGCGGCGCCCGGTCCCGACGATCCGCAGATCAGCAATCCGCACGGTCTCGCCTTTCGCGTCAACGATCCGCCATGGGTGATCGGTCAGCTGAAATACGGCTACAAGCTCGGTCCATCGGAGCTGCCCGGATCGATCACCGGCGGCGGCTGGTATCACTTCAATGAGTTCGACGACGAGCGCTGGACGCCGGAGGGCCTGTCGCAGGCCGATCCGCTCGGCACTGGTGAGCCCGCCATGCGGCGCGGCAATCGCGGTATCTTTGCCGTCTATGAGCAGCGGCTGGCCTTCAGCACGCTTGGCCCGGACAAGGGCATCGGCTTCTTCGCGCGTGCGTCGCTGAGTCCGTCGGATCGCAATCTGATCAGCTTCTATCTCGACGGCGGCATTCAGTTCTCGGGCTTTTCGGCGGAACGACCCGATGACAAGATCGGTGTTGCCATGACCTATGCACGGATTTCGGACAGAGCACGTGCGCTTGATCGTGATGTTCAGCAGTTCACGGGCATTGCGACGCCGGTCCGCGATTTTGAAGCTGTGCTGGAAATGACCTATCTCGCAATGGTCGCGCCGGGCGTGGCGGTGCAGCCGGTGTTTCAATATGTGATGCATCCCGCCGGCGGCGCCGTCGATCCTAACGATGCCACGCAGACAAAGCGCATCAAGGACGCCGCGGTATTCGGCGTCCGCACCACCATCAATTTCTAGAGTTTCTCGTCATTCCGGGATTTGCCAGAGCCGGCTTGCCGGCGGCGGCAAAGACCCGGAATCCCGTCGTGTTCAACATTCTGAGATTCCCCGCCACTCCAATTGGAGTGGCTGAGGTTCGCGCGCGCGAAGATGCGCACGCGCCCCGGAATGACGCGTTTCTTGGCTATTCAGCAGCTACGGTTTTCGGTGTCTTGTTGAGATCCGCGGTGGCCTCCGCGATCATCTCATAGGACTTCAACCGCGTGGCGTGGTCGTAGACGTCGGAGACGATCATCAGCTCATCCGCGCCGGTCTCTTCGACCAGCGCGGCGATGCCGGCGCGAACCGTTTCCTTGGAGCCGATGATCGAACGCCGCAGCATGCCCATGGCCTGCATCTTCTCGGCTGGCGCCCAGTAGGTCTCGATATCGTCGATCGGCGGCGCGCTCAGGCCGCGGGTGCCGCGGAACATGTTGGTGAACGACATCTGCTGCGTGGTCCATAACCGCTTGGCCTCGGCATCGGTGTCGGCGGCGATGATGTTGACGCCGACCATTGCATGCGGCTTCGTCGACTGTTCGGAGGCTTCGAAGTGCTGATGATAGATCTGCAGCGCCTGCAGCAACTGGTCGGGCGCGAAATGCGAAGCGAAAGCATAGGGCAGGCCGAGGGCGGCGGCGAGCTGCGCGCCATAGGTCGAGGAGCCGAGAATCCACAGCGGCACGTCGGTGCCCGCGGCAGGCACCGCCTGCAGGCGCTGGTTTGGGCCGGCCGGAGCGAAATAGGCCTGCAGCTCCTGGATGTCTTGCGGAAAATTGTCGGAATTCTGCAGCGAACGGCGCAGCGCCCGCATGGTCATCTGGTCGGTGCCCGGCGCGCGGCCGAGGCCGAGATCGATGCGGCCGGGAAACAGCCGGGCCAGCGTGCCGAACTGTTCGGCGATGACGATGGGCGCATGATTCGGCAGCATGATGCCGCCGGCGCCGACGCGGATGGTTTTAGTCCCCGCCGCGATATGGCCGATCACCACCGATGTGGCTGCGCTGGCGATGCCGATCATGTTGTGATGTTCGGCGACCCAGAACCGCTGATAGCCCCATTTCTCAGCATGGCCGGCCAGATCCCGGGAATTGTCGAGCGCGCCGCGCGCATCGGTGTCCTGGGTGACGCGGACGAGGTCGAGGATCGAAAGTGCAGTCATGACGGGGCTCCCATTGCCCTTGCAATGTGGGAACGGCGGTGGCGGATTGCCAGCCGGTTGCGCGCCCGGCATGGCAGCCCGGCGTTACTCCCGAGCGGTCAGGTCAGGCCGGCGTGGAAGGCGCGGACGATCGCGGCGCATTCGGCCGGCTTTTCCATCTGCATGAAATGCGAGGCGTCAGGCGCGGTAGTGAAGGCGAAGCCGCCATCGCGCGCGAAGGCACGCTCCATGTCGACGAACGGGCTGGTTCTCGTCTTTGGTTCGCCGGCGACGAGCAGCACCGGCAGCCTGACGCTGCACATCCGCTCCCAGGCGCCCGGGAGATCCTGCATGGTGAAGATGCTGGCCTCGAATTCCCTGGCGCAGGCGAGTTCATAGAGCAGCCTGTCATCATTCCAGCGCAGCGTGGATGCGGCGAGTGCTTGCAGTCCGGCATCGTCGACGCCGGCAAATGCCCGGCTGCGGCGATAGGAGTCAAACAGCTCCTGCACATTCGGAAAGCTGGTGCGACGTTGCGCGGCGCGTCCGGCGAGTCTGTCATTTTCCGTGCGGAAACTCTGGAACTCCGGATAGCTCGCCGGCGGCGTTGCCGGTGGCTCGAAGCCGACGATGCCGATCCACGGCGTCTCATATTCGGCGGCATGCAGCAGGGTCGTCAGTGCGCTCATCGAATGAAATGCGCCGAGGCTGGGCGCCGCGCCGAGTTCGCGCGTGATCCCTTGCATGATCGCCTCATAGTCGCGGATGAGCTGTGGCCAGACATGCGGAATGGGCTGGCGATACGGACTGCTGCGGCCGTGATGACGAAAGTCAAACACCACGGTCTCGTAGTCATCGGTGAAGTGGTGCCAGAAGCTTTGAAAGGCATCGATGGCGAGGCCATTACCATGGCTGCAGATGATCCGTGGGCCTCTTCCATAAACGCGTATGCTCGCGGTGGCGCCGTCTTCGAGCAGAACCTGAAAAGCGTGCGTCTCGGCAGCAAGGGCCGGGGCGGAAGGCGCATAGTCCATATGGGGAAGAATCCGTTATATTTTGGAGCAAAAGGCGAAGCCGTCGGATGCTTGGCCGGACCGCAGAGTCTGAAAGACTTCGCTGCTCACCGTCAGTTCGTACGCAATTGCACGATACAAAGCGCGGCGGGGTGGTTCAAGCCACACCCGGTCATACCAGCTCAGCTGGAACGCCTGACGATTGCCACGCGGCCGTCGAGCGGGATCGTCGCGTGTCCGTCGGTCACCGGCACGCGGCGCCAGTCGGCATCGTCATTCGGACGGTTGAAGGAGAGCGAAGCGGCAGGGCCATCGACGGCGATGTCGATCGGCTCCGTAGGCACCGGGATGTCTTCAGCCTTCTCCACATTCCAGCAGCGCACCGCGCGCCATACCGCAAGCAGCGGTTGTCCCTGCGCATCCTGAAACGCGATATGCCGCAGGTCCGGTGCCGTGGATGCCACGCGTAGCGGCGGATCGTTGTTGGCGCGGCGTGCGCCTTTCAGTGCGGACAGGAGATTCCGGATCGCATGGTAGCCGGGCTTCGGCGA
This sequence comes from Tardiphaga sp. 813_E8_N1_3, assembly GCF_051811025.1. Taxonomy (NCBI): domain Bacteria; kingdom Pseudomonadati; phylum Pseudomonadota; class Alphaproteobacteria; order Hyphomicrobiales; family Nitrobacteraceae; genus Tardiphaga; species Tardiphaga sp. 813_E8_N1_3. The sequence continues at coordinate 289,153 of NZ_JBPWQE010000001.1, forward strand.
GCCGTCATTGCGGACGAGGCCCCAATGATGTTCTCCGTCGTTGGGATCGGTACCGCCATCGAAGAATTCGTAGAGGAATGTCCGGAGAATGCCGAGGCGGAAGTTGTTGAGCAGCAGCCGCGGCAGATAGAGCGCCGCCGCCGTTTCCGAGACGCCGGAGGTACCGGGCTTCACGACATTGCAATAGCCGCATTCGGTTGCCAGCGCGGGTGCGCCGGGTTTGAAGGCGTCGCGCATATTGTGCAGATACCAGGACACGGCGGCGTAGTCGTTGGTTGTTTCCGGCTCTTGCGCCTTCTGTACATAGGAATGGATCGCGACGGCATCGCTGAACTGCGCGGCCGGGCGCAGCAGCGCGACGTCGGCGGGCTTCCAGTTGATGACGCTGGGCGACAGCAGCGGCAACTCCGCCGCCGCATATCGCGCGCGCAGCGCAGCGTGCACCTCGCGCTGATAGTTCACGACGACATTGCTCCAGCCCGGCTTCGCCAGCGGCAGCGACAGGAACCAGTCGCTGTTGCCCTCGTTCTGGCCCTCCATCGCCGAGACGCGCTCGATGCCCAGTGCGGCGAGATAGCTTATCATCTCCGGCACGGTGTTAGTCGCCGGCGACACCACAAGATTGAACAGGATGTTCGAGCGCTTGTTCAGCGCGCGCCAGCGATCGAGATCGTTGCCCGGCCGCAACTCGTCGCGCAGATGGTGAATGCCGCTGGCTGTAAGTAGATCGTGAAAACGGTCGAAATTACTCGCATATGGCTCGCTGCTGATATGCACATTGACGCCTACACTGTCGGTAAAGGTATCGGACGGGCCGGGAAGCGGCAGCGCGGCCAATGGACCCGAGCGCAGCATCATAGATGCCGCTCCTCCTATCATGAGTGCTCGCCTGCTCAGGCTGGGCATTTCGATCTCGCACACTTGAAGCCCCAGTGACGCCTCGGGGCAGTCTGGGCCTGTTAGACTCAATAAACCGCCGATCGACAAGAGATGTTCTCGTCAGCGATCAACCGCGCGCTGGTTATGCTTTCGGCAAACCACTTGCACGCTCGCAAAAACGTGAGCTGCGACGGCCCTCGGCCTGTCGGCTCCGGCCCGTCCCATGCGTCTTCCACTCAGAGAGCGCTGACATGGAGACCAGGAATGACCAATTCTCACTATCGCTGGGTAATCGTCGCCGCGGGCGGCCTTCTGGGCTGCGTCGCGATCGGCGGCATGTTTTCGCTGCCGGTGTTCCTGCAGCTGATCGCGCGGGATACCGGCTGGTCGGTCACCGGTATATCGAGCGCCATGACAATTGGCTTCCTCGCGATGGCTGTCACCAGCATGATCTGGGGCACCTTGTCCGACCGACTGGGGCCACTCCCGGTGGTGTTGTCCGGGTCGGTCGTGCTCGCGTCAAGCCTGGCGCTGGCGAGCCTCGCGACATCTCTGGTCGCATTTCAATTTGTCTTCGGGCTGATGGTCGGCGGCGCCACTGCCGCGATCTTTGCGCCGATGATGGCGACTGTCACCGGCTGGTTCGATACGCATCGCAGCCTGGCCGTCTCGCTGGTTTCGGCGGGGATGGGCATGGCGCCCATGACCATGTCGCCGCTGGCGGCCTGGCTCGTTTCGAACCACGATTGGCGCACCTCGATGCAGATCGTGGCCCTCGTCGTGGCCGCGATCATGATTCCAGTCTCACTGCTGGTGCGCCGCGCGCCGGCGCTGGAGGGCGCGCCTCCCGTTCCATCCGGCGAGCCGGTGCAAGCAGAGATGTCGCGCGCGCAGGCGCTACGCTCGCCACAGTTCATCATCCTGCTGCTGACGAATTTCTTCTGCTGCGCCACGCATTCTGGGCCGATCATCCATACTGTGAGCTATGCGATCAGCTGCGGCATACCGATTGTCGCCGCGGTCACGATTTATAGCGTCGAAGGTTTGGCAGGGATGGGCGGCCGTATCGCCTTCGGCCTGCTCGGCGACCGTTTTGGCGCCAAGCGTGTACTGGTCCTTGGCTTGCTCGCCCAGGCGTTCGGCGCGCTCGGTTTTGTCTTCGTGCGTGAACTCGGCGGGTTCTACACGGTGGCGGCGGTCTTTGGCTTCATCTACGCCGGCACCATGCCGCTCTACGCCGTTCTCGCGCGCGAAAACTTTCCGCTGCGGATGATGGGCACGGTGATCGGCGGAACGGCCATGGCCGGCAGCCTTGGCATGGCGACTGGACCTCTCGCCGGAGGTTTGATCTACGACGCGTTCGCCAGCTACGCTTGGCTCTATATCGGCTCCTGGATCATGGGGCTCGGCGCTTTCCTGATCGCCATGACATTTAGGCCGATGCCGGTCGCGAAAGCGGAGCCCGTGCCCCTGCCGGCGTGAGGACAAATCTTCCAGTCGCCATTTGCGGGTGACGCGCTTCGGAAATATAGCCCGTCGTCAACGGATTATGCTGATGAACTGTTGGTGCCCCTGGCCGGAATCGAATCCAGCTATTATGGCTTATTGTTCGTCATCATTGATAGTTGTTCGCTGCTCAAGCGGTTGAACAGACTACAGAAATCTGGATCACTACCCATCGCTGATTATCATCGCATTTCACCTCATCGAACGAGGGAGTGTGGAAACAGGTGGGCAAGGATCAATGGCGACAGGTCGCGACAAACTCTCGGCAGTCAGAGTGAAGCAGGCTCCAGCGGGCAAATACGGAGACGGGGGCGGTCTGTGGCTATTTAAGAGCAGTAAGGACGCCGGCAGTTGGGTCTTGCGGATCGCGGTGCATGGACGTCTCCGCCATATGGGGCTGGGCTCGATCTCGGACGTCGGCTTAAAAGATGCCCGCGAGAGTGCTGCGAAGTGGCGTGGCGTGGTCCGAAACGGCGGCGATCCGATCAAGGAACGAGAACGCCAAAATCGCGAACTCGCGAAAAATAAGTATCTGCTCTGTGATGTTGCGAAGGATGCATTCGAAAGCCGCAAGGCTGAATTAAAAGGGGATGGCAAGGCGGGGAGATGGTTCACGCCCATCGAGCTCCATATCCTGCCCAAGTTAGGCAAGGTGCCGGTCGCTGAGATCGACCAGATCGACATTCGCGACGTGATAGCTCCAATTTGGCACGCGAAGGCCGAGACTGCCCGCAAGGCGATGAATCGACTCAATATCGTTATGCGGCACGCAGCAGCTCTTGGTCTCGATGTGGATCTGCAGGCGGTAGAAAAGGCAAGGGAGTTGCTCGGCAGATCGCGGCACAAAGCTGGTAACATTCCTGCAATGCCCTGGCAGGACGTTCCAGCATTCTACGCGACGTTGAGCGATGGTACGATAACGCACCTCGCGCTGCGTCTTTTGATTTTGACGGGAGTTCGTTCGCTTCCCTTGCGCTTCATTCGCGAAGATCAGATTGCACGCACGAAAATTGTCGGCCGGGAAGTCGCTGTATGGACGGTGCCGGGCGAGGCCATGAAGGGTCGCAAGGATGCGACTGATGATTTTCGGGTTCCTCTCTCGGCGGAGGCTTTATCAGTAATCGAAAAGGCGCAATGTCACGCTCGATTTGGCTTTCTATTTCCGAGCACGAAGCGAGGCGTCGTCAGCGATATGACGCTCGGCATGTATATGCGACGTGCAAAGCTCGATGCTCGTCCGCACGGGTTTCGCTCATCATTGCGCGATTGGTTAGCGGAGGCCACCGATGCACCCCATGAGGTTGCCGAGACAGTGCTGCAGCATGTTGCCGGCAACAGGGTTGTTCGGGCGTACCGACGAACTGATTTTCTGGAACAGCGATCAGCGCTGATGGAAAGATGGGGCGAGTTCGTTGCCGGCAGAAGCGGGCAAGTTCTCCGGTTGATATCAGGACAGTGATTACCAAAAATAGTAATCATTTTAACTGATGGACAGAACAACCATTTGAAAACTACTTATGATCATCGACCATATGTGAGGAACAACGATGATCAAGGATGTTGCTGCCGATCCCCTTCTGACTGTAGGCGAGTGCTGTAAGATACTGAAATGCTCGGAGCCGACGCTGTGGCGATGGGCAGGCAACGGGACTGTTCCAAAGCCCGTGAAGCTTGGGAAATTCCGGCGTTGGCCGAAGTCGGAAATTTTGGAAGTAATTGAGAAGGCAAAGACCGCACGCCACGTCGTTGCTTAAACGATCCGCCACGCCGGGCATGAAAAACGCCCGGCTCAAAGAGAACCGGGCGGGTCTGATTTCCATTTCGCTTCTTGGCAGTTGCGATTTTTACATCACGGACTCGTCCTTTGCAATACTGCAGAGGCACCAATGAATGCTCACACTCGATCGATAGAGTTTTCCGACAGCGAGTTCCTCGATCCATTCGATACCATCGACCCGGCTATCACACAAAACGCGCGTGGCCTTCACCGTGTTCGGCGATGGGTTTTCTTCCCCTATGGTTGGTGGGAGGAGGCGGACGGTTCACTGGTCATTTTTGATCGTCGATCGCATCCGCTCTGCCGCAAGCGGTTGGACGGATCGATCGAAGTCCTTCCAATGCTGAACTTTAACATGCCGCTGTCAATTAAATTCAAGGCGCAACATTTTCTCTATTCGGGCGGGCGTGATCACGCGTGCGAAGACGAGAAAACGCAACAACGCCTCCTTCGGATTGTGCAGCGGCTGGGAATTGAGAATGAAGTTTCGAGCCGTTACGAGGCTTTTCAGGTGGAGAGATTAGGCCGTCGCCGTCGCTTTCTCCGACACTATCGGTGATCGAAATGCCGGGGATTGTTGGAGAACGGCAGGTTGGCGGTTCCCGTCAGGTGATCGTGGTTGCTGGTGAAACGTGCCGCGACAAACTCGCCGCCGCGACTGGCCGCGACGTCGTGTCGTGGGCAGGCGGAACGCAGGGCGTTAAACACGCCGACTGGAAACCTTTCGCCGGCCGCAACGTAGTGATCTGGCCGGACGCTGACGGGCCGGGTCTGGCTATGGCGAATGAGATAGCCAAGCACGTGAGCCAGCTTGGCTCTACGGTCCGCATCGTGGACGTATTCGGCCAAGCGATGCCGAGGGGCTGGAATGCGGAAATGGCAATCCGCGAAGGCTGGGACAAGTCCCGTTTAGACGGCTTCATGCGCGAGGCTGTGAAGCCCTATCCGCTGACCGCCCAGTCGAAACCTACCGTTGCATTGCCGCCGTCACCAAAGCTCGTCAGCGAAGAATTTCCTGGCGGGCAAGTCAAGCCGACGTATGAGGCAGAAACCGCCGACCAAGGCAAGCTTGTCCGCATGGTTCCCGCGCATCACGTCGTATGGGGCAGTGAAGTTGAGGTCGCCGGCATCTTGGCACGCGAACTGTCCGTCGATCGCGGAGGCAAAGTCGTGCGAGCGGAGGGGCAGTTCTGGGAGTTCGACCGAACACAATGGTCTGAAATTCCAGAACAGCGCATGCGGCTCATGGTCCATCAATTCGATGGGGCACGCGTCGGCGACAAGGGAACCCCGCTGAAGGTGGGCAAGCGGATGATCGACGGCGTTCTTAGCGAACTCGGCTCGATCCTGGGGAAACCCGATTATTTTGAAAGGGGCACAGTCGGCGTTAACGCTGCGAATGGCGTAATCACATTCGACGACGCGGGCAATCTGTCGCTTCGTCCACACAGTGCCGACGATAGGTTTCGGTTCACGATCCCAGCCGATTTCAAAGCTCATGACGATATGGAACCGCCGGACGGCTCTTTCCTCCATCACCTCCTATCTGGTGCGTTTCGCGACGACGCCGATGCGCGCGCCAAGCAGCAATTGGTCGGTGAGATGCTGGGCGCGGCGGCGCTTGGTCTGGCAACGAAGCTACTACAACCGAAAGCGTTCGTTTTCTTGGGTGAGACTGCGAGTAACGGCAAGAGCACGATCGCACGGCTCCTGTCATGCCTGCTGCCGGACGGCTCCGTTTCTTCAATCTCGCCCGCCGCGTTCGGCGACGAGCGGCGCATCATCAACCTAGCGGGTAAGGCCGCGAATGTTGCCGACGAACTTTCTGCGTCAGCGATTGCAGGTGAATCGTTCAAGGCAGCTGTGACCGGTGACGCATTAGAAGGCCGCGACGTCTACCGTTCTGCCGTGACGTTTCGACCTAGAGCGTTGCACTGTTTCACGACGAATACGCTGCCACGCTTCAACGGCGGGCTTGATCGGGGGCTTCAGCGCCGCCTCGTGGTTGTCCGCTTCAACCGCACCATTCCAGAAAGCGAGATCATCCCGGACATCATTGAGAAAATTCGTAATGACGAGCTTCATCTACTGCTTCAGTTTGCTATTGCCGGAGCCCAGCGGCTGATCCGAAATAAGGCTTATACAATCCCGGCCTCGTCGAAGGAGGCTCTGCAGAGCTGGCTCATGCTCGATCCGGTCCAGGAGTGGTTGACGGTTCAGACTACGAAGGTCACTGACGAACCTGCCGGCGGATGGCAGGCGACCGGCAAGTTGTATGCTGCCTTCAAGGGCTGGGCACTTGATGAGGGGCACAATGAGCGGTTCTTGCCGCCAGTGAATACGTTCTCGCAGCGCTTGAAGGCCTCGGGCATTCAGATCGTGCGGCGATCGAGCGGCTCAGTCGCCGTTGGCGTCTGCCACAAGACAAGGATAGACTGGTAATCGACGATCCCGTTTTGATGATCGTAGTGATCTGTACGTAACGTCGAATCGACGGGGGCGGGGCCTGCAATGAAGCATATTATCGTTGGTGCCGGTGCAACTTATGGTGAGGCAATCGCACTCGGACATCCAGCTGAACTTTGCCCTCCGCTCATCAATAACTTCGCACGAAAGACCTGGGAGAATTACTCTCCGCATCCTTTCTTAGAAGCCTATTTAAATCAACTTGGTCACCAAGATTTGGGGGCCGATCCGAGGGAGCTTTTCTATCAACTTGAGGAGACCGGCGCTGCCAACATTGAGCGATTTATGGAGTTCGTATGGAACAATCGAAATGCTGAGTTCAAAGTAAGCGATAGACCGCCTCCTGGGTATATTTCAGGGTTGCGGATCACATCGGCTGGCGTTCCGGACGATGGCCGGACACCTGCATTCTGGGATGATCTTCTCTATCATGGCATCGGAAATCCGATCGCCTTCAGTATGATGCAATGTTTTCATGAAAACGGTTCTGGGTGGCGAAGTCTTGATCTGACGAAATCGGTCGCTGCTCGTCTGCAGCCCGGAGACCTCATTCTCAACTTAAACTACGATACTGTCTTTGAATTAGCTTTAGAGCAGATCGGATCACCCTTCGTTTACGCTCCAGGCATCGCCAAAAATGGTCAGTTGTTGGTTTGCAAGCCTCACGGCTCACTCAATATGGTGACGAACGAAGCTGGATTCACCTTCGGACAACCGGGCTGGCTCGGCTTGCCACAGCCGGCGGGATATAGAAGCTTCAGTGGCATTATGCCGCCTCGTCTTAACAAGCGGTTCGATCAGCATCCAACCGCAAGAATGATCATTGACGCAATCAAGCACCGGAAACCTCGACAAGTAGTTATGTGGGGCATTGGACTGACGGACAGTGATGCCGACCTGATCGCCCTTTATTCAAATTGGATCCGCAGGGCAGGCTCGGTGGATATCATCAACCCGCGCGCCGACGTAGCTGCAAAGGCAGAGAGTCTCTTTAGGCGGAATGTCCGGCACTTCAGCGATGTGGCGAGCTGGCTGACTAGCGGATAGGTGAGTATCACCGCGCCGCTCAGTGCCAAGAATATACAGCGTCACCGCATAGCAATTGCTGATCTTTGATATCCCACTAATGCAGTACCGATGCGCCCAATGCCGGCAAGGTTAGGGTGTTCTTCGTAAGAGAGCAGCGCCTCCGTTAGAAAATGATCAGCATTCAAGAAGCCCTCTGGTGGCGCTCCTTTGAAAGAGCTGCTCACCTTGTGCATGGCGTCGCGGAAGCCGGTGGTGAACGCGTCGGGCTTCATGCCGGTTGACTTAGCCGTTCGCACCAGGAGTTCCAAATCTTCCAAGTGTTCTTCGATCGTGGTCACTGGTTAACTCCATGACAGACGATTGCGCACATCGGACGTCGCCTGCGAGGCGGCAATCTGAAGATTTCAACAGGTTGGTCACAAGTGAGGGTTAAAAGCTCGATACTCCATATATTCGCGTCATACCCGACTACATAACCCGGTATACACACAACCCTACATGAAATTTTCGACAATGGGTCTGTCACTTGCATGTAACGGTTTGAACGGACTCAACTTTCGGTCTCTCATATGCAGCACTAATGCGCAATCGTGCGCAATTTCACGTTGATCTTCCGCACGTTCCGCATGCGGTCTAGGTCAGGTACTCAGGATGCTCGAATGAGACCGATCAACAGGCAGGCATCCTTTGGCATTAGTTTCGGGCCCGCCGAAAAGCGATGCCCGCCGAGTGAGCGGATGACAGACGCAAAAGTTTTGTTGCGTCGGACCAGTCGTGCCGAAACGCTGCTGCTTAAGCGCGAACGGATGAAAAAAAGAAACAAAGCCAAGAAGGCGAAAAAAAACCGCATCAAGGCTCGAACCATTCAGGCCTAAATGTCGTGCGCACTCGTCGGATGGCTCGTTAGCAAAACTTAGTCAGCGAGTGGTGACGGCAACCATTCGCGGTTTATGCGTTGGGAATGATGAAGCCCGACGCACCATCTGCTGGCCTGACCCCGAAGCAACAGCGCTTCGTCGCCGAGTATCTGATCGACCTCAACGGCACCAAAGCCGCTATCCGTGCTGGTTACAGCGCGCGCACGGCCAATGAGCAGGCGGTCGCGCTTCTGAAGCATCCGGGCATTGCTGCTACGATTGATGCTGCAAAGATTGCTCGATTCGAACGCCTCGATGTTGATGCCGACTACGTGCTGCAGCGGCTGTTCGCGGAAGCCCAGGCCGATCTTGCCGACCTGTACACCCACGCCGGTGATCTCAAACCCGTTGATGAGTGGCCGCCCATCTGGCGCACCGGCCTTGTCGCCGGCCTCGATATCGAGGCGCTGTATGACGGTTACGGGAAAGACCGGGTTCAGATCGGCGTGGTGAAGAAGCTTCGCTTGTCCGATCGCCTGCGCCGGATCGAATTGATCGGCAAGCATATCAGGGTCAACGCGTTCCAGGACACCGTGCAGCACAACGGCCTTGATGGCTTGGCCGATCGCTTGGCGCGCGCGAAGGCAAGGATTATCGCGGCCGGGACTGAGGACACGGCGGTCGATATCGCGTCTGTCGCCTCCGCAACTCCGTCCAATACTGAGCAAGATCAGCCCAGGCCCGAGCCTGTGGCACGTGAAGCAACACCCCCGCCGCAGGCCGCGCCAACGCCGCCGCCGAGAATTCACCGGCCAATCATGCCGGCTGCACCATGGCCGGACTTCTCCGGTCCCGTTCAAACCGACTACGACCCCCTCAAAGATTGATCTGAAAGGCATCTGACAAATGGCAACCGTCGCCGCCAACATCGCCACGATCGTAAACCAGGCTGCCGCTCTGGACACGCTTGTCACTCAGTTTCGCGCAGCCAAGGCGATCATCGAAGCCGCCGAGCTAGAAATCCGGCAGGCGCAGCCTAACGCAAACCACGACACACGCGCGGGCCGCATTCGTCTTGCCGATTATGCGGTTGGCCGCATGACCGATCAGAGCCAGTTCAACGGACCCACTGTCGCTTCGTTTGCGGCATCAGCATGGGCAGGAGTTTGACATGAGCATGTTAGCAAACGCGAACGTCGCGACGCTCACTTCCGCGCAGATCGATGGCAATCTCGCAGTGGCACGTGATCTGATCGGCCAACTCGAAGACCAATCGCGGGACTTTTCTCTTCCGGCCGCTTCTGGTGATGAGGCCGCCGTTGCCTTGCTCGCAAACGTGCGGGCGCAGATTCGGCAGGCGACGGAGGATGTGTCTGTTTTGGAGTTGGCAAGACAGGTTGCCATTGCCAGCGAGCTGAACGCGGCGAAGATGAAAGATGAGGCCTACCGGGCACGTCATCATCAAACCGCACGGGAGCGTGCTGCCGAGATCGTGAAGCGCGCGGTGCGCGCTGACGAGTTACTTGCCGAATTGAAAGCCGCTATTGGCGGCATTGCCGAGACAGAACGGGCAATCTGGAACGCGTTGCGTGACGCCGGTGAACCGCCGGGAGATGCGATCGTGGGGCGCAAGAATTTATCACAGTTCGCCGTCGATCGGGTCGTGGCGTTCTCAAATGGCAACGATCGGCTCAATGCCAATCGTCCCCTCGTTGCAGAGATTGCGCGCCGCGCTTGGGCAAATCTCTTGATCGTGGAAGATGAAGCAGATGACATCTGAAGCCTCTTACATCCTCTTCCCCAATGACGCGCCCGTGCCTTTGCGAACGCCAGAATATTTCAAGGTGCAGCAGTCAGAGGCAGAAGCGCGCCTGATGCGCTCGGAAAAGCCGGACGCTGACGCAGCGGCTACCCGACTGTTCCCCAACGAATCGGCGGGTGCGGCCGATACTGCTAAGCCCGCAGTTGCGGAAGGTCAGAACGTCGCCGACCGGCTCTTTCCGAAAGATTCTCAAGACTTCGACAGCACCAGTGCAGCGGACTTCTTCGACGGCTTTGCCAATTCGGCGGTGGCCGACGGTGATGTCGATCGTGCGCAAGCCCTTAATGCGGCGGGGGAAGCGCTGATCGATGATGCGCGTACTGCAGGGACGCAGGCTGCCGATTTGACTGCGGCTCTGGATATTGTTCGGGAGCGGCAAGGTGACACCGTTGCAGCACCTTCCGAGGAGAAAAGGGGCGAGGAATTCGCCTCCAGCATGGCAGCGATCCAGGCCGAGTGCGGCGAAGACTATCTGCATGACCTTGGAGCGGCCCAGGCGTTCATTCGCGACCTGGAAATAATCGCTCCTGGCACAATCGCCTCTCTCAATCACACCGGGTCCGGCAATGATATCCGGCTCATTCGAGCAGCTATCAAAGAAGCTCGCCGACGCGGGTATGGGAGTTCGAAATGACGTTTGAGCCCATCCCGTGCCCTTGTTGCAGCCAGCCGGTGCGAGTCCCTTCGCTCGAAATATTGATTGATCGGTTCCGCGTGTCGCCGATGGAGGCGCGCGTTCTCGGTGCGGTCTGGCGCGGAAAGGGGCGCCCGGTTCAAACGAGTCGTATATTCGATGCGATGTGGATTGATGACATTGATGGAGGTCCTGCACTTCAGCGCATGTACGCAGCATTCAAATCTGCGCTCTGTCATCTCCGCGATCGGCTGGAAGGATCCGGAATTAGCATCGAGAACGTGGGCTATCGCCGGGGCTACCGTTTGGTAATGAAAGCAGACTGATCATGGTGAAAGTTCCGTCCTACGAACAGAACGTTCAACTGCGGCCCGAGTTTAGGCAAGACCTTGTGTCGTCGGCGACGCCGCAAGCGTTCGGTTCAGACATCGGCAATGGCATGGAGCAGCTTGCCAAGGGCGGTATGGACCTGGCGAAGGGTGTCGGGCATATCTTGGATCTTCAGGACGCGTTGCGCGCGAAAGACGCCGACAACGACTATGCAAATTGGATGCGCGAGCGGCAGTATGGCCCTGGCGGATTCATGACGCTGGAAGGTCGCGCCGCCGTCGATGGCCGGGTGGCTTTTGAGCGAGAAGCTGCCGAGAAGCGGAAGGAGTTTGGGCGGGACCTTACGCCTGGCGCTGGCCTGCATTATCATCAAGCGTCACAAGCACGACTGCAGGCAACCTTGAATCAGTCGATTCAGCACACCGGGCAAGCCACCAAGCAGTGGTTCAATCAGGCCTCGGCGGCCCGCATCGAGACGTTCGGTAACGACGCGCTAGCAAACTTCGACAAGCCGAACGTAGTGATGAAGAACATCGCGGCGGGTCAAGCAGAGCTGCGGCAAGCGGGCGCGATGCACGGATGGGACGCTGACACGTTAAGTGCTAAAGAACGCGAATATGTGTCCGGCGTTCACAAGAACATCACGCTCCAGATAGCGACGACCGATGCGCTCGCTGCCGACAAGTATATGAAAGCGAACGCTTCGTCCCTCAGTGGCGCTGACAGATATTCGCTCGACACCGCGCTCTCGACAGAGATCAAGTCCGAGCTTTCAAAGCGCGAAGCCGACAACATCCTGCAGAACGGCCGCAAGGTCGATGCGCCGACGCAAACGCAGGGCCGCACCATCGGACAGTCCGGGCCGTCGAGCGCACGCGCATTGGTGTCAACTCGCCTAACGTCGGGCAAGGCCGCCGATCACATCGACGGGCTTGACGAAAGCTTCGCAACCAACCTGGGCGCGATGATTCAGGACGCGCCTCCGGGCATCCGTGAAAAGCTCGGCGTGCTGTCCGGCTATCGGTCGAATGATCGGCAGCAGCAGCTTTGGACCGAAGCGCTCCAGAAATACGGATCGCCAGAAGCCGCGCGCAAATGGGTCGCGCCTCCTGGCAGTTCGAAGCACAACCACGGGCAGGCGGTCGATTTGGCCTATGACGGGCAGTCCCTCGCGCAGGCTCCGAAAGAGGTTGTCGATTGGGTCCACGCCAATGCCGGTAAATACGGCATGTTCTTCCCGATGGCGCATGAGCCTTGGCACGTCGAGCCCACTGGATCGCGATCCGGTACGGTCTCGCCGCGCAATAACATGGTCGCACCGCGTGCGGCGATGGCGTCCTATGACGATATCGAGGGGCGGCTCGCCGCGATCTCCGATCCGAAGGTTCGCGATCTGACGCGTCAACGTGTCATGTCGGGCATTGAGATGCAGAACAAGGCGACGGAAGCGCGCCAGAAGCAGGCCCAGGCCGAACTTTGGCAGTACATCGACCAGGGCAAGAGCCCGGATCAAGTGCCCATGGAGACGCGGCAGGCGGCGGGCATGGCGGCGGTGTCGTCGGCGTGGGGCTATATGGCGACGGCGAAGACTGGCCGCGAAGTCCAGAGCGATGAAACGCTTGTCTATGACATGCGCCGATATGCTGCCAGCAACCCGACTGAGTTTGCGAAGGTCGATCTCAACGACTATCGCGACCGTTTGTCGAAAGACACGATCAAGGAATTCACAGGGCTCCAGTCCGGGGCTTTGACGGATCAGCGCAAGGCGCGCGAGGAAGGCTTGAACCTGACGACGGCGTTTTCGCAGGCCGAAACGCAACTGGCCTCTGTGGGCATTTCAACGGCGGGCAAGAAGGGTGCCGAGCTGGAAGCGGCCAACCGCCGCGTCGCTCAATTCAACAATGCGCTGTCGTCGCAAATGGATGAGTTTAAACGCGCGAACAAAGACCGCCGCCCGAACCAAATGGAAATTCAGTCGATGATCAACGCGCTGCTCTTGCCTGTCGTTGTCAAGACGCCCGGCACCGCGTGGGCATGGACCGAAGCCACCTGGGACTACTTGACCGGATTTAAAACGGGCCGCCGACCAGACGGCAATCCGAGTTGGGGTACCAACGAATGGAAGCCCAAGATTTCGGTTCCCGTCAACGGCTTCTTCTCAAACGAAAAGGTCTTCGAGCCTGCGCGAACTTTTGCATTTGAGGCCGCCAACCGCCCCGATGGCTCATTCGTCGATGCCGTGGTGAAGTATGAGGACATTCCGATCGATCTCCGACGAACGATTGCGCGGGACTTGGAGAACGAAATGGGTAGGCAGCCTGGAAAGGGGGACGTTATGCAGCGATACGAGAAGTTCCTGTTACATACCCAGGATGCCGCCAAACGGAGATAGTCGCCACCGAGCGTCGCTGAATAACTATTGTAGTTTGCTTCGAAGCTTCTGAAGTTCGTAGGTGGCGTTTCTCGCATCGTTAGCGGCACGACTTGCCGAGTCGCGCGCTTCTCGAGCGGAATAAGACGCGTCCTCAGCTTCGCTGCTTGCAGATAGAGCGGCCAATAAGGTGAAAATCTGCAGGAGGAGTGCGACGGCGATTACCAAATTGACCCTGTTGATAACAGCCCAGCCGAAGGGACGTGATGCTTTGATCTCAGAAACGATGCCGCGCACTGTCATTGACCAACCCCAGGAAGAACGAAATGAGTGAAAATACGATCAGAACATATGCTGAGCTTTTGCTCAATGATCAGCGATGTGCAGTCAATCTGGTTTATTTGCCGGGTGGAGCGCGAGATTTCGAGCGTGACCTAATCGCAGCAACAACCGCTGAGGTTAGTGATGCTGCCGGGCTGGCGCAGCTTGTCTCTCTTGCACATGCGGCATTCGTCGTTGCAGACACCGGAGCCGAAGGCGTAGCGCCACCCTGGTATCGCGAGATCGGGTTGCGGCTACTGAGGCGCTCAATGGATGCCATGACCGTAATCCAGGCTGATCGCGAGCGGGAGACATCTAGCGTCCACTGACGTGCCAGAACTGAGCAACAATGCCGCTCGCTCGAACTTCCCTAAAAATGCGCTGATGGTTTTAAGAAACAACCATCGCGGCGGAATGGTGCCTCACAGATTCACAGTGAGGCACCATGACCGTTCCCAGCAACGTTGCACGATCCGGGCCGTACACCGGCAACGGCGTGACCACGATTTTCAATTACGGGTTCCGAATCGTCGACGAGGGCCATCTAACCGTTTACCTGTCGCAAGACAGCGGCGAGGAAATTCTGACGCTCGGCGATGACTATTCGGTCTCGAACGTGGGCGATGTGGCGGGCGGGCATATCACGGCGACCGTCCCGCCGACTGCCGCGCAGCAAATCACGATCCTGCGCAACGTCCCGAACACGCAGGAAACCGACCTTGAAAATCAGGGGGCGTTTTTTGCCGAGACCATTGAACGCGCGCTGGACCTGGGCGTGATGCGCGATCAGCAGATGAGCGAGCGCCTTGACCGCGCTTTGACAGTCCCGCCGACCGCGTCTGCTGACGCTTTAAACAACCTGATCAGTGACGTTCTCCGCTTGGCTGAGAGTGTCGACAGCATCGATACTGTCGCCAGCATCGCGGGCAACGTTACCGCTGTGGCCGGGATCGCGGCGGACGTCACGACGGTTGCGGGCGTCACGGGGGATATTGCCGCCGTTCTTCCGTTCACGGACGAGATTACGGCTGTGGCTGGTGTGGCCGGCGACGTCGCAATTGTCGCGGACAACATCGCCGACGTCCAGAATTTCGCGGACGTCTACCAGGGAGCGAAGGCCGCCGATCCCACGTTGCGCAACGACGGAACGGCGCTCCACGTTGGCGATCTCTATTTCAACAGCGTCATCCAACAAATGAAGATGCGCGGTGCGGCTGTCTGGACGTCGGTATCGGATCAGGCGCTAAACATTTCGACCAAATCGTTCGTTGGCAACGGTGCGGCCACGGCCTTTGCGCTCAGTGTCGCTCCAGTCACCGTGCGCAATCTCGTGGTGACGCTCAACGGCGTGGTGAAAACTCCCGTAACGGATTACACCGTTGACGGTCTGACGCTGATTTTCACGGTAGCGCCTGGGAACGCTGTCAAGATCGACACTTGGGTACTCGCGATCACGGCGGAAATTGCCGTGCCTGCTGCCGGTAGCGTCACCGCAACATCAATCACGGACGATCCGATCGGGCTCACGGCAATCCGGCTCAAGCTAGGCGCGGACGGTGGTAGCGGGGGCGGAGCCGGGGGCACTACCGTTTCGCTGCTTGCATTGGCGTTGTCGGAAGCCACGAGCAACCCGGTTGTTCTCGGCGAAATGTTTGCTGACGCCTTTAAGTCACTAGGCATGGTTGATGTCGCAGGCGCAACGATGCTCGACACCAGCGAGGCCGGACTGCTGAAAGTTGGCCTCGGCTATGGTGCGGATCTTACGACGGTCGGGCAGGCTATCGCGGGCAGTGAGGCGTCCACGGGTGCAGCTCATGATATGGGAAACGCCTTCGATAATGGATCGGGCTCATGGTTCTCGGCGGAAACAGGCGCGGCGACGGCCGCGGTTTCTTACATAGGACAAACATTTCCGGTGGCGCGGCGCGTCCGCCGCGTCACGATTTTGCAGAATTTTACCCCAGGAAATACGGCCACGGGTGCGTGGGTCCAGTATTACAACGGCTCGACTTGGGTTATTGCCGGGTCGAATAGCGCGCTTGTCTTTAACGTCAAAGGTGTAATTGACCTGCCTGACGTTGGGGCGTGGCAGAATTGGCGTGTCCTAAACGCCAGTGGCGTAGTTGCTGGCAATAGTTGGGCCGTCAATGAAATCGAGATGATGGAGGGTGCGACCGGCTCAATGATTGTCGCGTCGCAGCTTCTTCCATCGTCGCAGCAGCCGACCGGGATCTCTGCGGTTCTGCGCGTTGTGCCGACCGATGCCCTCACGCTTAATACGGACATTTTCTTGGACGTATCGCGCGATGGTGTCACCTGGACGCAAGCCGTACTGGCGCTTGGGTTCGTCGATGGCGGGACGTCGATCCTGACCACGAACATTGTAAACGTCACCGGCCAGCCGGCGGGCAATACTCCGCGCTGGCGAATCCGGAGCGGCGTCACGCCGAAGAGCTACAAGATCGACGGCATTGCGCTGGGCTTCGCACAATGACGGTCATCGGTCCTTCAACTGGTTTCTTCGATCCGACGCATTCCGGCTTTGGGTACACCGATCATGCTGGCGTTGCAGTCGCGAGCGACAAGGCGCGGTTCACTCGGCCTCTGGTGTTTATAGACTATGAGCGTGCTTCGCCGGGCGCGCGCGTGCGGTTCCGCACCGATGCGCCGAATGTGACGCTCAAGCTGTTCATGAACAACCTTGCGCCGAATAACGGCACGAATTCCATAGCCGCCTATATCGACGGCGTGTTCTCCAGCGACAACGCACCGACGCGCGGCGTGGCAATGTCCTACGATATTGCGCTCGTCGGAACCGGCTTCCGTCTGATCGAATTGATGATGCCGTTCGCGGCCGGCGTCGATTTCGTCGGGGCGGTCATCGATCCTCGATATCGCATCCTGCCGGCGCTGCCTCGGCCTCCGATCCTCATGACTGTCGGCGATAGCATCACGCATGGGTTCGAATCGACACTGACGCGATTGTCGTGGCCGACACGTCTGTCGCAAGCGGTCGGGATGCAACTGGTCAATATGGGGTTCGGCAGCTCACGAACGATCCACCACATGGCAGGCGATTCAGCAGCCGCGATCCAACCGGCGAAGATCATCACGGCGCTGGGCCATAACGACTTTGGCGCGCAGGTTGATGGAAACACGTTGAAGTCGCAGTACACCAGCATGTTGAACACATGGCTGACGGGAACGTCCGCGAAGATCTACGTTGTTACGCCGTTTTGGACGAACCTAACGGGCGCGCTGACAATTGCGCAATATCGGACGGCGATCACTGAGGCTGCAACCGCAATCGGCAATTCACGCATCACGGTCATCGACGGGTTGGCGCGGGCGACGAACTCGACCGCCAGTTTCCCCGATGGCATCCACCCGAACGACGCGGGCTCGGCTGAGATTGCCGCGTCGCTGCTGCCATTCATCGCCGCGTGATCTGTTGCGCCGTAGTTGCGATCTTCGCAACAAGGTCATGAATTTAGCTACAGACGCAACGTTCATCGGCCCGGTAGTCTGTCTACTATTTTCGCGAAGCCTGCTTCTTGCGCAGCGACGTTTGTTCGCGTCGCTCGACCTCATGGTCAATCGATGTGCGGATTAGATCAAGCCTGCTTTCACCCTCAAGGAGAACGGCATCCATTCTCTCCTTCGCACCATCAGGCAAAGTGAGATTTATGTTTTCTGCCCACAGTTTTTTGCGTCCCATGTTGCACCGAATAACGTGTACATGTTTTTGTGTCAATGTTGCGTTTTTCGTGTACATGTTATTGACAGCGATATCGTGTACACGATATGTTGGTGGCACCACTTCATCGGCATAGAAAAGGGCTCCGCAATGCGCGCTAATATCAATCAAGCAAAGTTTTCCGTTGTTTCCCTGGGCGCTGTCTTGCATCAGGCAGCTCTCGCGTCGCGGGCAATTATTGATGCGATCCCTGACGATGTCAGCATCGACGACGAAATGAGCCTAATCGCAGGGGCAATCGCGCCGGTCGATAGAATCGCTTGGATGATCCTAAACACTCCCAGCTTGAATGATGAGGCTGAGGAGATCACGTCGCGCGCGTGCGCTTGGCTCGACGACCAATATTGGAAGGAGGCCGCATGAACACTGCTTTCCTGCTCATGGCGCAGTACAACGGCGCAGCGGTGATTCCATTGGAATTAGTCTGTCGCGACTACTTTTCCCACCTTACGCCGGTTGAGTTCGTGCGGCGGGCGACTGCGGGTGAGATAGCGCTGCCTGTTATCCGGATGACGACGAGCCAAAAAGCGGCGCGAGGTGTTCATCTGCAAGATCTCGCTGACTGGATTGATGCGCGGCGAGCCGATGCCAGGAAAGAGTGTGATCAATTGCGCAGGCGATGATTCAGGAGAGTGGCTCGATATCTTATGGAATGCCGCGCAATCCGTAGCTTTCCACTATACGTTCGTCGTCAAGAGTAAAGGTGCTTGGATCACACGGGTAAAGCAACGGCGGCGCAAGTATTGAAAGAGCGTCTAGCTGCACATGTTTTCGATATTCTGGGCTGTTCCGCGTTCCGAACTGAAAAAGCTGCCCGAAAGTCGAACTCGTGCGGCGCACGTGCTGATCTTCGATCCAGCAAAGGAATTGGTGCCGGAAATACGCGGCCTTTCTCAGATGTTCCAATACGCAATCGGATTCCTGCAGGGGCAAGTCGGCGTGCCGCAAAAGATCTGGTTGCTTCTGGATGTCGGTGGGGTGAGGCCTTATGTAGTGACTTTTATATCCGTCGTCTGTCGATGGAAGACTGAGGAAATTCCAGAGGACAATTATGCTGAACTTTGAAAAGTGATGCTGCGCGAAGTTCACATCCTTTTCCATGTATAATCGAAATACACGTTCGGCAGGTCCAAGAAAAACGGAATAGAGAAATATAAACGCTGCTGGGTCATAGCTGCCGAGGTCTACAGACACAGTCTTCGGGGTCAATTTCGCTTTGTAGTGGTCCTTGGCTAGATTTGGACATCGCCGGGCAAATAAAGGTATGAAGCCGGTCTTCTCTTTTACCACTTTAGTGAAACTGAAGCTTTCCTCTTGGTCGTTGCCCACGCGATAAGTGTGATGAATCGTATTAATGCCGTGTGGGCTGTCCGGGCTGGTCCAGATGGAATACCTTTGTTCATCCACTAGCTTCCCCACCCTGTCGTCCGTCTTAGCGTAAGGATTGTGGAATTTCGTTCGTCTGAAGAACAGCTTTAAATCGCCTGTCTTCAAATTTTCTAGAAAGAAGAAGACTTCGCGTCTCTCATTCGTTGCGCCGATATTGAACGATACCCGATTGCTCATTTTCCTGACTGACTTTCGGTAGCGTCGTCACCTTCCGTGCATCTTCACTCGACAACACTAGCGCATATCGCTGCGGCCTAACCATTCATTCCGTCGGATTGTAACTTTGCAGTCTCGATTGCGAGGCCTTACTTTGGCACTTCGAACTTGCCAGCAATGGTAGCGTTGCCATGGCAGCTTTCACAGACTGGTCCATCGTATCGTCTCCCATCTGGCAATCGATAGTCATAAGTGTGCGGCTGCAGCCGTTCACAGAAGTAGCAGTACTGTTCATTTGGAACGGATTTCTTGCGGGCCATGTGATTCCCTCTCGCGAGGATGCTACAGTCTCCTGCTATGAACCTGCGAGGGGCCTGTTTCGGCCAACAATGTTTGCTCTAACAACAAACCGGCATTTGCCTGAAGACAGGCGCACGCAGAGATCTAGAAACCTGTGGAGATTTCCATTTGACGCAGGGTGTGTATTCAGGCGTGTAAAGACGACTGTGTTGGTCTGCTAACTAGCTGAATCAACAAATGTTTTTTGCGATGAATGGTGCCCCTGGCCGGAATCGAACCAGCACTCCTTGCGGAACTCGATTTTGAGTCGAGCGCGTCTACCAATTCCGCCACAGGGGCCTTCTGACGCCGGCCGGAGACCGGGGGCGCGAAGCGGGCGGAATATAGCGGGCGCGGGCGGCGGGTCAACCTGCGGTTTGGCCGATAGGGCCGCCGCGCACACTCCAGTGTGATCGGGGCTGTCTCGACAGGGTGGTGGCCCCGGGATAGGACGCAACAGCCACTCCGGAGAGCACCGTGACTGCCCAGACTGCCCCTCAATCCGCGCCCTTGCAGGCGTCATCCGATCCAGCGCTGGTCGCCGCACTGGTGGTCGGCCTGATTGCACTGGCGACGCTGGCGGGAGCCTGGTTCTTCCAGCTGGTGCTGGATATCCGGCCGTGCCCGCTCTGCCTCGAACAGCGCTATGCCTATTATCTCGCGATCCCGCTGGCGGTGCTGGTGGCGATTGCTGCCGGCAGGAACGCGCCGCGCGGCCTTGTTGTGACTGGCCTCGTTGTGCTGGCGCTGGCGGCGCTCGCCAATGCGGTGCTCGGCGGCTATCACGCCGGCGTCGAATGGAAATTCTGGCAGGGTCCGACGGACTGTTCGGGTCCGGTGGTCGATCTCGGCAAGGCCGGCAGCCTGCTGGAGCGCCTCGACACCGTGAAGGTGATCCGCTGCGACGAGGTGCAGTGGCGTTTCCTTGGCCTGTCGCTGGCCGGCTACAATGTGCTGATCTCGCTGCTGATGGCGGCGATCGCACTGTGGGGCGCAGGCAAGACCGCACGGCGCTAATCGTCGATGTCGTCCTGCGCCTTGCCGAACAGATGCACGATGCCGGGCGTGACGATCGACACATAGATGAAGCGCGACAGATGATGCGCGCCGACGAACACCGGATCGATATGCAGCGTCAGCGCCAGTGCGAGCATGGCGTCCATGGCGCCGGGCGCGAAGGCGACAACGACATCGCTCAGCTTCACAGTCGTGGTGAGCGCGATGATCGTGACGAACACGGCCGATATGGCGATGGCCACCGTGAACGAGCCGAGCGCGGCCCAGACGTGACTGAGAATCGTGCGCGGCGAGATCTTGCCGAAGCGCGAGCCGATCAGGCTGCCGATGCCGACGAGGGCGGTGATGTAAGCCCATTGCGGCAGCGTGCCGTGGACCCAGCCGGTGCCGTGCAGCACCGATGAGGCCATCATCGCGCCGAACATCCAGCTTGCCGGAAACTTGATCCAGCGCATGATCAGCGAGACCGCAACGGCCGCGGCGGCGAGCTCGGCGAGTGCCAGCGGCGAGGCTTCCGGTCCGCGCGATGGCAGCGGGCCATGACCCATCAGGCCGGTGGCGGCGAGCAGCAGCGGCACCATGCCGGTCAGGATGATGACGCGGAAAATCTGCACGACCGCGATGCCCGGTACGTCGGCATTGCGCTCGGTGGCCAGCATGATGATTTGCGATAGCGCGCCGGGACTGCCGGCCAGCAGCGCGGAGGTGCGGTCCCAGCCATGGACGCGCTGCAGATAGATGCTGCTGCCGAAGGTGGCGCAGAACGTAGCCAGCGCCAGCAGCGCGATGGTCACCGGATAGGCGCTGAGATTGTGCACCATCTCCGGCGACACCATCGAGCCGAGCGATAGGCCCAGTGTCATCAGGATGACATGGGCCATCGGCTGTGGCAGTCCGACCGGACGGCCGAGGATGCCGTAGGCGGCGACCGCGATCATTGCGCCGGAGATCAGCCCGCCCGGCAATTCCGCCAAATAGAATAGCGCGCCGCCAATCGTGCCGATGACGAGCGTCTCAAGGGTGGTGCGAATCTGCAGGGGGCTGGGAAGAGCGATGGCCATTTGCACGGGAAGCTGAAGGAGCCCGCTTTATGGCAAAGTCTGCATCTGGCGACAAATGCGGTGTGGTCTACCTGTCCCTCGCTTTCCGGGCGAGGGACAGGTGGATGACGAGAGTTTAGTTCGGTTTTGCGGTCTTCTTGCATTCCGAGCGGAATTTACGGCGGGCGTCGCCATGCAGGCCCTTGGCGTCAGCCTGTTTCGAACATTCAAGCGATGCCGCCGTGCGGGGCTTCTCGGCTGTCTTGTCCGCAGGCGCCATCTTGTCGGCGGGGGCCGCCTTGGCGGGCGCAGTCTTGGTGGCCGCCGGCGCAGGTGCCTGAGCGGTGGTCTGTGCGGATGCCGCCCCCATCAGCAGGACTGAGGCAACGGCGGCAGTGGCAAGGCTAGAAGCGAATCGGATCATGGCAGCACCTCGAATTGAACAGGGAGGACAGGGTGGGCGCGCCGGGCTGAACGGCAGGTGAATGAGTTGAAATATATCTGGCAGTGCGATCACGATAATTTTTCGCAGGGAGCTGCGGTCCCGTTGCTACGTGCAACGGTAGCGATAGGATGCCGTCGTCTACTTTTACTTAGTGTAGCAAAGGGAGAGAACGCCATGACGATGCCCGTCAAATTCGCCTGCGCGATTGCAGTATCCAGTTTTGCTCTGCTTGCTTTCAGTCCGGCCCATGCACTTACCGCGACTGAATGCAGTGCAAAATATCAGGCGGCCAAGACCGCCGGCACGCTGAACGGCCAGAAATGGAATGACTTCCGCAAAGCCGAATGCGGGACTGATGCCGCTGCGACGACGCCCGCTGCTGCACCTGCGGCAACCGCGGCGCCAAAGGCTGCTGAAACCAAACCTGCGGCTGCGCCGAAACCTGCTGCGGCCCCCAAGCCGGCTGCGACGACAGCTGCGGCTCCGGCAGGCCCTGCCACCTTCCCGTCGGCGGTCGATCCGAAATACGCCAAGGAGACGGCTGGCAAGGCGCGGATGCACACCTGCGTGGATCAGTACAATGCCAACAAGGCCGGCAATGCCAATGGCGGCATGAAGTGGATCGAAAAGGGTGGCGGCTACTACAGCGAGTGCACCAAGAAGCTGAAGGGCGCCGCCTGATCGGATCAGCCGTGCGCTGAGGTTGATCGACATCACTTGCTTCGCGGGCGATAACGATCGGTCATCCGCGGAGTCCCCATGATTGCCAGTCTGTCCCTGATCCTGCTGTGCCAGCTCGCTGGCGAGATCGCCGTGCGCGCTTTTGCATGGCCGGTGCCCGGCCCGGTGCTCGGCATGCTGTTGCTGCTCGTTCTGCTGTTGCTGCGTGACCGTGCCGTGCTGTTCGCGCAGGGGCCGCTGCAGGGCGGCGGCGTGGAGAATGCCGCCAAGGGCCTGCTTGCACATCTGTCGCTGATGTTTATCCCCGCCGGTGTCGGCGTGGTGCAGAAGCTCGATCTGCTGGCCGAGCATGGCACGGCCATCGTCGGCGTTCTGGCGATCTCGGTGGTGATCACGCTGCTGGTGACGGTGGCGACGTTCCTCGTTATCAGCCGGGTGATGACACGCGGGCGGAGCGCGTGATGACCGCCAATCCGTTCTCACTCTGGGTCTATCTCTCGCAACAGCCGCTGCTGTGGCTGACCGTGACGCTGCTGGTCTATGCGACGGCGGATGCGCTGTCGCTGACGACCGGCCGGCATCCGTTCGCCAACCCGGTATTCCACTCGATGTGGATCATCGCCGTGTTCCTGCTGCTGACCGGGACGTCCTACACGACCTATTTCAGCGGTGCGCAATTCGTGCACTTCCTGCTCGGTCCGGCGACGGTGGCGCTGGCCGTACCGCTCTACGAAAATCGCAAGGTGGTGGCGGCAGCGATCGTGCCGATGCTGGCTGCGCTCGTGGTCGGCTGTGCCACGGCGATCGTCTCGGTCGTGTTGCTGGCAAAGGCCTTCGGCCTGCCGCAAAACGTGGTGCTGTCGCTGGCGCCGAAATCGGTCACCGCCGGTGTCGCCATGGGCATCAGCGAATCGCTCGGCGCCGACGCATCGCTGACCGCGGTGGCAGTGGTGCTTACCGGCATCATGGGCGCGATCATCGTCACGCCGATGATGAACCGTATGGGCATCACCGATTATCGCGCCCGTGGCTTTGCCGTCGGATTGGCGTCGCATGGGATCGGCACAGCGCGGGCCTTTCAGGTCGATGCCGTGGCCGGCGTCTTCGCCGGCATCGCCATGAGCCTGAATGCGCTGGTGACCTCCCTGCTGGTTCCGCTTGCCGTCACCCTTCTGGTGCGCTGATGGTCACGACAGCGTTTTCCCGGCAGGCGGATTTGTGATGCTGACTGCATGGAGCCGGGCCGGAAAGGTCACTATGGTCACGCCGTTGCGCGCATGATCCGAACAAGTGGACACTGATTTTTTCGAAAGATCATGCTCAGATGAGAAGATGAGAATCAGCCGTTCATGATGACTGTGATGCAGGGGGCGCTCGGCCTGGCTTCGGGCGCACTGGTCGGCTTCTCGCTCGGCCTGGTCGGTGGCGGCGGCTCGATCCTCGCTGTGCCGCTGATGGTCTATGTCGTCGGCGTGCCTGAGCCGCATGTCGCGATCGGCACCAGCGCCATTGCGGTCGCGGCCAATGCGGCGGTCAATCTCGGTAATCATGCGCGTGGCGGCAACGTGCACTGGTCATGCGCGCTGGTGTTTGCCGCCGCAGGAATCGCCGGTGCGCTCGGAGGCTCGATTCTCGGCAAGCAGGTGGACGGGCAGAATTTGCTGGCGCTGTTCGCAGTCCTGATGCTGGTGATCGCCGTGCTGATGCTGAAGACGCGCGCCCAGGTCGGCGAACACCGCGTCGAGATCAGCATGTCGAACACGCCTTCGCTGCTTGCGCTGGGTCTTGTCACCGGCGCGCTGTCCGGCTTCTTCGGAATCGGTGGCGGCTTTCTGATCGTGCCGGCGCTGATGGCGGCCACGGGCATGTCGATCATGAGTGCGATCTCGTCATCGCTGGTGGCGGTCACCGCCTTCGGTCTCACCACGGCATCGAGCTATGCCTGGTCCGGGTTGATCTCCTGGAAACTCGCGCTGGTGTTCATTCTGGGTGGTCTGCTCGGCGGACTGTTGGGAACCAGCCTGGCGCGGCATCTGTCGCTGCGGCGCGGCGCGTTGAATACCGTTTTTGCGTCTATCATTATCGTCGTGGCGCTCTATATGTTGGCCCGCAACATCTACATTACCTGAGCGCTGGCGCATGATGCGTCTTCGGAGAACATCATGACTGCCGCAATCCGCGATACCTCGAAGACCGCCACGACGCGCCGCGCTGCGCTCGGGCTTTTCGGTGGCGCCATGCTGCTTGGCGTGTCCGGCAAGGTGCTCGCGGCATCTGGTGCCGCCAAGGACGAAGACGTCCTCAACGAAGCCGCGGTGCTGCGCGATCCGGATATCCCGGCCGCCGGCAACCCGAAGGGCGACATCACCATCGTCGAATTTTTCGACTATCAATGCCCCTATTGCCGCAAGATTGCGCCTGACCTGCGCGCCTTGGTGAAGGAAGACGGCAAGGTTCGCCTGGTGTCGAAGGACTGGCCGATCCTGGGGCCGGTGTCGGTCTATGCGGCCCGTCTCGTGCTCGCGGCGAGATACCAGAACAAGTTCATCGAGGCGCAGGACGCCCTGATCAGCCTCGATACCAAACTGACCGAAGCGATTGCGCGTGACCGGCTTGCCAAGGCCGGCATCGATGTCGATCGCGCCGTCGCCGATCTGCAGAAAAATCAGGATGCGATCGTTGCCAAGCTGAAGCAGATCGACGAGCAGGCGACGGCTTTCGGCTTCAACGGCACGCCATCCTTCATCGTCGGCAAGTTCCGGATTCCCGGCCCGATCACCAAAGAACAGTTCGTTCTCGCGATCGCCGATGCGCGCAAAGCTGCGGCTGCGAAGAAGTAAAAGTCTGCACGTTCACGACAGAAAAAAGCCCTCGCTCATCAGCGAGGGCTTTTTTTGGCTGGCTTCAGCCGGTTTGTCGTTGGTGACGTGTCGTCTTACGACTTCACTTGCGAGGTCAGCTTGGCCCAATCCTGCCTGGTGCGCGTTTTCAGCGCTTCCCATTCGTTGGCGGCGACGTCCCAGTTGACGATGGTCCGTCGCTCCTGCGCCGTCTGGCCGTTCGCCACAGACGAGGTCGACATCGAATCGTAGATGTAAACGCCGATGCCCAGGATCAGCGCACCCAGGATCATTCCAAAAAACGTCCGCATGTCGATAAGCCTCCGTTGAATGTGGATAACGTGTCTTCCAAGGCTTTGGTTCCCGGCCGGGTGGTGCACCATTGCCGCAGCGCATTCATCAGCGGCATTGATCTTGCGGTCGCGGCATGATGATCCTTGGGAATCATGACCGTTCATCTCACCGATCAATCCGTGCTCGACGACGCCGTGATGAAGCTGGTGAAGCTGGACCCGCGCCTGAAGCCGATCCTGGCCATGGCCGGGATGCCGGCGCTGCGCCAGCGTGCCCCGGGCTTCGAAGGGCTTGCGCAGATCGTCTGCGGGCAGCAGGTCTCGGTGGCATCGGCTTCGGCGATCTGGGGCCGCGTCTCCGGCGCCTTCTCGCCATTCGATCATCATG
Organism: Tardiphaga sp. 813_E8_N1_3; assembly: GCF_051811025.1. NCBI lineage: Bacteria > Pseudomonadati > Pseudomonadota > Alphaproteobacteria > Hyphomicrobiales > Nitrobacteraceae > Tardiphaga > Tardiphaga sp. 813_E8_N1_3. Next base: position 315,490 of record NZ_JBPWQE010000001.1, read on the forward strand.
CCATCCGCAAGGCGCGCACCGATCGTCTGGGCCGGCTTGGCCTGTCGGCGGCGAAGATCAAGACGTTGAAAGCGCTGGCGCGTGAACTCGCCGAGGAGCGGCTGAATCTCGACGTGCTCGCCGAGGAAGACGCCGACGCTGCGCATAACACCTTGGTCGCATTGCACGGCATCGGCCCGTGGACGGCCGACGTCTATCTGCTGTTTTGTCTCGGCCATGGCGACGCTTGGCCCGCGGGCGATGTCGCCATTCAGGAATCCATCAAGGTCGGGCTCGGTCTCAACGAGCGTCCGACCGTGAAGCAGATGGCGCCGCTGGCAGAACCATGGCGTCCGCTGCGCGGTGCGGCGGCGCATCTGTGGTGGGCTTACTATCACGCCATCAAGAAGCGTGAAGGCGTGATCGGCAAGGTGACGACGTAGGACGGTCTGTCTTAAACAGCGTTTGAAACGGACGTTGTTTTAAACAACTCCGCTGTCGCAAAACAGACATTGGCGGTGGGAATGATCGCAGCAGCAAAACGCTGCGGAGGTCGAACATGAGTAATTGCACGCAATTCAATATCGCGAAGAATGATTTTCAAGGCACGGCGCTGGTGCAGATGTCGCTGCCACGACTGGACGAACTGTCCGATGATTGCCTGCTGGTCGAGGTCGAACGCTTCGCCTTCACCGCAAACAACATCACCTATGCGATGCTGGGTGACCAGATGAAATACTGGCAGTTGTTCAAGGCGCCGGAAGGCTTCGGCAATATTCCGGTCTGGGGTTTAGGCAGAGTGATTGCGTCGATGCATCCGCAGATCGCCGAAGGCGAGCGGCTGTTCGGCTATTTCCCGATGGCCTCGCACCTGGTGATCGAGGCCGCGGATGTCAGCAAGCGCGGCCTGCGTGATGGCGCGGCGCACCGGCAGGGCGTGGCGCCAGTCTACAATGCCTATGCGCGGGTGACCGGCGATCCAGCCTTTGCCGGGCGCAACGGCGACTATCAGGCGCTGCTGCGGCCGCTCTTCATGCTCTCGTTTCTGGTCGATGATTTTCTCGCCGAGCAGGAATTCTTCGATGCGCGCACTGTCATTCTCTCCAGTGCCTCTAGCAAGACCGCTTTCGGTCTGGCGCATCTGCTGCACGGCAAGCGCAAACCGATCCGCGTAATCGGTCTCACCTCGGTAGGGAATGCCGATTTCGTGCGGTCGCTCGGCTGCTACGACGATGTCGTGCTCTACGATCATATCGATACGCTGCCCGCCGATCAGCCGGTGGCCTTCGTCGATATGGCCGGGAATGCCGACCTGCGCGGCCGGCTACATCGGCATTTCAACGACAAGCTCGTCTATAGCGGGCGTGTCGGGCTTACCCATCAGGATGCAGCGGTGGATGAGGAGCTTCCCGGCGCCAAGCCCTCATGGTTCTTCGCGCCGGACCAGATCCGCAAGCGCGCCAAAGAATGGGGACCGGGCGGCATCGATACCCGGTTCAACGCGGCGTGGTCCGGCTTCATACCATTGCTGGAACAATCGCTCGCGATCGTCGAGAGCCGTGGCGTTGTGGCTGTCGAGGCAATCTATCGCGATACGCTGGCGGGGCAGGTGCCCCCTGATCAGGGGCACATACTGTCGCTCACGGACGGCTGACGACAGACCGTTACATCTCGCCGATCGCTTCGCGGCGGCGCTGCTCGGACTCTTCGGCATAGCGCCGTGTCGCATGGGCTTCCGAGAGCGTGCCGAGCACGCGGTGGCTTTCTGGCTCGACCACGGCCAGCGATTCCGCTTCGGCGCCCTCGAATACCACCATGGCGTCGCGGATGTTCATGTCGGGATGCAGGACGACGTCGCGACAATGCAGCAGGCTGTCGAGCCGGAACGCTGCCACATCAGGCGAATGCGCTTCAGCGACGATGGCGAGGCCGACATAGCGGCCTTCGGGATCGACGGCGACGACCTGGGTCTTCGAGCCGAGCGGGAACTTCTCGCGGAATTCGTCGAGCGGCATGGTGGAGTCGACAGTCGGCACGTCCGGGCGGAGCAGTCGCTTGACAGTGAGATCGCGGATCCAGCCCACGTCAGCGGCGCTGCGGATGGTCTCGCCGCGCAGATGCAGGCGCCATGTGGCGAAGGAGTAGCCGAACAGTTCGCGCGTCATCTGGGTGGAGATGATGACGGCCACCAGCACCGCGGTGGTGAGCCAGAGATTGCCGGTGGATTCGAGCGCGATGAACGACATGGTGAGCGGCCCGCCGATCACCGAGGCCGACAGCGCGCTCATGCCGATGATGGTGTAGACGGCGGGATCGATGGTGAAGCCGGCGCCGATCGCATTGAAGCCGACCGCGAACAGATGGCCGCCGAGTGCGCCGAGAAACAGCGTGGCAAAAAACAGACCGCCACGAAAACCGGTGCCGAGCGAGACGATCGAGGCGAGCGTTTTCAGCGCCATCACAAAGGCAACCAATGCGACCGGATAGGCCGTCATGCCGCCGAAATGCAGCGCGCCGTGTCCGGATGCCATGACTTGCGGCGTCAGCAGCGCCATCAGGCCGACCAGCAGCCCGCCCAGCGCTGGACGCAGCGGCGGCCACAATTTGATTTTGGTGAGCAGCGCTTCGGTCCAGGCGACGACACGCATGATGCCGATGCCATAGGTCGCGGCGAAGACGCCGAGCAGGGCCGCCACTGCGAGATCGCGGCCGAGCACGTCGCCGAATCGGCCGGCAACGACGCCAAGCGACAGCGGATCGAAGGCATGGGCCACGAAATAGCCAATCACTGCGGCGATGCCGACCGGCATCAGGCTCGCCGATGTGTAGCCGCCGATGACGAGTTCGAAGGCATAAAATGCACCGGCCAGCGGCGCGCCGAATGCGCCGGCGATCGCGGCCGCCGCACCGCAGCCGACCATCACGCGCTGGTCGCCGCGCCGCAGATGGAAGGCGCGCCCGATGGAGGCACCGAGCCCGCTGGCGAGCTGGGTGTAGCCGGCCTCGAGACCGACCGAGGCGCCGACGCCGCTCGACCACACGGTTTGCAGCGCGACGATGATGCTGCCGCGGAACGACATCCGCCCCCCATGGAGCGCGTTGGCCTCGATGGGGTCGACCTCGCGGGCCGGTCGCCAGCGCAACAGAAGCAGGAAGGCGACCCCCAGCAGCAGCCCGCCAAAGGTGGGAACCAGAAGCGCGCGCACCGGATCGATCCAGAACTGGCTGGAGAGCCGCTGGCCCCATTCCAGATTGAACAACACGGCGTGAAGGACGCTGACCGCAGCGCTCATGGCGGCCACAACGAGACCCCCGATCACGCCGATCAGCGCTGCCAGAATCGCAAGGCTGGTTTCATGCGCGCGGACGAAGGCGCGCAGCCGTTGCGGGGCCTCGAGATAGCGGGAGGAAGGGACCATCGGGCAGCGTCCGGTATTCGCGGCCGCGAACCGGGCGCGCGCCACGGGGTTTAGCGGCAGGCGCTGCGACAGACCACCCGCAGTTCCCAGAAAAGCGACCCAACCCGGCGCTTTTGTGAGGGGATAAGGTCTGCCCTATGCCCTTCACAACCCTGTCACGCTGCCTGTAGTATGTGGAGACAGGTTGCTTCGCAGCCATATGTGGGGGTCAGGAGCGTTACTTGAACGCACATGTCTCGCAAGGCGGTTGGCCGGTTCTGGTCCTCAATGCGGACTTCCGGCCGCTGAGTTACTACCCACTGTCGCTGTGGTCGTGGCAAGACGCGATCAAGGCAGTGTTTCTCGACCGTGTGAATATCGTAGAGCACTACGATCACGCGGTGCGGAGTCCTTCGTTCGAATTCCAGCTGCCCAGCGTGGTGTCGCTGAAGTCGTTCGTGAAGCCGACGACGCATCCCGCCTTCACCCGGTTCAACGTTTTCCTGCGCGACCGCTTCTCCTGCCAGTATTGCGGCTCGCATGACGATCTGACCTTCGATCACATCGTTCCGCGCTCCAAGGGCGGGCAGACCACCTGGGAGAACGTTGTTGCGGCCTGCTCGCCCTGCAATTTGCGCAAGGGCAACATGACCACGCAGCAGGCGCGCATGTTCCCGCGCCAGACGGCCTTCGCGCCGACGGTGCACCAGCTCCATCGCAACGGCCGGCTGTTTCCGCCGAACTATCTGCACGGCAGCTGGCTGGACTATCTCTACTGGGATACGGAACTGGATCCGTAGGCGTCGTTGGGCGCTACGCCAAGATCGCTATTCCTGCTTCAGCTCGAGCTTGCGGATGATATCGCCCCATTTGGCGATCTCTCCACGCACATAGTTCTGGGAGTCGGTCACCGAACCGCCAACGGCCGCGAAGCCGATGCGGTCGAATTGTTCGCGAACACCTGCATCTGCGAGCGTCTTGTTCACGTCGGCGTTGAGCTTGTCGATGACTGCCTGCGGCGTCTTGGCCGGCACCAGGAATGCCACCCAGGTTGCATCCTCGTCGTCACTCAGTCCGAGCTCGCGCGCGGTCGGGACATCCGGAAGCGATGGCATACGCTCGCGGCTTGTCACGGCCAGCGCCTTCACCTGTTTGCCCTTCACCAGCTCCATCGCCGCGGGCAAGGCGACACTGGCCAGAGGCGTGTGACCGCCCATCACCGCATTTAGCGCGGGACCTGCACCCGTGAATGGCGCATGCACGATGTTGGCCTTGGCGTTGAGCTTGAATATTTTCTCGGCCGACAGATGCGGCGTGGTGCCGACACCGGCGGTGCCATAGGTGAAGTTTTCCTTGGCGGCAGAGGCAATTACCTCGCGCAGGGTCGATGCTGTGAGATTCGGTGCGCCGACGATCAGATTGGGCGTGGTCGCCGCGACCACCACGGTCTTGAACTCATCCGGCGAATAGCCGGCCTTAGCCGACAGGCTCGGATTGACGGCGAATGCGCTTGTTGTCACCAGCACGGTATAGCCATTGGGTTCGGCTCTTGCAGCAGCGGCAGCCGCAATATTGCCGCCGGCACCACCGCGATTCTCGATCACGACGGGTTCGCGCCACTGGTCGTTCAGTTTCTGTCCGACAATGCGGGCGATGATATCGGCGGGGCCGCCGGGCGCGAAAGCGACGAGCAGGCGCACCGGCTGCGCCGGATAGGGCTGCTGGGCGACGGCGGGACTGATCGCCGTCAGCAGCGCTGCGGTGATGACGACCGCGCTGGATGCGCGCTTGAAGAAGTGCGTCATGATATTCCTCCTCGATATTCTTTTCGGGAGGCTTTAGCGCCCCCTCAACGGGTGTGGTTCAGAACACCTCGTCCTTGAACCACCGGCCCTGCGCCAGCGCGTATTCGGCAATCTCCATACGCGTGCCGATCCAGACATCGTCGCGCTTGCGGGCCAGCTTGATCATGGCGTCGTAAACCCATGCGCCTGCCGGCCGACCGAACACATGGGTGTGCGCGGTGACATCAAGCATGAACGGTGCCGCGTCGGCCTGGCTTGCATTGTCGAGGATGGCGCGGAACTGGTCGATCAGCGTTGCCGGCGCATTGCCGTAGCGGATGCTGTGCGGCAGATCGTTAACGTCCATCGTCAGCGGAATGCCGACGATGCGTTGGTCCGGCGCATCTTTCTGCGTGATAATCGAGGGCAGGTCGTCGTCATTGCAGTCGCCGAACCAGACATAGCCTTCCTCAGCGAGCAGCTTTGGCGAAATCGGGCTTCCGGTGCCACGCGGGCTGATCCATCCCTTCGGACGTTCGCCGGTGACGGCGGCGATGAGGTCACCGGTGCGGCGGATATTGGCGCGCTCACCGGCCTCGTCGAAATAGACCGGGATGACATCCATGCCATAGGAATGCGCCACGATCTCGTGACCAGCGGCATGAAGCTCCTTCAGCACGGTCGGGTGGGTCTCGGCCAGCACGCCGTTGACCATGATGCTGGTCTTCACATTGTTTGCGGCGGCGATGCGCGTGAGGCGCTGGATGCCGCGCACGGCGCCGTAGCTTGCCCAGGAATGTGCGTTGGTATCGAAAAAGCCGGGCTGCAACACGTTGCCCATCGGCCCGATACCCGGTGCCTTGCCAGGCGACCAGGCTTCGTAGGCCAGGTTGAAGACGATGCCGATGCGCGCGTCATTCGGCCAGCGAAAGTCCGACGTCGCACGCTGAACACGGAATGTCCGGGAGTCACTCATGTTGTTTTCCTTGTTTTGGCGAGTGCGTTGCCGTGTCAGGCCACGATGCTGTTGGACAGGATGCCGATGCCCTCGATCTCGGCTGTGACGCGATCCCCCTTGAGCAGGAAGCGCGGCGGCGTCATCGCATAGCCGACCCCGGACGGAGTTCCGGTGGCGATCACATCTCCGGGCTCCAGCGTGAGACCGCGCGTCAGATGTTCGATGATGGCTGGGATATCGAAGATCATGCGGCTGGTGCGGCTGTCCTGGCGTACCTCGCCATTGACCGTGCTGAAGATCCGAAGGTCGGCAACATTCGGCAGCGCGGACGCATGGACCACAACCGGCCCGAACGGGCAGGAGCGATCGAGGCCCTTGCCTTTGAACCACTGGCCGTAACGGCGTTGCACGTCGCGACCGGTGATATCGTTGATGATCGAATAGCCGAACACATGATCGAAGGCGTTCTGCGCGGAAATGTTGCTGCCCGGCTTGCCGATGATGACGGCGAGCTCGACTTCGTAATCGAGTTGTTCGGTGACATTGGCATGCTGCGGAATCGTTTCACCTGAAGCGATCACGGCGGTCGGCGGTTTGGTGAAGAATTCCGGCACGCTTGGCAGCGGGGCGGGTGCCTTGCCCTGCGCGCGCATCCCTTCGTCGATATGGTCCTTGTAATTGCGGCCGACGCAGAAAACGTTCTTCTTCGGCCGCGGGATCGGTGCCATCAGCGTCAGCGAGGCCAGCGCAGCAAGGTTCGCGGCATTCGCGGTGGATGCGAGATCACGCACGATAGCGAGCCCCGCTTCGCCGGCTTCGGCGAGATCGCCGACATGGCGTGGCGCGGAGGCCTGGCCTGCGGCGGGCCACGCCTTCGTCAGATCGAGAACATTGTCATCGATCAAGAGGCCGAGATGCGATCCGTCTGCGGCTGCAAAAGTCAGGAAGATCATGTTGTGGTCTCATTCTGTTCGTGGAGGTCGAATTCTTTCAACGACGCCGCTGCCTGGTCGCGCAGCAGACGGACATGCCGTCGCGCGAGTGTTTCTGCGCGGTCGGGATCGCGCTGTGCGATCGCGTCGATGATGTCGTGGTGCTCATGAAACGATTGCGAGCCGCGATTGAGACGCTCGATGAACCGCAGTCCCGCCATTTTCAGATGGCCGAATGAGTCCCATGTCTTGCCGAGCAGGGCGTTGCCGCTCTCTTTGATCATCAGCGCATGAAAGGCCGTGTTGGCAGCGGCATATTCGGCGGGGCGTGCCAGCGCGCCGGCTTCATCGAAACCGGCGAACACGGCCCGCAGGCGGAGCGCGACATCGTTCGCACCGTTGAGGGCCACTTCACGCGCTGCCAGACCTTCCAGCATTTCCCGGATCGACAGCCATTCGAGATATTCCGGCAGCGATGTCGGCATCAGCCGCGCGCCGCGGCGCGGACGAAACGTGATCAGCCCTTCCTGTTCGAGCCTGCGCATGGCTTCGCGTACGGGAGTCCGGCTGACCCCGAGTTCTGCCGCAAGCTCTTCTTCTCGAAGTCGCAAGGGGGCCGTGAGGCCGGCCGCGCGCACCCCCAGCCGAACTTTCAAGGCCGTATAGACTTCGTCTCTCAGATAGGGCCGGGCGGCGATCGGGCTGATGCTCATGGATTTTGTATATGTATACAAAATCGGAAAGTCCACGGTATTTCAATGTTGCGTTGCGGCGATTTTGTCGGATGTGGGCGATTTGGATGATCAGTAGCTAGGGCTGACAGATCTCGCAGGGCGCGGAGATGGCCGCTTTGCCGTCGTATCAGTATGGTCTTTGGCCTCTCGCTCGGTCCTGGGTTGATAGGGCCAAACGATTTGCCCGGAGTTTCCGATGAGCGACATTGTCGTCGACGATATCGTGGTGCTGTTGCCGCCGCTGCTGCAGTCGCTTGAGGCGCTGCAATTCGTTGCGCGCAATCTGCATCCGCCGACTTTCGGTGCCGTCATGGAAGCGGTGGGCGAGCCCGATCAGGCGCTCAAGGCGGTACGCGCAGAGCTCAACGCATGGCCGGATGATTTTAGTGATCTGCGGGCTCATCTCGATGCGGCGAGCGACGCGGCGCTGACAGCCTTTACCGGCCTGCGCGCGGCCCAGCAGCCTGGGGGCGATCTGCCGATGGTGTTTCGTGCGCTACGTCACGCCACGCGCGCGCAGGAGGCGCTTTATGCCACGGTGGCGCGGCTGCCGCCTGTGAGTACGTTCTTTCTTCCGCCTGACATGCGCGAGAACACGGCACTGCTCGAACGACTGGCCTCGCCTTCGGCAGAGAATACGGGCGTCATTCATGACGGCGAGCCCGGACGTCGCGGCGGTTTCTCGATGTATGTGCCGGAAACCTACACGCCGGATCGTGCCTGGCCGCTGGTGATGGCGCTGCATGGCGGCAGCGGCAACGGCCGGGCTTTCTTGTGGAGCTGGCTCGCCGATGCCCGCAGCTCCGGTGCGATCGTGATCGCGCCGACGGCGATCGGCAGCACCTGGGCGCTGATGGGCGACGATGCCGATACGCCGAATCTTTCGCGCATTCTCGAACTGGTGCAGTCGCGCTGGCACATCGATCCCGCGCAATTGCTGCTGACCGGCATGAGCGATGGCGGCACCTTCTGTTATGTCAGCGGCCTCCGCGCCGAGTCGCCCTTCACCCATCTGGCTCCGGTGGCCTCGACCTTCCATCCGCTGATGGCGCAGTTCGCCGATGCAGATCGCCTGCGCGGACTTCCCATCCATCTCGTCCATGGCCGTCTCGACTGGATGTTTCCGGTGCAGACCGCGCGCGAGGCGCAGCAGGCGCTCACGATCGCCGGCGCCGATGTCACCTATCGCGAGATCGACGATCTCAGCCACTGCTATCCGCGCGAGGTCAATGCGGTGCTGCTGGCGTGGCTCGCACAACGTCACGGTGCGTAACCAAACGCCGCAGGGCCGCTAAGTTCACAGGCTGGACTTCCGCGTCCGCGATCGGTTCTTATATGGCGGGGACTGGCCATTCCGGACAAAGGAGATTTTGCATGCCTTCACTGACCGAATGGAAAGTGCCCCCTGGCGTGCAGCCGCGTGCTGAGGATTACGGCTTCGACCTCGAACAGGCGCTGGACGCGGTGGTTGGGCTGCATTGCATCATCCCGGAAGATGCTTTCACGGCAGAAACGCTCGGCACCGAGCGCGCCGGCAATGGCGTGCTGATCGGTGACGGTCTCATCCTCACCATCGGCTATCTCATCACCGAAGCCGAAACGATCTGGGTGCATCTTGGCGACGGCCGCGTGGTGCAGGGCACGGCGCTGGGCGTCGATCAGGAAAGCGGCTTCGGACTCGTACAGGCGCTCGGCGAAATCGACATCGCGCCGCTGCCGCTCGGCGAGTCGGCGAGCGCGAAGATCGGCGATCGCGTGGTGGTCGGCGGCGTCGGCGGACGCACGCGGTCCGTGGCCGGCAAGATCGCCGCGACACAGGAATTTGCCGGCTATTGGGAATACCTGCTCGACGACGCGATTTTCACGCATCCGGCGCATCCGAACTGGGGCGGTGCCGCCCTGATCAACGCCAAGGGTGAACTGATCGGCATCGGCTCGCTGCAGATCGAGCGCGAGCATGGCGGGAAGAACGAGCATCTCAACATGGTCGTGCCGATCGACCTGCTGAAGCCGGTCCTCGACGATCTCAAGACCTATGGTCGTGCCAACAAGCCGCCGCGGCCGTGGCTCGGGCTGTATGCCGCCGAGGTCGAGGACAAGGTCGTCGTGGTCGGGATCGCCAAGAAGGGGCCCGCGGCCCGGGCCGAGCTCAAGACCGGCGACGTGATTCTTGCCGTCAACGGCGAGGAGGTATCCGATTCCGTCGAGTTCTATCGCGCGCTCTGGGCGCTAGGTCCGGCCGGTGTCGATGTGCCACTGACGCTCTATCGCGGTGGCGATACATTCGATGTCGAACTGGTATCCACGGACCGCTCCAAAATGTTGAAAGCTCCCCGGCTGCATTAACGCCAGGTAGAGCCGCGGCCTGCAACGATGGTGGATTGCATGCCAGACCGTTGCGTGAGGGAGCACTGACAAAAAATTGAGACATTCAGAATTGCAAGCTATCAGAATTAGCTAAATATTATGAGCGAAGCGACTTCTGATTCGTGCTGGCCTGATTCACATCAATTGCAGGTCAATGTCATTGTCACGTGCACCATTTGACAGTTCGCAACGGGGCGGACTGTTTGTCGTCAAGAGTTCTGACATGCCTCATCGTGCCATGCCGTTCGGCAATGACAATATCCGCACCAGCCACTTGAAATGCGACCAGTGCAAGACGCGCACGTCCTTGCAGGGGATCGAACGATCCCAGGGTTTCGAGACCAGGCTGTTCGGCTGCGCCCATTGCGGTGCAGTCAAGACAATCCAGATAGGTGCACCCGACCCAATCGCGGTCTCGTCCTAGACATCAGGCGCACCGCAACATGTGCGGTGCGCAGCATCTCGACGCGATCAGTGCGCGTGTCCGCCGCCGGCCGGTGCCGAGGCGCCAACGGCGTTGACGTCGAGTTCGATGTCCACCTTGCCGGCCTTCTCGAACTGTAGCTGCACCTTCACCTTGTCGCCCTTGGCGAACGGCTTGGCGAGATCCATCAGCATCAGATGATAGCCGCCGGGCTCGAGCTTCACGGTGGCGCCGGGCTTGATCTCGAGCCCCTCATTGAGCGGGCGCATTTTCATCACGCCATCGGTCACGCTCATCTCATGCACCTCGATGCGGCTGCCGCCGGTGAATGTCCCGCCGAGCAGCTTGTCGCTGGTCTTGCCGCTGTTGGTGATGGTGAGATAGCCGCCGGCCACTTTGGCGCCGGGCGGTGTGGCGCGCGTCCAGGGCGTCATGATCATCAAGTCGCCCGCATGGACCATGCCGGCCATCTGCGCCATTGCATCATGTGGTGATGCCGCGGCAAGGCGCACGGCCGGCGCCGGTGATTTCAGGCTGTGCGGATCCTGCCCCGCAGCCGGGATCTGCGCCCAGTCTTCCGAGCCCTGCTCGCAGCTCTGCAGTGTTGGCAGATACAGCGGTGCATCGGCCTTCAATGCGGCAGGCAGGTAGGCCGAGAATACGAACTCGTCATAGAGGTCGTTGTCGAGTTTGCCGGTCCAGGTGATTTCCTTGACGCCTTCCGACGCCTTCATGCCGTGCATGAAATCGTAGGTTTGCGCATAGGCGCCTTTCTTTACTGCGATGGTCCAGCCCGGCTTCGCCATCGGCTTGACCGCGATCATGCCTTCCGGAATCTGCACGGTGATCTTTGTCGTGGGCGAGGCGCCGCAGCCATGCGGTACGGCGAGCACCGCGCGATAGGAGCCGCCGACCGTGGCCGGGCCGCTCTGCACGAAGACATGGGCATAAGCAGGCGATGTCACTGCGCCCAGCGCAGCGAGAAGCAACAGCATGGAGCGGTTGGTCATGGAACGTCCTTTCGTGGATTGAAGCATAGCGGAAATCGTCATCTTCACCACCTCGCCTTGACGCCGGCATAGATGGCGCGGCCGGTGCCGGGTTCGAACAGCGGTGACGTCGCCGTGGCCTGATTGAGAATGCTGGCGGAGGCGATGTGGCGGGTGTCGAGCACGTTACGTGCTTCGATATAGCCCGAGTAAGTGCCGCCATTGTCGACGCCGGCTTTCAGGCCGAGCAGCGCATAGGGCTCGGTCTTCAGCGTATTGGCGCTGTCGACATAGTAGGATTCCGGCACCCATTCGACATTGGGACCGAGATAGAAGCCGTTGGCGTGTTTGTAGAGCAGTTCCGCGCGCAGATAATGCCGCGGCGCGCCCGGCAGCAGGTTGTTGCCGAAAGTCGCGTCATTGTCGAAGCGGAAGTCGTTGAACGTATAGGCCATGTTGAGCCAGAGCTTGTCCGGCTGCGGCGAGGCGTCGAACATGCCCTTGAAGACAGCGATGCCGAGACCGGCCTCGATGCCCTGATGGATCGTACGATCCGCATTGGTGACGTTGCAATTTCCGAAGGCGCTATAGATGCATTGCAATTCGTCGGTGATGTTGGCGCGGTAGCCAGTCAGCTCCCATGTCAGGTCCGGCCGTCGCCCGCGCGTGCCGATCTCATAGGTTGTGGCGCGCTGTGGCCGGATGCTGGTGAAGGGGATCGTCGGGATGCCCGGGCCGTTGGAGCTTTCGCCAAAGCTTGGCACTTCGGCGCTGCGTGAGACGTTCGCGTAAGCCTGCCAGGTCGGATCGATGTTCCACAGCAGTCCACCTTTCGGGCTCCACAGGTTGAATTCGGTCGAGCCCGATCCGTCGATACCATTGGGCTTCAAACGATCCTGTCTGTCGCGCGTCGCATAAAGGAATTGCGTGCCACCGATGACAGCGACAGTCGGCAGGAAATAGAACGAATTTTCCGCGTAGACCGAGGTGTTCTTCGATCGATCGATGGACGAGAACGTCAACGCGCCCTTCTGTCCGGCGACATTGACATACTGGTTGTTGTCGATGCGGCCGTTGATGACATTCACGCCCGCGACAAACACGTTGCGATAGCCGCCAATATTGCGGTCGTCGGTCACTTTCGCGAAGCCGCCATAGTCCTGATAGCTGTAGTCCAGATACTGGAAGATCGGATGCATCAGGTGCCGGTCGACGGCGAAGGCGCCAAAGTCGATCGTGGTGTTGTCGAGCCGGATGGTGGTTTTGTTGGCAAGGCGCACGGTGTCGATGTTGCGCTGCTGGTCGCCGGTGAGGTTGCTGGCCGCCGCGGTGGTCGGCGAATTCAGCGCGCTGTCTTTGCTGACCGAGCCGGGAATGCGCTGCCGCACGCTGTTGGCATTGAGATAGAACCGCGTCTCGAAATCCGGCGAGAACTGGTAGCCGACATTGCCGCTGACGCGCGTCGCCTCGCCGTAGCTGTGATCGCGGAAGCCATCGGCGGATTGCGTCGAGGCCGTGATGAAACCGTCCCACGGACCATTGGCGCCGCCGGTGTTGGCCTGCAGGCGACGGAAGCCGAAAGCGCCCATGTCGACCGACGCGCCATTTACGAATGGGTCGCGGCCGGTGGGCGTCACGAAATTGATCGCGCCGCCGAGCGAATTGGCGCCAAAGCGCAATGCGTTGCCGCCCTTGAACACCTCGACATATTTATAGGCGGTCGGATCGATCTCCTGGAAATCGCCATAGCCGTCGGCGGTGTTGATCGGGATGCCGTCCATATAGAGCTGCACGCCGCGCAGATGGAAATTGCGCGACAGGCTCGATCCGCGGATCGACAGGCGGGTATCGTCGCCCCATTTCGGCTGCGCGAACACGCCCGGCACATAATCGAGGATGTCCTTGATGGTGTTCGAGGGCGTCGATGTTCGCCACGCATCTGCGGTCACCAGCGCGACGCCGCCCGGCGTCTGCTGGATCTCGCGCAGCGCCTGCTGGGCTGTGAGCACGGTGAGGGCGCCCGGGACGCTCGGAGCCTGTGCGCCAGCAGGTGTTGGCGTTGCCGCAGGGCCGGTACGGGCCGCGCGGGCGTTCGGCGCAATTTGAGTTTGGCGCGGTTTGCGCGAGGCGACAGCGCGCTGCTGTGCGGGCGCATCGACGGTGACCGCCGGAAGCGAAGTGAAGGGGGCCGATTGGGCTGATGCCGCGCCTGAGATGAGCGTGGCCGCGGATGCGAGCAGGGCGCTGCGCAGCCGCATGGAAACGGATAGCATGGGGAAAACTCCACCGGGATTGAACTGAGCAACGCGCGCGTTGATGCGCGGCGTCTGACGGCGTGGAACGTCAGCTCAGGCGCGGTGGCGCGCGGGCCCGGTGGTCGGAGGTTGCGGCTTCCGCGATGATGCGATCATCGAGGGCAGCCACGGGAACGATCGCGATGGCGATGCGTGAGACGAGGAAAGTCGCGGAGGCAGGCGGGGCCCCCGGCGCATGGGTGCCGACGCAGACCGGGCAATGCACCGCAGGAGCGCCAGTGGTCTTGCCGGCGTCGTCCGGGGATGCGGCAAGGTCGGGATGGGTGAGGCAGAGCTCGAAGCCTGCGGCCTGCGCGGTCGGCGAGATCGCGGCGAGCAACAGGCTGGAGAGCACGACATTGAGCACAAGCGCATAGGCAGCGGCCAAAGATGCCACGGCCCCAAACCAGCGTTTGCGCGAAACATGTGTCACAGGAACGATCCTCGCCTCCCGATTAACACGGGGGCGGAACCTGTCAAAGCCGTTCGTGACCGGATCCGTTGATCCAGGTCAGAGAACCACGATGCCGGAATGTTTGGCCTTGTCGTCGGGTTCGACATGGATGGTGATCAGAGCCTCGCCGATCTCCTGGCGGATCGCGGTCTCGAGCTTGTCGCAAATGTCGTGCGCGGCGCTCACGGTGGTCGATCCTGCCACCACCAGATGGAAATCGATAAAGGTCATGCTGCCGGCGCGGCGGGTGCGCAGGTCATGGGCCTCGATGGCGCCGTCGGCATGGGCCGATATGGTCTGCTTGATGCTCGCGAGCATGGCTGGCGGGATGGCCTCATCCATCAATCCGCTGAGCGACTCCTTCATCAGGCCCCAACCGGCCCACAGGATGTTGAGCGCGACCAGCGCCGCAAGGATTGGGTCGAGAATCGCGATCCCCGACAGTGCGGCTACTCCGACGCCGCCGAGAACGCCGATCGAAGAATACACGTCGGACAATAAATGGCGGCCGTCTGCTATGAGGGCGGGCGAGCGGTGGATGCGACCCTGCCTGATCAGCACCCATGCCCAACCGGCATTGATGATGCTCGCCGCTGCGTTGACGAGCAGCCCGACCCAGGGCGCTTCGACGAGTCGCGGCGTCAGATAGCCTTGATAAGCTTCACGCAGGATCAGGATCGCGGCGAGCACGATCAGCACGCCTTCGAGCACGGCCGAAAAATATTCAACCTTATGATGACCGTAGGGATGATCGTCGTCAGCCGGTTTCGCGCTCAGCGTGGTCGCAAGCAAAACGACGATGGCCGTCACAACATTGACGATGCTTTCAATCGCGTCGGACAGCAGTGCGACGCTGCCGGTCAGATGATAGGCGGCGTATTTCATACCGAGGACCAGCAGGCCAACGGCAATGCTGCCTTGCGCAAGACTGCGAACGCTTGTCATCTGAAAATCTCGTTGGGGTAACGCGAAGTCTCACGCGGCTGTGTGCTCTAATATGCCGGTTACAACGATGCAAGCCGTGAAATCCAGCTGCAAGTGCTTCGCATTACAATGCGCGTGTACTTCATCGGGCAGGTCGTCCCGCCAACGGACATCATATCGATCTCGTCATGCGCGTGGCGTTCGTAGCGACCGTCTGCGCATTGATAGTTGTGGGACCACATCGTGCTGAATCGCGTTGCCATGGCGCGGTCCTCAATGTCGCCGGTCTCAACGAGGCTGGCGAGACCCATGGTGGAGCGCTTCGGCACGCGTCGGCTGGCATCGTCGCTGCGGTTCCGTGGCCAGGATCGTGCTGCGCGCTGGCTGACCCTCAGAGGTGATTGATCAACCTGAGGTTATTCGTGAGCCTGCGCGGCTGTGGCGCGATCACCACAGCGACGCGCAAAGTGCATCGCAGAGCTGTTCCATGAGCCAAATGACACGCTGTTGAGCCTGATTTGATCGCTCAGCCCTGTATGAGGTGCGGGTCGTCCGCGTTGGGCGCGTTGCAGTAAGGGTTGGGAATGACAGGTTTCGGTGGATCACGCGGGCTGCGCCTTCTGGCGCTTTTGATGTTGCCCGCTGTGCTGGCAGGATGTGCAAGCAGCGGTGGGATGATGTCATCCACCGGCTTTGGTGGTCCGTCCGCCAGCTATGCCGAGTTGAATGACGGCGGGCACACGCTGCCGGCCATCGACGTCTCCGCAATCGATTCGGCGATGCTGCGTCAGCGCGTCGCCTACCGCACCAAGGAGCCCGTCGGCACCATCGTGGTCGATACGGCCGCGCGTCATCTCTATCTCGTGGAAGGCGACGGCAAGGCGATGCGCTACGGCATCGGCGTCGGCAAGGCCGGCCTCGCTTTTGCCGGCGCTGCCGTGATCAAGCGCAAGGCCGAGTGGCCGCATTGGACCCCGACGGAAAACATGATGAACCGCGAACCCGCGCGCTATCGCAAGATGGCGGGCGGCATGGAGGGCGGCATCGATAATCCGCTCGGGCCGCGTGCGATGTATCTCTATCAGGGCGACCGCGACACCATGTTCCGCATCCATGGCACCACCGAGCCCGAGACCATTGGCCACGCGGTGTCCAGCGGCTGCATCCGGCTGATGAACCAGGACATCGTCGATCTTTATAGCCGCGTGAAGATCGGCAGCCGCGTGGTGGTGATCCAGAGCGGCCGCGCCGAGTCCTGAGGCGCGCCTTCGACCGAGAATTCAAAACGCCGGGTGTCCTCTGATACCCGGCGTTGCGTTCGGCGCCGCAAATTTTGCCGTAGCCGGTTTCGTTGCACCGCCTTATGGTGCATTTTACATTGAATACATCTTTTGATTGTTTCTGAGCGACCGTGAGGCCCAGATGTCTTTCCGCGAAGATAACAGTGCATATGAGGACTGGCTGCGCGACCAGTGCGACGTCGTGGAAAAGGATCTCAAGCTCAAGCACAGGCTGATGCGCGAGGACTCCTTTGTCTTTTTGCGTGGCACGTATTTTCGGTGGGCAAAGAAGATCGAAGAACTCTGCGCGATTTTATGTGACGCGCCGCATGTCCTGTGCGTCGGAGACGTGCATCTCGAGAATTACGGCACCTGGCGCGATGCCGAAGGGCGTCTCGTATGGGGCATCAACGATTTCGATGAGGCGGCGAAGATGCCGTATCTGTTCGATCTCGTTCGTCTTGCGACCAGCGCGCAGCTCGCGCCGGGCATGAAGCTTGGGCGAGCGACGATCTCGCGTGCCATTCTCGCCGGCTACCGCAAAGGCCTTACCGATCCGCATCCGGCACTCTTGGATCAACGCGAATTCTGGATGCGGCCCTATGCCGTTCGCGCACGCAAGAAGCCGGCAAAATTCTGGAACGAGGTGAAGAAGTATCCGACCGCCAAGCCGCCTGCAAAGGTCGTCAAGGCACTGAAAAGGTCGCTAAAGGGCGCAACGATCGAGAGATTTGGCAGCCGTGTCGCGGGCACCGGCGGCCTCGGACGGCCACGATACGTGGCCGTCGCCACTGCAGAAGGCGGCTTCTGCCTGAGGGAGGCAAAGGCGCTCGTCCCTTCGGCCTGGCTGTGGGCGCATGGGTCAAAATCCGGAGTCTCGCATCTTCACGCTCTGGCGTTTGGACGCTATCGCGCGCCGGATCCGTTTCTGGCCATTGACGGCAAGTTCGTGATCCGCCGGCTTGCACCGGACTCCCGCAAGATTGAACTTGGCAAGAGTCCGGGCGCTGAGCTGGCCAAACTGACCACGCAGCTATTGAACGCGATGGGGCAGGACCTCGCTGCCATTCATGTCGCGGGCAAGATCGGCGCAAGGGCTTTGCGCGCCGATCTCAAGAAGCGCCCTCCGGGATGGCTCGGCAGGGCCGCTGAGACCATGTCAGAACTGGTCGAAAGCGACTACCGCGCCTGGAAGAAGAAATAGAGCACGGCAGTCGCTCTAATCTCACACAAGCCCGCCATTGGCGCGCAGCACCTGGGCGTTGATCCAGCCGCCTTCAGGGCCGACCAGGAAGGCAACGGCATTGGCGATGTCTTCGGGTGTGCCGAGACGCTCCATTGGCGTCGCCTTGGCGAAACGCTCGATCAGTTCCGGTGACTTGCCATTTAGGAACAGGTCGGTTGCGGTCGGGCCGGGTGCGATGGCGTTTACGGTGATCGAGCGGCCACGCATTTCCTTGGCCATGATACCCGTCATGGTTTCGACCGCAGCCTTGGTGGCGGCATAGATGCCGTAGCTCTCAAGCTTGGTGCCAACGACGCCAGTGGAGAAGTTCACGACCCTGCCGCCATCGCGCAGCCGCTTTGCGGCTTCGCGCATGGTGTTGAACGTGCCTTTCAGATTGACCGCGATCTGCTGGTCGAAGGACGCATCATCGGCATTGGCGAATGTGGCGAGCTTCATGATGCCGGCATTGTTGATCAGCACGTCGATGCCGCCAAAGGCGGTCTCGGCTGCATCGAACATTCCGCGCACGGCGGCGGGATCGCTGACGTCCGCCTTGGCGGTGAGCGCGCGGCCGCCGGCCGCCTCGATCTTTTGCGCGATGGCTTCGGCCGGCGCGGCACTCCCGGAGTAATTGACGATCACCGTGAAGCCGTCGCGGCCCAGCCGCTCGGCGATGGCTGCGCCGATGCCGCGGGACGCCCCCGTGACGATAGCTACCTTGCTGGATGGGTTGGTCATTTCGCTTCTCCTCGTTGGGGCGGCCGACTGGCAGAGCCGTTCTGATGAGGGAAATCTAGATCGTTTTATTTTTCGGATAATGATACATTATCTGGCATCACAATTCGGATTTAACGAACAAAGGCATGGACCGTTTCGAGACGATGCGGGTGTTCACCCGGGTGGTGGAGCGGCGCAGCTTTACGGCTGCGGCGGCGGATCTCGGCCTGCCGCGGTCGACCGTCACCGATGCGGTCAAGCAGATCGAGGCACGGCTCGGCGTGCGGCTACTCGAGCGCACCACGCGGCTGGTGCGGCCGACGCTGGACGGCGAGGCCTATCACCAGCGCTGCCTGACGCTGATCGCCGATCTCGAAGACGCCGAAAGCGCTTTTTGCGGTGCCAAGCCCAAGGGGCCGTTGCGGGTGGATATGAATGGCACGCTGGCGCGTAATTTCGTGCTGCCGCATCTGCTGGACTTTCTCGCCGAATATCCCGACATCCAGCTCTATCTCAGCGAGGGCGACCGGCTGGTCGACCTGATCCGCGAGGGCATCGACTGCGTGGTGCGTGTCGGCGAGCTCCGCGACAGCGATATGGTGGCGCGGCGGCTGACGATGATGGACGAAGTCACCTGCGCGGCACCGTCCTATCTCGCGCGCATGGGCATGCCTTTGTCCATTGATGCGCTCGAAGGTCATCGCATGGTCGGCTATCACTCCTCGGCGACAGGCGCGGTGCTGCCGCTGGAATTTCAGGACAACGGTGCGTTGCGTCATGTCACGTTGCCGGTGGCGATCACGGTGAATAGCGCCGACAATTACGCGGCGATGGCGAAACTCGGCTTCGGTCTGGTGCAGGTGCCGCGCTATCGCATCAAGGATGAACTCGCCGACGGCACGCTGGTCGAGGTGCTGCCGCAATATCCACCGATGCCGTCGCCGGTGTCGCTGCTCTATCCGCGCAATCGCCAGCTCTCGCCGCGGGTGCGCGTGTTCATGGACTGGTTGACGCGTGCTTTCGCGCGCGACGTGATCTAAGCAAACCTGTGATGGCCCCTGTTTTTCGTTTCGCGCCCAGCCCCAATGGTTATCTGCATCTCGGCCACGCCGCTTCGGCGCTGCTGAATTTCGATCTGGCGCGCGAGGTCCGCGGCCGATTGCTGCTGCGGATCGAGGATATCGATGTCACGCGTTGCCGGCCGGCTGGAATGTGCTGCGCTGATCAATCGGGCTCTGTCACGTAACAAGGATAGCTTTTCTGTTTTTCTTTAACGGAAGCGATATCAAGCTCGATTATCGCGAGTGGTTTTTCTGGAGACGTCATGTCGAGCAATTCTCCATTCGGCCCGCATGCGAACCCTTTGCCCCCAAACGTCGGCCCGTTTGATCCTTGTCCAACGCGGTTGGAACTCACGACATAACAGCCAGAAACAATCGAAGCCATCGCGCCTGCGATGCGGAATACGTCCAAGGTTCTTCCCGTGGCTCTCGGTACAACGATCAACTCGGCGCCTTGTTTGCGGTAATGGCGAGCATGTTCGTTGAACATCACTTCCGTGCATAGAAGCACCCCTACGCATACACCGCAAACGACGACCGGCTCGAATTCGCGCGACTGAGTCGCGTACCAATTCGACTCATACCAACCTGCCTCCGAGGGAAAATATTGCTTTGTGTGGAGGTGCTTTATTTCTCCCCCTTCAAGGCAGAAAGCTTCATTTGCGAGCCGGGATCCCTCCCAAACGGGCCGAGAAGAAATGACCGCAGGGAAATTTAGCTTTTCGAGTACCGTTAAGCCCGCCCGATGACACTCAATGCTGTATTCGGCTAATTTCGGATCAAAATCCCGAGCTGATGCAATCCACGGACCGAAAGGCATCTCATTCGTAATCAGTATATCGATTTTCGCCTTGGAAAGATCGTCTGCCAAACTACGCCATTGGTCACTGTCGGCAATCAAGTTTTCTGGCCACTCAACAAATCCCACACGCATCGCCGACCTCCTGGTGTCACGCCTCGGCGTTATATGAAAACAAATCACTGAGGCAAATGGCTTGCATTACACCGGTCCTCCCTTGTTTCGTTTCGCACCCAGCCCCAATGGCCATTTGCATCTCGGCCACGCTTATTCGGCGCTACTGAATGCCGATCTGGCGCGGGCAGCCGGCGGGCGGTTGCTGCTGCGGATCGAGGACATCGATGTCACGCGTTGCCGGCCGGAATTCGAGGCGGCGATCTACGAGGATCTCGCCTGGCTCGGCATCGCCTGGGAGGTGCCGGTACGGCGACAGTCGCAGCATTTCGCCGACTACCGCGCCGCGACCGAGCGGCTCGCCGCCATGGGACTGCTGTATCCCAGCTTCGAGAGCCGTGCCGAGATCGCACGTATGATCGCGGCCGAAGAAGCGAAAGGCTCATGGCCACGCGATCCCGACGGTGCGCCTCTCTATCCAGGCATTGCCAGATCGTTGTCGTCGCAGGCTGTCGCCGAACTCAGACAGGCAGATGCCCCGATGGCGCTGCGGCTCGATATGGCCACAGCCATTGCAGTCAGCGGTTCGCTCACATGGACCGAGCAGGGCACGGGTCCGGGCGGCGAGACGGGTACCGTCGCCGCGCAGCCGGAGGCTTGGGGTGATGTCATCCTGGCCCGCAAGGAAACGCCGACCAGCTATCATCTCTCGGTCGTGATCGACGATGCGCTGCAGGGCGTGACCCATGTGGTGCGCGGCCAGGACCTGTTCTGGTCGACCAGCGTGCACCGGCTGCTGCAGCAATTGCTCGGCCTGCCGCAACCGGTCTATCGGCATCATTTGCTCGTGCGCGATAGCACCGGCGCTAAACTGTCCAAATCGACCGGCTCGACCAGCCTGCGTGAGTTGCGGGCGCAAGGCGCCACACCGGCGGATATCCGCCGCATGGTCGGGCTGCCCGACCCGTCTGCCGCAAGTTAGCCGCAAGCGCGCCGCAAGAAATTCGCAAGCTAGACTTGGCCTGCTGCGTGACTCCGCGCGCCCCGCCGTGGCATGGTGCCTCCGGGACGGGTGGGCAACATATGGCGCTGACATCGCGCTCTCCGCGCAAGATGCGGACGCGCACCAAGCAAACGCTGAAAAAACGCGTGGCCAAGAAGCGTGCGGTGAAGAAGCCCGCGCCGAAGCCGCGCGCCAAGCGCAGGTCCGTGCGTGCCGATACAATGGTGGAAACCGCGCTGGCGGTGTTCGCCCATGAGGTGCGCACGCCGCTGACCGGCATTCTTGCGGTCAGCGATCTGCTGGCCACCTCCGACCTCGACGAGCGCGAGCGGCGCTGGGTCGAGACGATCAAAGCTGGCGCCGAACATCTGGCAGGTCTCGCGACGCTGTTCGTCGATGCCGCGCGCAGCAGCAAATCCAGATTCGAACTGCGGCAGGATTTCTTCGATCTGCGTGCGCTTGCCCGCAACATCGGCGACTCGCTCGCGGGCCGCGCCGCTGCCAAGGGGCTGCTGTCGCGGGTCGCGATCTCCGACAGATTGCCGGTATTCGTGGTCGGCGATCCCGTGCGGCTGCGCGCGGCGCTGGAAAATCTGATCGACAATGCGGTGAAGTTCACCGAGCAGGGCAATGTGGCGCTGAAAGTTTCGCCCGTGCGCATGGCGGGCAAGGTCGGCGTCTCCTTTGCCGTCTCCGACAGCGGCATCGGTCTCACGCTGGCCGAGATCAAGCGGCTGTTCAAACCGTTCTCGCAGGCCAATGTGTCGATCGCCTCGCGCTTCGGCGGCGCGGGTCTCGGCCTGTCGTCGGTGAAGCAACTCGCCCGCGCCATGGGTGGCGACATTACGGTGGCGCAGCGCCGTGGTGGCGGAACGCTGTTCACGCTCACGGTGGCGCTCGACAAGACGAGCGGCCCGATTACCATCATGACGAGCGATGACGCGTCTGTTGCGCCGGGACAGGCGCTGCGGGTCTTGAGCGTCGAGGACAATCCGTTCGGTCGTGTCGTACTCAATGCCATTCTCACCGAACTCGGCCATCAGGCCGAGTTCATCGGTCGTGGCGAAGCAGCGGCGGAGCGCGTTGCGCAGGGCACGTTCGATGCGGTGCTGATGGATATGGTGCTGCCGGGCATCGATGGCGTCGAGGCGATCCGGCAAATCCGTGCGTTGAAGGCGCCGCATGGCCGCGTCGCGATCATCGGCGTGTCCGGTCGCAGCGAAGACGAAGCCGCATCGCGTCAGGCGGGGGCCGACGCGTTCCTGATCAAACCGGTGTCTCCGCGGGCGCTAGCGACTGCGCTGCTTGAAGCGAGACGCCGTGGGGCAGCCGCGACTTGATGATCGCGGCATTGAGTTCGCCGCCGAACACGAAGATCGCCGCAATGAAGTACAGAAACACCAGCGCGATAATCACCGACGCCAGGCCGGCATACATCGTCACGTAGTTGTTGGCGAAGCGCGCCAGATAAAGACCGAAGCCGATACCGGACGCCAGCGACGCCAGCATGGTGAAGATAATGCCGGGCAGGATTTGGCCGAAGGTGCGGCGGCCTGATGGAAGCCACGCATGCAGGATGAACAAGGCGGTCACCATGGCGACGATGGTGATGCCGTAACGCGCCACCGTCAGCAGCCGCTCGTTGTTCTCGACCATCAGCGGGACATAGCGCCTGATGATTTCAAGCATCAGCGGGCCGAGCACGATGAGGAACGCCATGGCGAGCGCGGTGACGGCAGCGACCAGCGTGTAGCCGATCGACTCCAGCCGCAGCCAGTACCAGCGCCGCGGCTCGATCACCGAATAGGCGCGGTTCAGCGCGACGCGCAGGCTCTCGACGCCGTTGGAGGCGAAATACACTGCGAGCACGAGACCGATGGTCAGCGCATCGCCGCGGGTGGTGGTCAGCACGTCGTGGATCTGCCCAGATAGCGCGCCGGCCACCTGATCCGGCCAGATTTCCAGCAACAATCCGACGGCCTGATCGGCGAGATCCTTGGAACCGAAGAAGCCGGCCAGCGAGGCCAGCACGATCAGGAACGGAAACAGCGCCATCAGGGTGGAAAGGGCGATATGGCTGGCGATCGCCCAGCCGTCATCGGCGAGAAACGTATAGAAGGCGTCCAGTACGACATCGTAGACGGTGCGTATCTGTCTCACATGCCACCTGGTTCGGGATCGGCCGGCAAATCACCGGTCGTCATGTTAGCTTCTGATATCTAACGCGAAAAAGCCAGATCGTTGCGTTGCGGCCTGCGCTTATCGCCCAGTCATTTTGACGGCCGGCAATAGCGCAGCCTGTGACGCAGTGTTATGTAGCCGATATGACATCAACGCTCAGCAACATCATTCTCCCCATCGCGGTCGGCGCCGTTGCGCTGGTCCTGCTGCTCGGCCTCTTCAATATGATGCGTGGCGGTTCGCCCGATCGCTCGCAAAAGCTAATGCGGTGGCGCGTGGTGCTGCAATTCGTCGCCATCATACTCACCATGGCCACCGTCTGGGCGATGGGCCGCTAACGCAAATTCCTCAACTGACGCTGGATCAATTCGATGGTCGTTCTCAACCGCATCTATACCCGCACCGGCGATGACGGCACGACGGCTCTCGGCACCGGCGAGCGTCGGCCGAAATACGATCTCCGCGTCAGCGCCTATGGAACAGTGGACGAGACCAACGCCGCGATCGGTGTCGTCCGGCTGCATCTCGCCCATGCGCGATCGCTCGATGGGATGCTGGGATTGATCCAGAACGACCTATTTGATCTCGGGGCTGATCTCGCGGTTCCGCAGCGTGAGGGCAAGGTCGAGCGGCTGCGTCTGCTGGCCAGCCAGGTCGAACGGCTGGAGAACGACATCGACATGCTCAATGCGCCGTTGGCCGATCTGACCTCGTTTGTTTTGCCTGGCGGAACTCCTGCCGCCGCTCACCTTCATGTCGCCCGGACGATTTGCCGTCGTGCGGAACGGATCATGGTGGAACTCGCTGCCCAGCCCGATGAGCCGGTCTCGGATGCTGGTATCCAGTATATGAACCGGCTGTCGGACTTCCTGTTCGTCGCCAGCCGCTCGCAGAATGATAATGGCGCCGGCGACGTGCTCTGGGTGCCCGGCCAGAACCGGTAATTTCGGCTAAATCGGCTGGCCTAGAGACATTCGATTTTAGGGTCTGGCGCGTTGACCCCGTGTGGCAGGGGCTTTAGGTTCCGCGCCCAAGCTTCCGAGCAAGCTCTGAAACAATAAAACTCACACGAAAGAGGATCGATGAAGGTTCTGGTCGCGGTCAAACGGGTGGTCGATTACAACGTCAAGGTTCGCGTCAAGAGCGACGGATCGGGCGTCGAACTGTCCAACGTCAAGATGTCGATGAATCCGTTCGACGAAATCGCCGTCGAGGAAGCCCTGCGCCTGAAAGAGGCCGGCAAGGCAACCGAAGTGGTGGTGGTGTCGATCGGTCCCGCACAGGCGTCCGAAACCCTCCGCACCGGCCTCGCGATGGGCGCCGACCGTGGCATCCTCGTCAAGGTTGAAGGCACCGTCGAGCCGCTCGCCGTGGCGAAGATCCTCAAGGCCGTGGCCGATGAGGAAAAGCCGGGTCTCGTGATCCTCGGCAAGCAGGCGATCGACGACGACGCCAACCAGACCGGCCAGATGCTGGCTGCGCTGCTCGGCTGGCCGCAGGCGACCTTCGCCAACAAGCTGGTTGTCGAGGGCGACGACGTCACCGTGACCCGTGAAGTCGATGGCGGTCTGCAGACCGTCAAGCTCAAGGGACCGGCCATCGTCACCACCGATCTTCGTCTGAACGAGCCGCGCTACGCTTCGCTGCCGAACATCATGAAGGCGAAGAAGAAGCCGATCGACGAGAAGACCGCCGATGGTTACGGCGTCGATATCTCTCCGCGTCTCGAGATCATCAAGACCAGCGAACCGGGCGGCCGCAAGGCCGGCGTCAAGGTCAAGGACGTCGCCGAACTGGTATCGAAACTCAAGACTGAAGCCGGGGTGCTCTAATGCCGACATTGCTGCTTGCCGATCACGACAACGCCACCCTGAAGGATTCCACCAACAAGGCGCTCACCGCCGCGACCCAGATCGGCGGCGAGGTGCATATCCTCGTTGCCGGCCAGAATGCGAAGCCGGCCGCGGAAGCTGCCGCCAAGCTGCAGGGCGTCACCAAGGTGCTGCTCGCCGACGACGCCTCCTATGCCCATGATCTTGCCGAGCCGCTGGCCGCGCTGATCGTGTCGCTGGCGCCCGCCTATGACGTGCTGATCGCCGCTGCGACCACGCGCTCGAAGAATGTGATGCCGCGCGTCGCCGCTTTGCTCGACGTGATGCAGGTGTCGGAAATCACCAAGGTGATTGCGCCCGACACCTATGAGCGTCCGATCTATGCCGGTAACGCCATCCAGACCGTGAAGTCCAAGGATGCCAAGAAGGTCATTACGGTGCGTACCTCGACCTTCGGTGCAGCCGGTGAAGGCGGCAGCGCGGCGGTGGAAGACGTCAAGACGGCCGAGAATCCCGGTCTGTCGACCTTCGTCGGCGAGGACATGGCCAAGAGCGATCGTCCGGAACTGACCTCGGCGAAGATCATCGTGTCTGGTGGCCGTGCCATGCAGAGCCGCGAGAACTTCGCCAAATACATCGAACCGCTCGCCGACAAGCTCGGTGCCGGTGTCGGCGCCTCGCGCGCCGCGGTAGATGCCGGCTATGCCCCGAACGACTGGCAGGTCGGCCAGACCGGCAAGGTCGTGGCTCCGGAGCTGTATATCGCCATCGGCATTTCCGGCGCGATCCAGCATCTCGCCGGCATGAAGGACTCCAAGGTGATCGTCGCGATCAACAAGGACGAAGACGCGCCGATCTTCCAGGTCGCCGATTACGGCCTGGTCGCTGACCTCTACCAGGCCGTGCCGGAGCTGACCGAGGCACTCGGCAAGTAGAGGCTCTGCAGGCAAGGATTGGGCAAATAAGGCCTTGCTGAATTATGGCTTTGCGCCTCAATTAACGACATCGGCCGGAGTGACTGACTCCGGCCGATATTTTATGTAAAGATGGCTTTCCGAACGCGGCATGCGCGGGCGGCGTGTTCTCAGAGATGACAAGCAAGATGGCGGTTATGATCAAGAAAGTCGGCGTGATCGGCTCCGGCCAGATGGGCAATGGCATTGCGCATGTGGCTGCATTGGGCGGCCTCGAAGTTGTGCTGAACGATGTCTCCGCCGACCGCCTTAAGTCTGCCATGGCGACGATCAACGGCAACCTGTCGCGTCAGGTGTCGAAGAAGGTCATCACCGAGGATGCGCGCAAGCAGGCGCTGGATCGCATCACCTCGTCGGACACGATGGATGGTCTCGCCGATTGCGATCTCGTGATCGAATCCGCGGTCGAGAAGGAAGAGATCAAGCGCAAGATCTTTCACGATCTCTGTGCGGTGCTGAAGCCGGAGGCGATCGTCGCTTCCAATACCTCGTCGATCTCGATCACGCGCCTCGCTGCCTCGACCGACCGTCCCGAGAAGTTCATCGGTATTCACTTCATGAATCCGGTGCCGGTGATGGAGCTGGTCGAACTGATCCGCGGCATCGCCACCGATGACGCGACCTTCGAGGCGTCCAAGGAATTCGTCACCAGGCTCGGCAAGCAGATCGCCGTCTCGGAGGACTTCCCGGCCTTCATCGTCAACCGCATCCTGTTGCCGATGATCAACGAGGCGATCTACACGCTGTATGAAGGCGTCGGCAATGTCGAAGCCATCGACGCCGCGATGAAGCTCGGTGCGCATCACCCGATGGGCCCGCTCGAACTCGCCGATTTCATCGGTCTGGATACGTGCCTGTCGATCATGCAGGTGCTGCATGAAGGCCTTGCCGACTCCAAGTATCGGCCGTGTCCGCTGCTGGTGAAATATGTCGAAGCCGGCTGGCTCGGTCGCAAGACCCAGCGCGGTTTCTACGACTACCGCGGCGAGAAGCCGGTCCCGACGCGCTAAGTTTCGCGCGCTGTCCGTTAGAGTAAGACTTCGTCATGGCCGGGCAAAGCGCGAAGCTGCGCCTTGCGCGGGCATGACCGAGTGCCTGGTTAGATGAGAGCCCGCATCAAGCTCACTGTCGCCGGCACCAGACTGACAATCGTCGCCATGCCCATGCCGACTCCGCACAGATGCGCCATCAATGTCTCGCGCTGCGTAATCATGTCACGTACTGCGCCACGCCGTTGCCGAACGACCAGTTCTCCGGCAGCACCTCGACGAGATTGATGAAAACGTCCTCGGGCCGCAGCCCGGGCGCTGCCGTCAATCGCTCGACGATTCCGCGATAGAGCTTCTGCTTTTGCTCCACGCCGCGCGTGTTGCTGACGGTGAGCTGGATGAGGACCAGGTCGTCGGTGCGCCGGATGCCAAGATAATCCGGACTATAGCTGAAGTCGTCGCCGTCGTGCTCGTGAATGACGATGAAGCGATCGTCCCTGGGTACGTTGAAGGTTTCGATCATTGCGTCATAGACGCTGTCGGCAATGGCTTTGCGCCAAGCGGCGGGCTTGCCCCGCTTCAGTGAAATGCGAACCAGCGGCATGGTGGTCTCCTGTTGTTCAAATCCGATGCAGCAAACCTAATCCCATATTGATCATTGTAAAATCGTATGAAATAATATTTCAATGATGTCATATTGAAATGATTGGCTGATGAAAGCGCTCGATATCGAGGCTGTCCAAGCCTTTGTGCTGGTGGCCGACCTCACCAGCTTCACCCGCGCCGCCGAGGCGATGGGAAGCACGCAGTCGGCGATCAGCCTGAAGATCAAGCGGCTGGAAAGCGGGCTTGGCAAGCGCCTGCTGGAGCGAACGCCGCGGCTGGTGCGTCTGTCCGTCGAGGGCACTGCTTTCCTTGCCGCAGCCCGAAACCTGGTGGCGGCACACCAGTCGGCGATCGGCGCGTTTGCGGTGGAGCAGCGACGGCTCGTGGTCGGCATCAGCCAGCATCTCGTTGGCGCCGATCTGGCACAGCTGTTGAAACGCATGAGCGCGACCGATCCGTCGCTGGTGATCGAGCTGCGTATCGAAACTTCGCGCGCGATGCTGCAAGCCTATGATGGCGGCGAAATCGATGCGGCGATCGTGCTGCGCCACGATGTGCGACGGCGGGATGGCGAAGTGATGCTCGAAGAGGAGTTCGGCTGGATTGCTGCGCCGGATTTCAACCATCGGCCGGGGGAGCCGCTACGGCTGGCGACCCAGGCCGAGCCGTGCAGCGTGCGAGCGATGGCCGTGAGTGCGCTCGATGCGGCGGGCATTCGCTGGACGGAAGTGTTCGTCGGCGGCGGAGTGGCGACAATCGGTGCCGCGATTTCCGCCGGGCTTGCGATCGGTGCGTTGGTGCGCCGCGTCGCGCCGGTCGGCAGCGTCGATCTCGGCCCGCGCCTTGGATTGCCGAAACTGCCGAATTGCGACGTGATGCTGTATTCCAACCTCACGGATGCCGGCGCCCGCGGCGCGCTGCGCACACTCGGTGCGGCATTCAGGGCCGGTGCGGACTAATTGGAAATTCGTTAACCCCGCATCGCTATACCGTCGGTACCACGTTACGGAGTGTTTCTGATGGATATGGCTTTGGTTGCCAGCGCGCTTGCCATGAAGGCGGCGGGAACGCAGCAGCAGATTTCGACCTCGATCATGAAGTCGAATGCCGACATGGAAAAGAACACCGTGCTCACACTGCTCGGCGGTGCCCAGCAGGCCTCCCAGGCCAATCTCGGCGCAGGCGTCGGCGGCAACCTCGATATCGCCGCTTAAGGCGCTGTCGAGCCTGGCCGTTCGCCGCCAGAGGCAGCAGTCAGTGTCGCGCGAAAATGGCTCGGCGGCGCGCCGATAATGCGCTTGAAGGCGCGGCTGAACGCGGCTTCCGATTCATAGCCAAGCCGGCGAGCGACGACCGCGATCTTCAGGCGGTCGCGAACGAGCCACTGCTTTGCTTCCCGCATCCGCAATTGCGCGACGTAACGCGCCGGTGTTTGGCCGACGACATTGGCGAAGCGCAACGCAAATGCCGATCGTGACGCATGCATGACGCTCGCCAGCGCCTCGACGGTCCAGTCTTTGGTCGGATCGCGGTGGATCGCAGCGAGAACTCGCCCGATACCGGGGTCGCGCGCGGCAGCGACCCAGCCGTCGGAGCCGCAGCCTTTCTCCACCCAGTTGCGGATCAGTGCCGCGGCGACGACATCGGCCAGCCGAGTCAGCATGCCGCCGGCACCGACGCGATCCAGCGCCAGTTCGGATGTCATGGCCTCGAGCAGATGCGGGATGGCGGGCTCGTCGGTGGCAAGTTCGTGCATCTGCATCAGCTCAGGCATCATCAGAAGCAGGGGATGCTGGCTGTCGAGGTTGAAGGTCATGCCCGCACCGAACAGCACGGTTTCTTCGCCATTCCTGTTGCCGCCGCTGCAGGTGTCGAGGATGCCGCAGCAAACCGGCTCGAACTGGCAATTCTCGACCGGTGCCGGAAAGGCATCGGGTGAACTCGCCAGTGCGTGTTCCGCGCCGCGCGGCAGCAAGACCGCATCACCCGGTTCAAGGCGGACCCACGCGTTATCCAGAGTTCGCAGCCAGCAGCCACGCTCGGCGACGAAGTGAAATTGTGCCTTCGGCCGTGCCGGGAAGACCAGCCCCCATGGCTCGGTCATGCGGCAGCGGACGTAATCGACGCCCTCAATCTTCAAGCCCCGGAGCATTTCGGTCAGGGGGTGCGTGACGACAGGTCTGGACGAATGATCAAGCATCGCGGGTTTTCTAGCATGGAAACTCCAGGAGGTCACCTCCATCTCCGGTGTCCCTTCTGGAGGCTGCCATGACTGATTCCGCCACTGCCGCACTTGATGCCGATATTTCTCCCGTAACCACTGAGCGGGCGGACCCGGCCTGGGCGGCTGTTGTCTCCTTGATGCTTGGCGCGTTCAGCCAGGTCACTGCTGAATTCCTGCCCGCTAGCCTGCTCACGCCGATCGCTACCGATCTCGGCGTCTCGGTCGGCGCCGCTGGGCAGGTGGTCACGGCGACTTCCCTTGTCGGGATCATCGCGGGGCTTGCGACGGCCATCGTGACACGCGCCATGGATCGCCGCGTCGTCCTGTGGCTGCTCACGGTGCTGCTGATCGTGTCCAACCTGCTGTCGGCGACGGCCAGCAATCTGCCGATCCTGTTGTTTGCCCGCGTGCTGCTCGGCATCAGCCTCAGCGGTTTTTGGGCGATGGCAACCGCCACCGCGATGCGACTTGTTCCGGCGGAGGCGCTGCCACGCGCGATCTCGCTGATTTTCAGTGGTGTTTCGATCGCCACCGTCAGCGCCGCGCCGATCGGTGCATATCTTGGTGATCTCTGGGGGTGGCGGAGCGTGTTCTTGCTGGCCGCCGCCGTCAGCGCCGTCGTGCTTGTCTTTCAGATGCTGACGTTGCCGCGCTTGCCGCCGCTCACATCACCGGATGTGCGTACGCTGTTCGTGCTGATGCGTCGGCCCAGTGTCCGGCTCGTGATGATCGCGATCGCCGTCAGTATCTCGGGCCACTTCGCCGGCTTCACTTACGTCCGGCATTTCCTCGAGCAGGTGCCGAAGCTTCCGGTCACTGCAATCTCAATCGTCCTGCTCGCTTATGGCGTCGGCGGCTTCTTCGGAAATTTCGCGGGCGGGGTGCTTGTCGCCCGCAGTGCGAAACTTGCGATCGTCACGGGGTCTGCGGCCATCGCCGTGCTCGCGCTGGTTCTGCTTGTTTTCGGCAGTTCGGGCCTTGTCGCAGGCATCGCGGTGGGCCTCTGGGGCTTTGCATTCGGCGTCCTGCCGGTTGGCTTCCAGACGTGGATGGTGCGGGTCGCATCGGACGAAGCTGAATCCGCGGGCGGTCTGCTCGTCTCCGCTTTCCAGGTGGCGATCACGGTCGGCGCCGTCGTGGGCGGCATTCTGGTCGATGGTCTCGGTCCGTTCGGCGCCGTTGGTTATCTCGCAGCGGCGACGCTGGCGGGCGCGCTGCTCGTGTCGCTGTCGCGCAGCGGCGAGGTGCCAGCCTGAAGCGCGAAGAGAGGCAGCAGCTTGCTGCCTCTCGGCTTCTCTTACGTGAACGGCGTGACCCAGCCGATCCCGGCGCCGCCGGGCTGCAGCAGGATTGCGAGCCGGCCGACATCGGGAATGTCGAATACCGGCCGCATCAGCGTCGCGCCGGCAGCGACCGCCTTCTTCACCCGTGCGTCGACGTCATCGACGGCCAGATATGGCATCCAGCCGTCCGGGACATTCTGGTAGCCCGGACCTTCCGCGTGGAAGATGCCGCCGACGCGCACATCGTCCATCATCGCAATCCAGTAGATCCCGCCGCCCGCAAGCGTCTTTGGCTGATAGGTCCAGCCGATGGTCTCCTGATAGAAGCGCTTGGCGCGTTCGGGGTCGCGCGTCACGAATTCATTCCAGTTGAAGTGACCGTGCGGAGTCATCGTGCATCTCCTTCACCCTTCAGGATCAGACCGAAACCAGCGTCTTGAAGCCACCATAGATCATGCGTTTGGCATCGAACGGCATCGCCTTCGGATCCATCATCTTGGCGAGGCGCGGATCCTTCATCACCTTCGCATTGATGCGGTCGCGATCCTTGCGTGACTTGTAGATGATATAGGAAAACACGACGGTCTCGTCAGGTTTCAGCTTCACGCTGCGCGGGAACGAGGTCCATTTGCCAACGCTGACGTCATCGGCAACATATTCATGATAGTCGAGCGCGCCGTATTCGCGCCAGATCTTGCCGGCCTTGCGTGCGAGGCTGCGATAGGCGGCGAGGTTCTTCTTCGGCACCGGAACAATGAATCCGTCAGTATAGGCCATCGGTCGTTTCTCCCTGCTGTCATGCAAAAGCGCCGGGCGTGAAGCCCGGTTGTTTTCAAGACGAACGTCATTGCGTCCATCCGACAGGATGGCGGGGGATTTCGCGGCTGGGGCAGGCGGCCGTATGTCGCAGTCGTTTATGCCGCGGTCTCAGAAACTCGCTGCGGCGGGCTTCACCGCCGCTTTCAGTAGCTTGATGGCGTCTTCGCTGTCCCATTCGGCGGGGCCGGCGATGGTTGCGATCTCGCAACCCTTGCCGTCGATCAGCACCGAGGTCGGCATGCCCAGCGCGCGGCCGATGCCCTTGAGGTCCTGGAACACCTTGGCCGAGGTGTCGGTGAAATAATCCAGCCGGTTGAGGCCGCCCTCTTTCAGGAACACCTTCGGCTTCTCGGCGTCGCGGGTGTCGATATTGATCGCAACGACCTGGAAATCCGGGCCGCCGAGCTTCGTCTCGAGGTTATTCAGCGCCGGCATTTCCTTGCGGCAGGGCACGCACCAGGTGGCCCACAGGTTCACCAGCACCGTCCGGCCGCGCCAGTCGGACAGCTTCTTCTCCTGGCCGTCGGCATCTCTGAAAGCGAGGTCCGGCAATTTCAGCGGCGTCCTGGCCATGGTCAGGCCGGCGACTTCGCCGCGCGCCAGCGGTTCGATCTTCTTCGACAGCGCTATGGCCGGTGCACAGGTCGGATCGCCCGGCGCAGCCTGCTGCCGCAGCCGATCCATATTGGACACCGCGGCAAAGCCGACCACGGCGCCTACGAGCACCGCGCCGAGCACGATCAGGCGGCGTTTGACCGGACGGGGGGCAGGCTGGTCGGGCATAGGGTTTGTCATTCGGTCTCAGTTAGGGCTATGCAACGGTTGGCGACGGACGATCCGTCGGCTGCGGTTAAAGATGAGTGACAATTCATGGCTTCGCGCAAGGGCAACGGCAAGTCCGGCAACGACGGTAAAGGCTCCAGTGTGAGCAACAAGATGTGGGGCGGGCTGTTCGATGAAAGCCCCGACGCCATCATGGAGGAAATCAATGTCTCCATCGACGTCGATCGCCATCTTTATGCCCAGGACATTACCGCGTCCAAGGCCCATGCCGCGATGCTTGCCAAGCAGGGGATTATCACCGCGAAAGATGCGAAAAATATCGCAGCTGGTCTAGACACGATCCTGTCAGAGATCACCAAGGGATCGTTCACATTCAAGCGTGCGCTCGAAGACATTCACATGAATGTGGAGAGCCGGCTTGGCGAGCTGATCGGACCTGCCTCCGGCCGCCTGCATACCGCGCGGTCCCGCAACGACCAGGTCGCGACCGATTTCCGCCTGTTCGTGCGCGATACGATCGACGAGATCGATAGTGCTTTCGCGTCGCTGCAACAGGCGCTGGTCGATCGCGCGCTGGAACATGCCGACACGGTGATGCCTGGCTTCACCCATCTGCAGACCGCGCAGCCGGTGACCTTCGGTCATCATCTGCTGGCCTATGTGGAAATGGTGTCGCGCGATCGCGGCCGCTTCGCCGATGCGCGCAAGCGCCTCAATGAAAGCCCGCTCGGCGCCGCTGCGCTGGCCGGCACCTCGTTCCCGATCGATCGCCATGCCACTGCCAAGGCGCTCGGATTCGATCGCCCGATGGCCAATTCGCTTGATGCGGTGTCAGATCGCGATTTCGTGCTGGAGACGCTGTCGGCTGCGTCCATCGCGGCCGTGCATCTGTCGCGCTTCGCCGAGGAAATCGTGATCTGGACCTCGCCGCTGGTCGGCCTTGTCAGGCTCTCGGACAAGTTCACCACCGGCTCCTCGATCATGCCGCAAAAGCGCAATCCGGATGCGGCCGAACTGGTGCGCGCCAAGACCGGCCGCGTGATTGGGTCGCTCACTGGCTTGCTGATCGTGATGAAGGGGCTGCCGCTGGCCTATCAGAAGGACATGCAGGAGGACAAAGCCGGCGCGATGGAAGCCTATTCGGCGCTGTCGCTCGCGATCCGCGCCATTGCCGGCATGGTGCGCGATCTCGTGCCCAATGAGGAGCGCATGAAGGCAGCCGCTGGCGAGGGCTATGCCACTGCCACCGATCTCGCCGACTGGCTGGTACGAACGCTGAAGATGCCGTTCCGCGACGCCCATCACGTCACCGGCCGGATCGTCGGCATCGCAACCAGGAAGGGCGTGGCGTTGCACGAGCTCGACCTGAAGGAGATGCAGACGGTGGAACCGAAGATCACGGCAGAAGTGATGAAGGTTCTGTCGGTGGAATCCTCGGTGAAGAGCCGGGTCAGCTATGGCGGCACGGCGCCGAAGAATGTGACGTCGCAGGCGAAGGCCTGGCTCAAGCGACTGGAAAAAGAGCGGAAATTGGGCTGATCGTGCCTGGCGCGCGAAAATTCAATGGATTTCGGGGTCTCGCCAGAGCGCGGCAATCTTTGTATGGTGCGCCCGCATTTGGGGATTTAGCTGTGACTCGTCCGACCCGCCCTGCGTCCGCGCGATGGGCCATTCTCGTTCTGACCGCTTCTGCTTTGGCGCTGGCTGGCTGCGGCCGTAAAGGTGGCCTCGATCTGCCGCCACAGGCGTCCGCACAGCCGATGGGCACTGGCGCTCCGGCGGTCGATCCCGATGCACAGTCGGCTGCCAATAAGGGCAGGGACGTGTTCGCGCCCTCGAACGGTGTCGATGAGGGCCCGCCGGCGGCGACCCGTGGTCGCAAGAAGCCGTTCCTGCTCGATCCGATCCTGGACTAACTCGCCATGCGCCATTTCGACTATCGCAACGGCGTACTGCACGCCGAAGGCGTTGATATTGCCGAAATGGCGGATGCCGTCGGCACGCCATTCTATTGCTATTCGACCGCAACGCTGGAGCGGCACTACCGCGTCTTCACCGACGCCTTCGCCGATACCAAGGCGCTGGTCTGCTACGCCATGAAGGCGAATTCCAACCAGTCGGTGCTGCGCACGCTGGCCAAGCTCGGTGCGGGCGCCGACGTGGTCTCCGGTGGCGAGTTGAAGCGCGCGCTGGCGGCCGGCATCCCGTCGCGAAAGATCGTGTTTTCCGGTGTCGGCAAGACCGCGGACGAGCTGCGGCTGGCGCTCGATGAGGATATTCTCTGTCTCAATATCGAGTCGGAGCCTGAACTCGCATTGCTGTCGGAGATCGCCAGCGAGACCGGCCGGACGGCGCGGATCTCGATCCGGGTCAATCCCGATGTAGACTCTGGCACCCATGCCAAGATTTCCACCGGCAAGTCGGAAAACAAGTTCGGCATCCCCATCAGCAAGGCACGCGAGGTCTATGCTCGCGCTGCGAAGCTGCCGGGTATTGAGGTCACCGGCGTCGACATGCATATCGGCAGCCAGATTACCGATCTCGCCCCGATGGAGCAGGCATTTCGCATCCTGGCCGATTTCGTCACCGTGCTGCGCAACGACGGCCACACGATTTCGCATGTCGATTTCGGCGGCGGTCTCGGCATTCCCTATTACGAGGATCGCGCCGCGCCGCCGGAGCCGCTGGCCTATGCGGCGATGGTCAAGCGCGTGACGCATAATCTCGGCTGCACGCTGATGTTCGAGCCCGGCCGCATGATCGTCGGCAATGCCGGCATCCTCGTTGCGCGCGTCATCCATGTGAAGCATGGCGACGGCAAGACCTTCGTTATCATCGATGCGGCCATGAACGATCTGATCCGGCCGACTTTGTATGAGGCCTATCACGAGATCCTGCCGGTAGCGGCGCCCGCGTCCGGTGCGAAGCTGGCGGTCGTCGACGTCGTCGGCCCGGTCTGTGAAACCGGCGATTACCTCGCCCTCGACCGCAAGCTGCCGGAGCTGAAGTCAGGCGATTTGCTCGCGATCATGACCGCCGGCGCCTATGGCGCCGTGCAGGCGGGAACCTACAACACCCGCGCGCTGGTCCCGGAAGTGCTGGTGAAAGACGATCAGTATGCGGTGGTCCGCCCGCGCATCGAAGTCGAGCAGCTGATCGCCATGGACAAGGCCGCGCCCTGGTTGTGATCTTTCTTCTCCCTCCCTCGAGCGCGGCATAGCCACGCGCAGTGGGGAGGGTGGCTGGCCGGAGGCCAGACGGGTGGGGTGCTTCCCATGCGCTCTGTCGCCCGCGGAGACGCCCCACCCCGGCCTCCACTTCGAACGAAGCTTCGCTTCGTCCTCGCTCGGCCGACCCTCCCCACTGCGCTACGCTTGGGGGAGGGATGCCGCTACCGCGGGTGCGCCCAGATCATTTCTCACGCCTTCGTGACCCCAATCGCTCCGAATCGACTTAGGCTCAGGCTTTGCATGTGAATGGATGGCCCTGTGCCATGCCTCATTGCCGCCGCCGTGCTAGTGTGTCGTGCGGTAACATCGGAGATCGTCGTTGAGCGCTGCGCCCCCCGACCGACCACAACCACCACACGATCCAAATGCCGATCGTCAGGCGGCGGCGCAGCTCCAGCTCGCGCAGGCGCTGCAGCGCGCCCGGCTGGCGATTGGCTGGGAGCGGGGGTGGCCGCATCTGGCCCGGCTGCTCAGTGTCGTCGGGTTGTTTCTGGTGGCGTCCTGGGCCGGTCTGTGGCTGACGCTTCCCTTCACTGCACGCGCCATCGGTCTTGCGTTGTTCGTCATCGCCGCGCTGGCGACGCTCGTTCCTCTCCTGAAGTTTCGCTGGCCGTCGCGTGAAGAGGGCCTGTCGCGCCTCGATCGCGGCACCGGAATTGCGCATCGCCCCGCAACCGCGCTGACCGACACGCTGTCGTCGCAGGATCCGATGGCCCGGGCGCTGTGGCTGGTTCAGCGCGAGCGTACGCTGGCCTCGCTCAAGAAAATCCGCGCCGGTCTGCCGTCGCCGCGCCTCGCAATCCACGATCCCTGGGCGCTGCGCGCCATCGTCGTCGTGCTGCTGTTTGCGACCTGGTTTGCCGCCAGTGGCGAGCGCGGCGCACGGATCATGGCGGCGTTCGACTGGAACGGCGTGCTGGCGCCGGCGAATGTGCGGGTCGATGCCTGGATCACGCCGCCGC
Source organism: Tardiphaga sp. 813_E8_N1_3 (assembly GCF_051811025.1). NCBI lineage: Bacteria > Pseudomonadati > Pseudomonadota > Alphaproteobacteria > Hyphomicrobiales > Nitrobacteraceae > Tardiphaga > Tardiphaga sp. 813_E8_N1_3. The sequence goes on from NZ_JBPWQE010000001.1 coordinate 352,812, forward strand.
CTTACACGGGCAAGCCGCCGATCATCCTGTCTGCCGCCAACAAGGATGCGTCCACGGCCGATGCCGCTGCATTGCCGGTGCCGTCGGGCTCGACGCTGATCGTGCGCTCCAGCGGTGGAGCGCTTGATGTCGTTCTCACCGGCGGTGTCGCTGACGTCGCGCCGACGGCGGAAGCCCCGAAGGGTACCAACGAAAAGCATTTCACCATCACGTCTGATGGGACAGCACATGTCCGTGCGCCGTCCGGCCAGCCGCAGTGGAAGTTCACGGCAACGGGTGATCGTCCGCCGACCATCGCGCTCGCCAAGGACCCGGAGCGTCAGGCGCGTGGTTCGCTGCAGATGTCCTACAAGCTCGAGGACGACTACGGCGTTACCGAAGCCCATGCGCAATTCGCCGCGCGTCCCGCCGAGACCAAGGATGGCATCAAGGAAGCCGCCAAGCCGCGGCCGCTGTTCGATGCGCCGTCATTTGCGCTGGTGCTGCCAAATGCGCGCACGCGCAACGGTGTCGGCCAGACCGTCAAGGATCTCAGCGAGGATCCCTATGCCGGCGCCGATGTCACGCTGACGCTGACCGCCAAGGATGAGTCTGGCAACGAGGGCAAGAGCGAGCCGTTCAATATGCGGCTGCCGGAGCGGCTGTTCACCAAGCCGTTGCCGCGCGCGCTGATCGAACAGCGCCGTATTCTGGCACTCGACGCCAATCAGCGCGGCCAGGTCTCCTTCGCGCTGCAGGCCCTGATGATCGCTCCGGAAGCTTTCACGCCGGAAGCAGGCCAGTATCTCGGGCTGCGCAGCGTTGCCACCCAGATCGAACGCGCCCGCACTGATGCTGCCTTGAAGGAAGTCGTCGCCAGCCTGTGGGCGCTCGCCGTCACCATCGAGGACGGCGACATCACCGATGTCGACAAGGCGCTGAAGGCGGCGCAGGACGCGCTGAAGCAGGCGCTGGAGCGCGGCGCCAGCGACGAAGAGATCAAGAAGCTCACCGAGAATCTGCGCGCGGCGCTGGACAATTTCCTGAAGCAGCTCGCCGAGCAGATGAAGCAGAATCCGCAGCAGCTGGCGCGTCCGCTCGACAAGAACACCAAGGTGATGCGGCAGCAGGACCTCAACAACATGATCGAGCGCATGGAGCGGTTGTCGCGCTCAGGCGACAAGGACGCCGCCAAGCAGTTGCTCGAACAGATGCAGCAGATGCTGGAAAACCTGCAGATGGCGCAGCCCGGCCAGTCCGGTGACAGCGAGATGGATCAGGCGATGAACGAGCTTGGGGACATGATCCGCAAGCAGCAGCAGTTGCGCGACAAGACTTTCAAGCAGGGCCAGGACCAGCGCAACGAGCGCCGCCGCGGCAAGCAGGGCGAGCAGGGTATGGGCGATCTGCAGCAGGACCAGCAGAACCTGCGCGACCGCCTCAAGCAGCTACAGGACCAGCTCGCCAAGCAGGGCATGGGCCAGGGTCAGAAGGGTCAAAAAGGGCAGGGGCAAAAGGGCCAGCAGGGGCAACAAGGCCAGCAAGGTCAAGGCGGCGACGACCAGGCGGACGCTGATGGTGATGGCGACGGTGATGGTCTCGGCGATGCCGACAGCGCCATGGGCGATGCCGGCGGCCAGCTTGGTGAGGGCAATGCCGACGGTGCGGTCGGTTCGCAGGGCAAGGCGCTCGATGCGCTCCGCAAGGGAGCACAGAAGCTCGCGCAGGCCATGCAGCAGGGCGAGGGTGAAGGCCAGAACGACGGCCCCGGCAACAATCCCGGCCGCCAGCAGAGTGGTGGCCGGCAAAGCGATCCGCTCGGACGTCCGCTGCGTGGCCGCGAACTCGGCGACGATCTCACGGTGAAGATTCCCGGCGAGATCGACGTGCAGCGTGTGCGGAGAATCTTGGAAGAATTGCGTCGTCGTCTCGGCGACACGACCCGGCCGCAGCTCGAACTCGATTACATCGAGCGGCTGCTGAAGGATTATTGAGGGGCAGCTGTTGAAGTGCTGGCGGCAATAGCATCCCTCCCCCTTGCGGGGAGGGTCGGCCGATAGGCCGGGGTGGGGGTGCCACAAGCAGCGCTCTCACGTGTGGCGAGACCCCACCCGTCCGGCCTATCGGCCGGCCACCCTCCCCGCTGCGCGCAGCTACGCTGCGCTTGAGGGAGGGACAAGAAGGGAGCGCTTATCCCTTGTTCTTCACCGCCAGCGCGTCCGCTACCGCCGTGCGGATATCCGCCACCGAAAACGGTTTCGTCACCACATCGTGCACGATTGCATTCAGGCCCGTCGCGCGTTCGCGCTGGTCGGCATAGCCGGTCATCAGCAGGATCGTGAGTTCGGGGAAGTCGCGCGCCGTGGCCAGCGCCAGCGCGATGCCGTCCATGATGGGCATCTTGATGTCGGTCAGCAGCAGGTCGAATGCGCCGCCCTGCTCAGTAAGGATCTCCAGCGCCTCGGCGCCGTCTTCGGCCGTGACGATCTCGTGGCCATCCATGGCGATGGCGCGGCCGACCAGCAGCCGCATCGATTCTTCGTCATCTGCAATCAGGATACGCGCCACGACAACTCCTCAGACTTACGCGCCGGCGACATCGCGCTTGGTGAAGAAGCGCACATCGATACTGCGGCCCTCGGCCGGCGGCGAGGCCAGCCGCGATCGAAACCATGTCTTGTCGCCGGGATTGAGGCCGGGCTGTTCGAGCACGGCGTTCCAGCCATATATTTCAGTCCCCTTCTCGTCGCGTACCACGAAACGCAGGCGCGGCAATGCGGTGGGCGTGCGGGTTTCGGACACGATCAGGCCTTCGATAAGCAAGACCGACTTGCCATCGACGGTCTCGGTGGTGACCTTGACGTCCTTGAAGGCAAGCCCCCGTATATTCACGTCGAGGCCCACCGCCTGATAGAAAGTCGCGGTCTGCGGCATCAGTCTGACCAGGTCGACGCGCCAGATTACCAGTGCGAGCAACAGCGACGCCATGGCAGCGGTAGCGATCGGCAGACTGTGCCTCGGCATGACGAACAGGCGCGGCAGCGACGGTACGAAACGGCCCAGCGCGGCCAAGCGCGATGGCGGGGTGGCCCGCATCGCGGCCACCGCGTCGTGCTGCGCCAGCGTGGCCCAGTCGGCCTCCTCGGTACGATCATTGGCATCGACCGGCCAGTCGGCTGAAATCGAGGGGCTCTCGACCACCGGAACGTTCGGCGCCGAGGCGTCGTCGTCCTCGGTCACGCCCCAGGCGCTCATATCCTCGTTCGGATCGGGCTCGCTGGCCTTCGCCGCCATGGCGGGAACACGGGCTTCGGCGCGGGACAGGTCCTCTGGCCGCGCCAGCCAGACTTCCTTGCAGCGGGCGCAGCGCACCGTCCGTCCGGCATCGCCGAACGTGGCCGGGTTCACGGCGTAGGACGTCGTGCAATTGGGGCAAACGATATGCATGGAGCCGATAGCCGATGACATGGCCGGCAGGCTACAAGACGACCGTTAACGAATCGGAAACCATAACGGCCGCACAAGCAATTGACCGTCTTTTTGAGGCTTTTTGAACCCATCGAACGGAGCTGAATGTGGTCCGGTTCGAAAATGTTGGTTTGCGCTACGGGCTGGGCCCGGAGATTCTGCGCGACCTCAATTTCCAGATCCCTGCGCATTCGTTCCAGTTTCTGACCGGGCCTTCCGGCGCCGGCAAGACCTCGCTGCTGCGTCTGTTGTTCCTGTCGCTGCGGCCGACCCGCGGGTTGGTCAATCTGTTCGGCCAGGATATCTCGCTGCTCGGCAAGGACGAGATCGCCGACCTGCGCAAGCGCATCGGTATCGTGCTGCAGGATTTCCGCCTGCTCGATCACATGACGACCTATGAGAATGTCGCGCTGCCGTTCCGGGTGATGGGCCGCGAGGAATCCAGCTATCGGCGCGAAGTCATCGATCTGCTGAAATGGGTCGGCCTCGGCGACCGCATGGATGCACTGCCGCCGATCCTGTCGGGCGGTGAGAAGCAGCGCGCGGCGATCGCGCGCGCAGTGATCGCGCGGCCCATGCTGCTGCTGGCGGACGAGCCGACGGGTAACGTCGACCCGACACTGGGCCGGCGTCTGCTGCGGCTGTTCATCGAACTCAACAAATCCGGCACCGCGGTGATTATCGCGACCCACGATATTACATTGATGGATCAATACGACGCGCGGCGCATGGTGCTGCATCAAGGCCGGCTGCATATCTATGAGTAGAATCGGCGAAGAACACGGCCCGCTGATGGACCTCGGCACCGATCGCCCGCAGGTCCCGGCGAAGGCGCGCAATGCATCCCCGATCGTGCCGCGGGGCTCGATCGCCGGCCGCGCGCTGGTCGCCGTCGTCGCCATCATGACCTTCCTCGCCTCCATCACGACAGGCGCGGTGCTGCTGATCAGCGCGTCGGCGTCGGAGTGGCAATCGGAAGTCGCCAGCGAAATCACGATCCAGGTGAAGCCGGTGGGCGGCCGCGATCTCGACCGCGATACGCAGGCGGTCACCGATGCCATTCGCGGACAGCCGGGGATTGTCGAGGTGCAGCCCTATAGCAGGGAGCAATCCGCGCAGTTGCTGGAGCCTTGGCTCGGTACTGGACTGTCACTCGACGACCTGCCGGTGCCTCGCGTGATCATTGCGCGCGTCACTCCAGGCGCGGCGCTCGATATCGTTGGCTTGCGCAAGCGGGTGACGCAGGCCGTGCCCTCGGCCAGCGTTGACGATCATCGCGCCTGGGTCGAGCGGATGCGGTCGATGACATCGGCAACGGTGCTGGCCGGGCTCGGCATCCTTGCACTCGTTATTATCGCCACCATTATCTCTGTATCCTTTGCGACGCGTGGCGCGATGGCGGCGAACCGGCCGATCGTCGAGGTGCTGCATTTCGTCGGCGCCGGCGACCGCTATATTGCCAACCGCTTCTTCCGCCACTTTCTGCGGCTTGGCCTGCAGGGCGGTATCATTGGCGGCGGTGCCGCGATGCTGATGTTCGGGTTTTCCGAGTCGATCGCGAGCTGGTTCTCCGGCACGCCGGTGGGAGACCAGTTCGCCGCATTGCTGGGGACGTTCTCGCTGCGGTCGTCAGGCTATCTCGCGGTGGCAGGGCAGGCGCTGTTGATAGCAGGAATTACCGCCTGGGCGTCGCGCCGCACATTGTTTTCGACGCTGAACGATATCGAGTAACGCGTCAGGCACGGGCGGTGGCATCGCCAAGGCGCCGAAAAATACCTAAGATTGCTGCCAAAGGACCAAACGCCAGACCGATGACCTTGCTCGACGACCAGGACACCACGGAGATGCACGTCGCCGCGCTACCGCGGCGGCGCGTCATCCGTGCGGCACTCGTGGTCGCGTTCGCGCTGTCTTTCATGGTCGGCGCCATCGGCTTCGTTGCGTTTCTTGCGCAACTCCGCAGTGGTGAATTGAAGCCGTCGGCGAATGCCGATGGCATCGTGGTCCTGACCGGCGGGTCGTCGCGTGTTGCGGATGCGCTCGAACTGCTCGCCAATGGCTTCGGCAAACGGTTGCTGATCTCCGGCGTGCATCCCACCAATGGTGCGGCCAATATCTCGCGCACGCTGCCGGACAGCCAGCGGCTGCTGGATTGTTGCGTCGATCTCGATCGCTCCGCCGTCAATACCCGCAGCAACGCGGTGGAGACCAAACGCTGGGTCCATGAGCGCGGCTTTAAGTCGCTGATCGTGGTGACCTCGAATTATCACATGCCGCGCGCGATCGTCGAAATGTCGCACGAGATGCCGGATATCGAACTGATTCCGTTCTCGGTGATTGGCGATAAATGGCGTGACGAACCGTGGTGGACTAGTGGCCCGACGCTGCGGTTGCTGCTATCGGAATATGTCAAATATCTCGCGGCTGAAGCGCGGGTGCGGCTGGCGAATATCGGCATTGATCTGATGCCGGATTCCGGCAGCGACCAGCAGAGCGACGCGCCGCAGCGCCGGCCGGCCACGGCGTCTGCGAATTGAACTGCAATTGAGCTGATCGGAACACCATGACTTCGATATTCGTGCGTTCGTTGATCTACAACGTGCTGTTCTATGTGCTGCTGGTGTTCTGGATCCTGGTGGCGATTCCAACCTTCGTGATGCCGCCGCGTGCCTTCATGGCGATCGCGAAGGCCTGGGCGACTAGCAGCATCTGGCTGATGCGTGTCGTCTGCAACACCAGGGTCGATTATCGCGGTCTCGAGAAAATTCCGGCGGGGCCGCTGATCGTCGCCTCGAAACATCAATCGATGTGGGAGACCTTCGCGCTGATGCCGTTCTTTGACCGGCCGTTGTTCATCTACAAGCGCGAGCTCGGGCAGATTCCGTTCTTTGGCTGGTACCTGAAGAAGTCGAAGATGATCGGCGTCGATCGCGATGGCGGTGCGCGTTCGCTCATCGATATGGCCAAACGCGCCACCGAAGAAATCCAGCTCGGCCGTCAGCTCATTATCTTTCCCGAAGGCACGCGTCGGCCTGTCGAGGCACCACCGGATTACAAACCCGGCGTCGCGCAAATCTACACCAAATCCGGCGCGCCATGTCTGCCGGTGGCGCTGAATTCTGGCCTGTTCTGGCCGCGCCGCACTTTCCTGCGCTATCCCGGCACGCTGGTGGTGGAGTTTCTCGACCCGTTGCCGCCCGGCCTGCCACGCAAGGAATTCATCGCGGCGATCAGCACGTCGATCGAAGCCGCCACCGATCGTATTGTTGCGGAGGCGCGCGCGGAGCAGGCGACGATCTTCGGGCGTGTGCCGAATGTGGCGGTGAAAGAGAGCTAGCGCTTGGTCACTCGTGCAGCATGGCTGCGAGCTGATGGAGCTGCGCGTCGCGAAAACCTTCGGCCTCGATGGCCTTCACCGTCGAGAGCACGTAATCGCGGTTGAGCCCGGAACGCCCGTGGCCCTGCCGCACGAAATGCAACTGTTCGCTGAGGCTCAGGCGCCCCGCATATTGCACGTGGCCGCGGTCGACCACATAGGCCAGCGCGCTGACGCGGGTTCGCTCGACGTCATCGAGCCAGACCGAACGCATCACTTCGCGATAGACATGGGTGGTCTGCTCGCGCTCTCTGAGATAGGCGATGGTGTCATGGCGGAGCTTTGCCGCTACGCGAAAGGCAATGCCGCGGCAGGCGCCGCCGCGGTCCAGGCCGAGCACGAGGCCTGGCTTTTCCGGCGTGCCGCGGTGGTCGAAGGAATAGACGCAGAGCGCCCGATGTTCGCCAATTAGCCGGGCCGGGACCTGTTCGATGAACTCGAAGCCCGGCCGCCACATCAGGGAGCCATAGCCGAACACCCAGAGATCGCTGTCGGAATCGGGCTCGGCGGTGATTTTCGCGGTCATGGTGCCGACCTAGCAGAAACATTGCGGCCGGGCGATCAGGATTTCCTGCAATGTGGCCCTGCGACCGCAGGATAACCCCATGAAAGGGATCGCCGATTTGACAAAATCATGCGATCTACGTCCCGCCATGTCCGAATATGCACAGCCCACCCAGCGCCGCCTCTGGCCGATTTTCATCCTGCCCGTCATCATCGTCGTCCTTGCGGCGGCGTGGAGCGGCTTCTGGTTCTATGCTGCGTCCAAGGTCGACGAAAACGTCGATATCTGGCGCGCCCGAGAGGCCGCGGCCGGCCGCGTCTATGATTGCGTCAACCGTTCGGTCTCCGGCTTCCCGTTCCGGCTTGAAGTCCGCTGCAGCGGCGTCAGTGTTTCGCTGACCTCGCAAACAGCCACCCAGAATGCGACGCAGGTGCCGATCACCGCGAAGCTCGGTGAGATCGTCGTGGTTGCGCAGATCTACACGCCGCGGCTCCTGGTCGCCGAATTCACGGCACCGGCCGTCCTGTCCGATCGTGGCCAGCCGGCGATGGTGATGAACTGGGGCACCGCGCGCAGCAGCATCACCGGTCTGCCCGGTACGCCTGACAGTGCCGACATCGTGTTCGACGACGTGTCGCTCGACCGTTTCGCCGGCTCGGTGCAGGCGCCGACCGCACGTGCCAAACAGGTCGAACTGCATGGCCGCACGGCAGCGAATTCGACGCCGGACAAGCCGGTGATCGAGACGGCCCTGCAGATCAGGAGCGGCAGCATTGCCGATGTTCATCCGATCCTCGCCGCACCCTTCGATGCCGATATCCGCGCATTGCTCAGCGGCCTCAAGGATGTCGCGCCCAAGCCCTGGCCGCAGCGTTTCCGCGAGCTTCAGGCTGCAGGTGGACGCGTCGAGATCGTGCAGTCGCGCGTCCAGCAGGGCGAGATCATCTCGCTGGCGACGGGCTCGCTCGGTCTGACCGCCGCGGGCAATCTCGACGGCGAATTGCAGATGACTGTGGCCGGCCTCGACAAGGCCGTTGCGGCGCTCGGTATCGACAAGCTGCTGGAGATGGGCGTGCCTCAGGAGGCGCTGGATCGCATTGCGCCCGGCGTAAAATCGCAGGACGTCAACAACATCCTCGGTGCGCTGGATCGCGCGATTCCCGGTCTTGGCAATGTCGTGCGCAAGAATGCCGGCAGCGGCCTTGCCGCCGGCGTCAATTCGATCGGGACTGCGGCTGTCTTGGAAGGCAAAGCGGCGCGGTCGTTCCCGCTAAAATTTGTCGATGGCGCGGTGTTCCTTGGCCCGCTGCGCGTGGCGCAGGTGCCGCCGTTGTTCTGAGGGGCGGATTCTCGTCATTCCGGGGCGAGAGCGCCATCAGGCGCTCGCGAACCCGGAATCCCGAAGTGGGAGCAACTTCTCCGCGGCCGCGAAGCACGAGGTGATGAACATCGCGGGATTCCGGGTTCGCGATCGGCTGACGCCGCCCGCGCCCCGGAATGACGAGGGAGCAGCAAACAGCGCTGCCTCAATCCTTCTTCGTCAGTGCCTGATGCTTGCGCCCGAAGTCCGGCGCCGCTTCATCCTGACCGATACTCACGATGCCGCGACGGATCGCACGCGTCCGGGTGAAGTGCTCGAACAGCGCATCGCCGTCATCGCGGCGGATAGCGCGGGTCAGCTTCGACAGGTCTTCCTGGAAGGTACCGAGCATTTCCAGCACCGCGTCCTTGTTGGCGAGGAACACGTCGCGCCACATGGTCGGGTCTGATGCTGCGATGCGGGTGAAATCGCGGAAGCCGCCCGCGGAGAACTTCAGCACTTCCGAACGAGTGACGTCTTCGAGCTCGTCGGCCGTGCCTACGATTGTATAAGCGATCAGATGCGGAAGATGGCTGGTGACCGCGAGCACCAGGTCGTGATGCGCGGCCTGCATGATTTCGACATTGGCGCCGAGTGCTGCCCAGAAGCCGGTGAGCTTCTCGACGGCCGCGGGATCCGCGCCCTCGGGCGGCGTCAGAATGCACCAGCGATTGCTGAACAGTTCTGCGAAGCCGGAATCCGGGCCGGAGTTTTCCGTGCCGGCGACCGGATGCGCGGGAATGAAGTGGACGTTGTCCGGCAGATATTCCGACATCGCGTGCAGCACGGAGGCCTTCACCGAACCGACGTCGGAGACGATCGCGCCCGGCGAAAGATGCGCCGCGATGCTTTTCGCCACGTCGCCCGCCACTCCGACGGGTACGCAGGCGATGACCAGATCGGCATCCTTTACCGCGCTGGCATTATCGTCGGCGATGCGGTCGGCGAGTTTGATCTCAAGGGCGCGTGCGCGCACGGCCGCCGAATTGTCGGTGGCAACCAATTCACCGGCAAGGCCGAGCTGCTGGATGCCGCGCGCCAGCGACGAACCGATCAGGCCAAGCCCGATCAGCGCGATACGTTTGAAGGGCGGCGTGGCGCTCACGTCATTGCCCCGAATTCGATGCCATGAATTCACGCAGCGTCTCGATCACCAGCCTGTTGGCTTCCTCGGTGCCGATGGTCATGCGCAGCGAGTTCGGCAGGCCGTAATTGGTCACGGCGCGCAGCACCAGCCCGCGCCTGGTCAGGAACGCATCGGCATCCGCTGCGGTCTTGCCGGTCGCCGGAAAATGCATCAGCAAGAAATTGGCCACGCTTGGCGTCACCTCGATGCCGAGCTTGGTGATTTCCTCGGTCAGGATGCCAATCCACTTGGCGGTGTATGTGCGCGACATCTCGACATGGCCGGTGTCCTCGATCGCCCCCACCGCGGCCATCATCGCCGGCGCCGAGACGTTGAACGGCCCACGAATCCGGTTCATCGCATCGACGATGTGCGCAGGGCCGAACATCCAGCCGATCCGCAAGGCGGCCAGGCCGTGTACCTTCGAGAAGGTGTAGGTGGCGACGGTATTCTCGGTGGTCTTCGCCAGCTCCAGGCCGTTGTCGTAGTCGCCCTTGGTCACGTAGTCCCAATACGCGGCGTCGAGCACCAGCAGCACGTGCTCCGGCAGGCCGGCGCGCAGGCGCTTGATCTCGGAGGACGGCAGATAGGTGCCAGTCGGGTTGTTCGGGTTCGCCAGCCACACCAGCTTGGTGCGCGGCGTGACGCAGTTCAGGATCGCGTCGACGTTGCAGGTGAAGTTGGTTTCCGGAGCGACCACATTGGTGGCGCCGTTCGCCTGGGTAGCGATCGGGTAGACCAGGAAGCCGTGTGCGGTCGAAATCGCCTCGTCGCCGGGGCCGAGATAGACATGCGCAATCAGGTTGAGAATTTCGTCGGAGCCGGCACCGCAGATGATCTGCGCGGGATCGAGGCCGAAGCGGTGGCCGAGCGCCTCGCGCAGCACCTTCGACGTGCCTTCCGGATAATCCTCGAGATGCGCGACAGCGGTGGCAAAGGCGTCCTTGGCGCGCGACGATGGGCCGAACGGCGTCTCGTTGGCCGACAGCTTGTAGGTCTTCCGGCCCGGCTCCACCACCGGGCTCTTGCCAGGGGTGTAGGGCGCGATATCGAGAATGCCGGGCTTCGGCACAGGACGGGACATCTTCAACTCCAGAACGTCAGATTGGCTTACGAACGCGGTGCGTCGTTGGCGGCCACGGTATAGCGGGTTGCGTGGCTGCCGACGAGAGCCGTGGAGCGCACCGAGGCGCCAGCTTCGATCAGCGCCGACTTAATCTTGTCGAGGCTGGTGGCTGAGGTGATCGAGATCAACAGCGCCGCGCCGTCAAAGGCGGTATCGGGCACGGCGACGATCTCGGCCAGCGGCGACAGCGCGCGCGCGGTCTCCGCATTCCAGCCTGACACCCGCACGCTCCACATCTCGACTTCGGTCACCATGGCGCTGTCGGCGACGCGTGACACTACGAACACCGGCAATGCGGCCGGATGGTCGGCGCGTTCGATGAACGGCAGGCGCGCGATGATCTTCGGGGCGCCCTTGGCTTCCAGCGGGATCCACCACGGTGTGCGGCTCGACGTCGCCGAGACCAGCGCGAGATCGCCCTTGGACTTGGCCACGGCCTCGACCGCTGCTGCGGCGCTGAAATGCGCGACGTAAGGCACGGTGAAGCCGAAATGAAAGCGCGCGGAATCCCGCATCGCGCTCTCGCCGAGCGACAGATCCGCATGCACCGAGAACGGCGCCTGAACGTAAGTAAAAGTCGAGATGATCACCCGCCAGATGCTCTCGACGGTGTCGATCGGCAGGATGCCACGATGGCGCTGCACCAGACGGCGCATCATGTCGGCCTCGCGCGCCGGCCGGAAGGCAGAACCGACCTCCTGGGTCTGCTTCACCGAAATCAGCCGGTCGATGATGTCGCCGCGCTGCATCAACAGGGCGTGAACCTGTGCGTCGATGCTGTCGATCTCTTTGCGCAGTTCGTCCAGCGAGGGCGGGGCGGGTGGTAATTTCGACATGTTCAAAACCTTCGGGACGGGAGGCGTGATAGGTCCCGTCAAGCTTGGCCGGGCCGGCTCCGGGGAGCCGGCGGGCACGGCCATTGATTAGGTAAGACGGTGCCGGAAAGCAAAGAAAACATGGCTGTTTGCGCTGCAGGGCACTTGGTCAATTTGACCGTGGCAATGCCCATATTGACGGCAGGCGGGTGCGGGACTAGTTTCTGGGCTCTTCCGTGGTCATTTGAGCCGGCCGGCTTGCAGCCACGTTAAACAACTCGCTAAACAGGCCGGGGACAGTTTGATCCCGGCCGAACTATTTGTTCAGGCCGGGTTTTTTTATGGCCTGATTCCGGTTTTGGTTTGAGAACCTCCTGAGGAGGCCGGTATCAAGATGGTAAATGTCGAACTGGTGAAGAGTCCGGTTGTCCGCCCCGATGAGCGTGGACATGAAGCCGATCATCCGACCTCGCTGGTCGCGGCCTTTGGCATGGATCAGCCGTTGCGGCTCGATTGCGGCGTCGACCTCGCCCCGTTCCAGATCGCCTATCAGACCTACGGAACGCTCAATGCCGACAAATCCAACGCGATCCTGGTCTGCCACGCACTGACCGGCGACCAGCACGTCGCCAATATCAATCCGATCACCGGCAAGCCCGGTTGGTGGCAGACATTGGTCGGGTCCGGCAAGGCGCTCGATACTGACCGCTACTTCATCATTTCCTCCAATGTGCTCGGCGGCTGCATGGGCTCGACCGGTCCGGCGTCGACCAATCCCGCCACCGGCAAGATCTGGGGGCTGGATTTCCCGGTCATCACCATTCCCGACATGGTGCGTGCGCAGGCGATGCTGATCGACAGTCTCGGTATCGGCCAGCTGTTCTGCGTGGTCGGCGGTTCCATGGGCGGCATGCAGACACTGCAATGGACCGCGGCCTATCCGGAGCGGGTGTTCTCCGCGCTGGCGGTCGCCTGCAGTACACGGCACTCGGCGCAGAATATCGCGTTCCACGAATTGGGTCGTCAGGCCGTGATGGCCGATCCCGACTGGCGCGGCGGGCGCTATTTCGAGGAAGGTACGCATCCGCATCGCGGCCTCGGTGTCGCGCGCATGGCCGCGCATATTACTTATCTGTCGGATGCCGCTCTGCACCGCAAGTTCGGTCGCCGCATGCAGGACAGGGAGTTGCCGACTTTCTCCTTCGATGCGGATTTTCAGGTCGAGAGCTATCTGCGCTATCAGGGCTCGTCCTTTGTCGAGCGCTTCGATGCCAACTCCTATCTCTATCTGACGCGTGCGATGGACTATTTCGATATCGCAGCCGACCACAACGGCAAGCTTGCGGAAGCGTTTCGCGATACGCAGACACGCTTCTGCCTGATGTCGTTCACATCCGACTGGCTGTTCCCAACGGCGGAATCGCGCGACGTCGTGCACGCGCTGAATGCCGGTGGCGTCCGCGTATCCTTTGCGGAGATCGAGACCGACAAGGGCCACGATGCCTTCCTGCTCGACGTGCCTGAGTTTCTCGATATCGCCGATGCATTCCTGAACTCCGCAGCCTCCGTGCGCGGCCTGCCTGTTACGGGGACATAGAGATGGCGTTTCCACAACAAGTCTTGCCGCTAAATTCTGTGGTGGCGACGCCGGCGCCGCGCGGTACGCAGGACTATCGCGGCGACCATCTCCTGGTCGCGGAGATGATCAAGCCGGGCTCGAAGGTGCTCGACGTCGGCTGCGGTGACGGCGATCTGCTGCAATTGCTGGAAAGCCGCGGCATCGACGGCCGCGGCATCGAATTGTCGCGCGAGGGCGTCAACCGCTGCGTCGGCAAAGGCCTCGCAGTGGTGCAGGGCGACGCCGATACGGACTTGATCAACTATCCCGACGATGCGTTCGACTACGTGATCCTGTCGCAGACGCTGCAGGCGACGCGGCAGCCGCGCGTCGTGCTGGAAAATCTGCTGCGCATCGGCCGCAGCGCCATCGTGTCGTTTCCGAATTTCGGCTTCTGGAAGATGCGCGTGCAATTGCTGGTCGGCGGCCGGATGCCGCGCACGGAGAATCTGCCGGCGACATGGTACGACACGCCGAACATTCACTTCTGCACCATCAAGGATTTCGTTGTCTTGTGCGACGAGATCAACGTGAAGATGGAGCGTGCCGTTGCACTCGATCTCTATGGCCGTCCGTTGCGCCTCAATGCGCCGTGGTGGTTCTGGAACATGTTCGGGGAGCAGGGCGTTTTCCTGCTGAGCCGCGCGAGTAAATCCTCGCAGCCCTGATCGCGTGTAAATTTCCGCATGATGGAAGCGTGAAAGGCCGCATTTTACGCGGCCTTTTTGCCGTGTGTCGCTCCGTGATGCACGCCAGGGGTGCGCTTAGAAAGCTAATTCGAATAGGTAATAAAAGCGCGCATTCCGCCGAGTGGGTGGCTGCTATGTCTATACGTATGGCATCCGTTGAAGTTGAAGCGATTCACTCCGATGTCGCCGTTAAAAAATCGTCACTTGAACCGTTCTAGGTCTTGTTATCGCCATACCAACTTCGTTACCACGCCCGTCCCGATTGTTGGCCCGCGTATTTGGGCCGATGGGGTTCGGGGGTGTTAAGAGGAAAAATTCGGTATGGTTCAGTTCTTTGCGTATCGCCGTGCACTTCGCATCTCGGCTCTTGCGGTGTGTTCGGCGGCAGTACTCGCTTCAGTCTCTCCTGCGTCGGCACGACCCCAGCACGGCGCCTCGCGTCATTCACATCACGTCGGCAAGTACACACACAGCACGCGTCATCACGTCCGGCATCGCGCGCGATATGCGCGGCGCAGTGCCCGAGTCGAACAGCAGGCGCCTTCGTTTGGCGACTCCGCGAATTTCAACAACGCCAATGCGAGCATGAATCAGCCCTCCGGCGGCTTCGGCGGTTCGGGTATCGTCGACGCGGCGCGCAGCTTCATCGGCCGCGGCAATCCGACGGCGCGTGGTCGTTTGTGGTGTGCAGCGTTCATGAATCTCGTATTGAAGCGCACCGGCCATCAGGGCACTGGTTCGGATATGGCGCGCTCGTTCTCGAGCTACGGACAGCGCATCTCCGGTCCGCAGGTCGGCGCCATCGCCGTGATGTCGCGCGGTCGTCGCGGCGGTCATGTCGGCGTCGTCTCGGGCGTCGATGCCAAGGGCAACCCGATCATCGTCTCCGGCAATCATGGTAACCGCGTCGCCGAGTCCGTCTATTCGCGCGGCCGCATCTACGCCTACGTGATGCCGACGAGCTGATAAGCTTAATCTGCAACTAAACTCAGTCGTTATGCCCGGCCTTGCGCCGGGCATCCACGTCTTCCTTCGCGACTAAAGCGTGGATGGCCGGGATATCCAGCGAAGCCGCGCTTCGCGCTTTGCCAGGCCATGACGGAGTTTGAACTTAATCTTCCGACTTGATCTCATCACCCGCAGCGATCGTGCCGCCGGTGATGACCTCGGCATATACGCCGCAGTCGGCATGGCCGTAGGTCTGCAGCAGCGTTTTCGGAATCGTCAGATCCCGCGCGGCTGTATCCGGATCGACATTGGTCGCTGCACAGCGAACGATGCGCTTCACAACCTTGAGCCGGGTGCTGCCGATAGCAAGCGTCCGGTCGATCATCTCGAATTCATGCCAAGCCGGCCAGCCCGCTAGATACAAGTTGCCGCGAAAGCGCAGCGGATGTACCGGCTGCCCAACGGCCTTTTCGAGATCGTTGACGCTGGCGAGGTTGATGATCGACACCACCTTGCGCGGCACGTCCGAAAAGCTATGGCCGTCCGCGAACAGCACTTTGGGTGGCCCGCGTAGTTCATCGGCAAAATGTGCAGCGAAGAACGCTTCGATCTCCGCACGTCCTTCGGCCGTCTGCAGGTTGGCCCGCGCTGCCTCCACGTTGTCCTGCCGGATCGTCAGCGTATGGCTGGTGTCGTCGTAGTGGCTGCGCAGCGCCGCCAGGCGCTCGTTGCGCATCAGCATCAGAAACTGGGTCTTGGGAAAATATTGCGGTGCTGCCGGGTCGAACCCGATCGGGCCGTTCTCGATGGCGTATCGCCGGTCGGCCGGCAGGGGCTGGCCGGGCATCAGCGTGACTTGTTCCAGAGGCTCGGGCGTCAGGCCCTTCACGGGATAGCGGTAGATGCTGGCAACGCTGGCGTAAGACTGTTCTGGCATGGTTCCGGTCTTAAGAGATTTGGGCCCGTAGCGCCATGGCCGAGCCGATTGGAATTTTATGTGGACCCCTTCCGTTTCGGGAACTGGCTGCCCACATTTGCATCAAGCTGGTTTTGACGCCAGCGACGACCGCAGCCGGTTGACGACGATCAATGCGGCCTGCGGACACCCAATGAAGATGCCCCATCCGTGCTTTCGAGGCGGACAGGGCAGGCCGAGGGACAACACACGATGAATATTGAGAAATACACCGAACGGGTGCGCGGCTTCATCCAGTCGGCGCAATCACTGGCCGTGCGAGAGGGCCATCAGCAATTCTCGCCGCTGCATATTCTGAAAGTTCTGCTGGACGACAGCGAAGGTCTGGCCGGCGGCCTGATCGACCGCGCCGGCGGCAACTCCCGCGCCATCCTGAAGGCGACGGAAACCGAGCTGGGCAAGATGCCTAAGGTCTCGGGTGCCGGGGCCGGGCAGGTCTATCTGGCGCCGGCGACGGCGCGCGCTTTCGATGCCGCCGAAAAGGCCGCCGAAAAGGCGGGCGACAGTTTCGTCACCGTGGAGCGGCTGCTGCTTGCGCTGGCGCTCGACAAGGACTCAGAAGCCGGCAGCCTGTTGAACAAGGGCGGCGTCACTCCGCAAAATCTCAATGCCGCGATCAATGCGCTGCGCAAGGGCCGCACGGCGGATTCCGCCACGGCCGAAAACGCCTATGACGCGCTGAAGAAATATGCCCGCGACCTGACCCAGGCTGCGCGGGACGGCAAGCTCGACCCGGTGATCGGCCGCGACGAGGAAATCCGCCGCACGATTCAGGTATTGTCGCGGCGAACCAAGAACAATCCCGTGCTGATCGGCGAACCCGGCGTCGGCAAGACTGCCATCGTCGAGGGCCTCGCGCTGCGCATCCTCAACGGCGACGTGCCTGATAGCATCAAGGACAAGAGCCTGCTGTCGCTCGATCTCGGCGCACTCATCGCCGGTGCGAAATATCGCGGTGAGTTCGAGGAGCGGCTGAAGGCCGTTCTGGGCGAGGTCACCGCGGCCGAAGGCGGCATCATCCTGTTCATCGACGAAATGCATCAGCTGATCGGAGCCGGCAAGGGGGATGGTGCGATGGACGCGTCCAACCTGCTGAAGCCCGCGCTCGCCCGCGGCGAATTGCATTGCATCGGCGCCACCACGCTCGACGAATATCGCAAGCATGTGGAGAAGGACGCGGCGCTGGCGCGGCGTTTCCAGCCGATCTTCGTGGCGGAACCGACCGTCGAAGACACGGTCTCGATCCTGCGCGGCCTGAAGGACAAGTACGAACAGCATCACGGCGTCCGCATCACGGATAGCGCGCTGGTCGCTGCCGTCACGCTGTCGAACCGCTACATCACCGATCGCTTCCTGCCGGATAAAGCCATCGACCTGATGGACGAGGCGTCGGCACGGCTGAAGATGCAGGTCGATTCCAAGCCCGAAGAACTCGACTCGATGGACCGCGAGATCATCCGGCTCAAGATCGAGCAGGAGGCGCTTGGCAAGGAAACCGATGCCGGCTCGAAGAGCAGGCTCGAAACGCTTAAGAAGGAACTCGCCGAGCTCGAAGAGAAATCGGCAGCGCTCACCCAGCGCTGGTCGGCCGAGAAGAACAAACTGTCGGATGCGCAGAAGCTCAAGAGCGAGCTCGACGGCTTGCGCCTCGAACTGGCCGATGCGCAACGCCGCGGCGAATACCAGCGTGCCGGCGAACTGGCCTATGGCCGGATTCCGGATCTGGAGAAGCGGCTGGCCGATATCGAAGCCAACGAGAACGCCGGCGAGATGATGGAGGAGGCGGTCACCGCCAACCACATTGCGCAGGTGGTCTCGCGCTGGACCGGCGTGCCGGTCGACAAGATGCTGGAAGGCGAGAAGGACAAGCTGTTGCGGATGGAGCTCAGCCTTGGCGAGCGCGTCGTCGGCCAGGCCGAGGCCGTGCGCGCAGTGGCGACGGCAGTCCGCCGTTCGCGTGCCGGTCTGCAGGATCCGAACCGGCCGATGGGCTCGTTCATGTTCCTCGGCCCCACCGGCGTCGGTAAGACCGAGCTGACCAAGGCGTTGGCATCCTATCTGTTTGACGATGACACCGCGATGGTTCGCCTCGACATGTCCGAATACATGGAGAAGCATTCGGTCTCGCGTCTGATCGGCGCGCCTCCGGGCTATGTCGGTTATGACGAGGGCGGCGCGCTCACCGAAGCTGTGCGGCGGCGGCCCTATCAGGTCGTGCTGTTCGACGAGGTCGAGAAGGCGCATCCGGATGTGTTCAACGTGCTCCTGCAGGTGCTCGACGATGGCCGCCTGACCGATGGTCAGGGCCGGACTGTCGATTTCCGCAACACACTGATCATCATGACGTCGAATCTCGGCTCGGAATTCCTGGTCAACCAGCCCGAGGGTGAGGATACGTCCGCGGTGCGCGAACAGGTGATGGGTATGGTGCGCGGGCATTTCCGCCCCGAATTCCTGAACCGTGTCGACGAGATCATCCTGTTTCATCGCCTGCAACGGAGCGAGATGGGCCGGATCGTCGAGATCCAGTTTGCGCGGCTGCAGAAGTTACTGGAAGATCGCAAGATCACGCTGGTGCTGGACAACGATGCGCGCGACTGGCTCGCGGACAAGGGTTGGGATCCCGCCTATGGCGCCCGTCCCCTGAAGCGGGTGATCCAGCGCAATGTCCAGGATCCGCTGGCCGAGATGATCCTCGCCGGTGACATCAAGGACGGCGACCATGTCGACATAAGCGCCGCCGGCAACGTCCTGACCTTCAACGGCAAGCCGGCCCGGACCGCGGAGATCGCCGAGTTTGAGGCGCCGGTGCCGAAGCGGCAGCTGAACTGACGGCACGGGTTTAAACGCAACGAAACGGCCTGAACCTCGCGGTTCGGGCCGTTTCCACGTCGGAGAAAGATCATGACCCGCATTCTCGTGGTCGGCGCCACCGGCCTTGTCGGCCGCCATGTCATCGCCAAAGCGCTCGCCGACAGTCGGATCACGCGCGTCATAGCGCCGACCCGTCGGCTGCTCGAGGCGCATGCGAAGCTCGACAACCCGCTGGTCGATTTCGACCGGTTACCAGCCGAGGCCGACTGGTGGGACGTCGATGCTGTGATCTGTGCACTCGGCACGACGCGCGCCAAGGCCGGCTCGGATCAGGCGTTTCGCGTGGTGGATCATGATTACCCGCTCGAAGTCGCCCGGCTGGCGCGCAACCACGGCGCTAGTCGTTTCGCGCTCAATTCGTCGGTGGGTGCCAATGCGCGCTCAAAACTGCTTTATCCGCGTACCAAAGGCGAAGTGGAGGAAGCGCTGAAGGCGATGGGCTTTCAGTCTTTGACGATTGTGCGGCCGGGCCTGATCGGCGGCGATCGCGACGAATTCCGGCTGGGCGAACGCATCGCGGCAGTTGTGCTCGGTATCCTCGGTCCGGTCCTGCCGCGCAGCTACCGGATCAGCCCCGCTGACAAGATCGCCGATGCATTGATCGAGGCGGCCGTGACAGGCGCGCCTGGTGTTCATCTGATCGGGTCTGTAGAGCTCGCTGCGGATTGATCGCCGGACCTCAGCGTCCCTTTCGGCACGCCCGCGCGGCGTCGGTCTGACGCGCAGAACAAGGCGAAAAATACGGATTTAGCGGCTGGTCGTCGGCCGTGCTGGTGGCACCGCGCTGGTCACGCCGGCATCGGACACGCGGGCGCCGGGGCCACGCATGGTCATCTGGGTATCGATCCGGTCACGCTCCTTCTCGAAGCCTGCCATGATTGGCCCTTCGAGCGAGCGGCCGCGCGGCAGTTTCACGCGCATAGGATCGACAAAGCGGCCGTTGACCAGAATTTCGTAGTGAACGTGGGCGCCGGTGGACATGCCGGTCGAACCGACGAAGCCAATGACCTGGCCCTGCCGCACGCGCTTGCCGGACTCCATGCCCTTGGCAAAGGCCGACATATGGCCGTAGGCGGTCTCGTAGCCGTTATTGTGCTTGATGCGGATATATTTGCCGTAGCCGCCTTCCCAGGCTGCTTTTTCGATCACGCCGTTTCCGGATGCGAAAATCGGGGTGCCGTAGGGCGTCGACCAGTCCACGCCGGTATGCATCTTGGTGTAGCCGAGGATCGGGTGGCGGCGTCCGCCGAAGCCCGAACGCATGATGGCGTTGTTGACGGGTTTGCGGACCAGAAACTTCTTCGCGCTTTTGCCGGTCTCGTCATAGTAGTCGACGACGGAGTCGTCGGTGGTCAGGAAGCGATAGTATTTCTTGGTTTCGCCGCCCACCGTAAGCGAAGCGAACAACACTTCGGTCTTTTCGGTGATGGTGGCGCCTTCGTCTTCGCCGGCAAAGAACACGTCGAACGAGTCGCCGGGCTGTACTTTGCGTTGGAAATCCACGTCGTAGGAGTAGATCCGGATCATGTCCTCGATGACGGTGGCCGGGACCTTGTTGCGCAGCGCCGTCTCGTAAATGCTCTGATAGAGCCGCACGCCGGTGCCGTCATCCTCCTCGTCATCATCCGATGCGCTTGGCGCTTCGGCGACGGTGTTCATGCTGGAGACATCGACGGCGACGTATTTGCCGAGATCCGAGAGGGCGGCGACCGCCTCGATGGTGGAATCGTTGGCGACGATGACGCGGTAGGGCTGCAAACGCTGGCCCGGTCCGGCCGGTGACATCAGAATTCGAACTTTCTGGCCTTCCTTCAGTCCGCCGTCGCGGCCGCGGGCACCCAGCGTAGTGGCAATGGCCTTGGCTTCCTCGGGCATTGCGCCCTGGTCGCGCAGGATCGTCAGGATGGTGTCGCCCTTCTTGACGATATGGATGCGCTCGCCATTCGGGTTGCCGCCGGTCGCCTGATCCTTGGTCTTGGCCAGCAGCGTGACGTTTTCCGGCACGATGCGGGTTTCGAAGCCGGCATAAGGATCGGCCGTGGTGCCTTCGGCGGCATAGGCCATCTTCATGTCAGGCTGTCCGCCGATATCGCCGGTGGCGCTGGCGACCGTCGTGTAGCGAACGCCGGTATTGCCGCGCCAGTTGGAGGCGTCGCGCACGCGCATCAAGACTTCATCGATAGCAACGCTGGCGCCGATCTTGGCTTTCGGCAGTACCTGACCGAGATCGCGGGTGACGAAGGAGACTTCGGCATCGGGCTCGACGGCATTCGGATTGGCCGCGGCGTCGTCGCTGTTCGGAACGGGGCTGCCGACATCGGTCAGCAGGCGCTGCGCATTAAAGGGCGGGATCTTGGCGCTGAGATCGCTGGTCGCCATCGCCAGATTGCCGGAAATCCGGATGAAGGGTCGTACACGCATGACGTCGCGATTGCCGACGCGGGTGACGGTGGAGACTTTGAGTACCTGGCGCGCGGCGGAAGATTCGCTCGGCGGCGGCAGGCGGTCGCTCTTATGCAGGCTGGCTTGTTTGTCGGTGGCACTAAAGGCGCCGCGCAGCGCGCCTTCGACGCGCTCGGGCACTTTGGCGAAAGTCATCTCGCCGTCGAGCGACGCAAAAACGGCGCCGCCGATCAGAGCTGCGCCGCAGAGACCTGTGAGAATAGTACCGCTGAACCACTGTACCGATACGCGGCGACGATCGATCACCGCGGCTTCGGAGCCGTCAACGGATAGCGGCGGCTCGTGGCCGAGATCAATTATCCCGGTCTCACGATTATAGGCGCCACTGCGTGACAGTCCGTGATTCAAGCCGACATCCCCCGAATTCCCAGCATCATGCGAAGAGTCTTCCCCAAGCACATCGCATCGCCGGTCGAACAGTGCGCGCCAAAATGCTGGCCGAATGGACGAACGTCAATGCTGCAAACTCTTTCGCGGTGTTATCGTTGGCCCAAAAGAACGCTGCGATGGCGCAGTTCGTTCTTTCGAGAGACCGTTGAGCCCAGATCCTGGTCCGACCGCCCCCAAAAAGTTTCAGGGGCGATGCAGAATCTTTGCACAAGGCATGCTCAGAACGTCGGAGGAATGTGGCTCTTGTACGGCGTTACCCCTGTAAAACCTACGCTTTTTGGGCCCCGAGGCCTCCTCCACAGCACGTGACGATTTTCTGACGAATGGCGTTGACAGTTTCGGGTGAGGGGGCCTATAACCCGGCCACTGAGCGCGGCGGCGCCGGGGCCTTCGGCCCGGGCGGTTGTTTGTGTCTCGGAAGCTCATCACCGTGAAGAGTGCTTCAGTAGCCGATAGGTGTCGGCTGCTGTTCTGTTGTCGAGTGATTGAGCGATAAGATTTTCTCCCTTATGGGGAGATTGACGCGTCTGCGTCGGGCTGTTTGACAAGTTAAAATGAAGAAAGAGAAACGTGGACGGCGGAGTCCTTGCGGGTCTCGTTCGATGGGAGCTTCGGCTTCCTGAGGCGGGGCCGGACGAAAGACTTCGGCGGTACACGTTTTGATACAAAGGTTAACACCATCGTTGTTAGCGCTGTGAAGCGCGGACAGCAGGTCGCCAAAGCCGCAAGGTTTTGAACGACTTAGTATGGTGGGACCTCGTCAATACGTTGTGATCAGCCGGTTTAAAGTTTCAAGTCCAACTTGAGAGTTTGATCCTGGCTCAGAGCGAACGCTGGCGGCAGGCTTAACACATGCAAGTCGAACGGGCGTAGCAATACGTCAGTGGCAGACGGGTGAGTAACGCGTGGGAACATACCTCTTGGTTCGGAACAACACAGGGAAACTTGTGCTAATACCGGATAAGCCCTTACGGGGAAAGATTTATCGCCGAGAGATTGGCCCGCGTCTGATTAGCTAGTTGGTAGGGTAATGGCCTACCAAGGCGACGATCAGTAGCTGGTCTGAGAGGATGATCAGCCACATTGGGACTGAGACACGGCCCAAACTCCTACGGGAGGCAGCAGTGGGGAATATTGGACAATGGGCGCAAGCCTGATCCAGCCATGCCGCGTGAGTGATGAAGGCCCTAGGGTTGTAAAGCTCTTTTGTACGGGAAGATAATGACGGTACCGTAAGAATAAGCCCCGGCTAACTTCGTGCCAGCAGCCGCGGTAATACGAAGGGGGCTAGCGTTGCTCGGAATCACTGGGCGTAAAGGGTGCGTAGGCGGGTTTTTAAGTCAGAGGTGAAATCCTGGAGCTCAACTCCAGAACTGCCTTTGATACTGAAAGTCTTGAGTATGGGAGAGGTGAGTGGAACTGCGAGTGTAGAGGTGAAATTCGTAGATATTCGCAAGAACACCAGTGGCGAAGGCGGCTCACTGGCCCATAACTGACGCTGAGGCACGAAAGCGTGGGGAGCAAACAGGATTAGATACCCTGGTAGTCCACGCCGTAAACGATGAATGCCAGCCGTTAGTGGGTTTACTCACTAGTGGCGCAGCTAACGCTTTAAGCATTCCGCCTGGGGAGTACGGTCGCAAGATTAAAACTCAAAGGAATTGACGGGGGCCCGCACAAGCGGTGGAGCATGTGGTTTAATTCGACGCAACGCGCAGAACCTTACCAGCCCTTGACATGTCTATGACCGGTACCAGAGATGGAACCTTCCCTTCGGGGCATAGAGCACAGGTGCTGCATGGCTGTCGTCAGCTCGTGTCGTGAGATGTTGGGTTAAGTCCCGCAACGAGCGCAACCCCCGTCCTTAGTTGCTACCATTTAGTTGAGCACTCTAAGGAGACTGCCGGTGATAAGCCGCGAGGAAGGTGGGGATGACGTCAAGTCCTCATGGCCCTTACGGGCTGGGCTACACACGTGCTACAATGGCGGTGACAATGGGATGCAAAGGGGCGACCCCTCGCAAATCTCAAAAAGCCGTCTCAGTTCGGATTGGGCTCTGCAACTCGAGCCCATGAAGTTGGAATCGCTAGTAATCGTGGATCAGCATGCCACGGTGAATACGTTCCCGGGCCTTGTACACACCGCCCGTCACACCATGGGAGTTGGTTCTACCTGAAGGCAGTGCGCTAACCGCAAGGGGGCAGCTGACCACGGTAGGGTCAGCGACTGGGGTGAAGTCGTAACAAGGTAGCCGTAGGGGAACCTGCGGCTGGATCACCTCCTTTCTAAGGATGGATCTTCAGAAGCTTGCTTCTATCGATCCTCTTTTGAAACATCAGTGGCCAAACATTGGATCAATGTTTGAGCTGCATAGGCGGGACACCGCCGTCTTCGTTTCTCTTTCTTCGCGGACGAACACACGCTGGGGCGTGCTTGATCGTGCATCTGGCGAAAGCTGGTGCCGCAAGCAGAGCCCTTTGTTGTTAGGGCTTGTAGCTCAGTTGGTTAGAGCGCGCGCTTGATAAGCGTGAGGTCGGAAGTTCAAGTCTTCCCAGGCCCACCATATTTGCGCGCTTTGAATTGAGCTGCTGCTGACGTCGACTTTGCATCTGCAAAACGTACTCTTCATTGAGCGTTGAGCATTCGTCTTCTGGAACGGGGGCATAGCTCAGCTGGGAGAGCGCGTGCTTTGCAAGCATGAGGTCGTCGGTTCGATCCCGTCTGCCTCCACCAGAAACTTTGGTGTTGGCGATGGTATCAAAACAACTTCACAAACATTCAGTGTGTTCACAGTGAGCGCTATACGAGCTGCTCCTGATTTAGTCCGCGTAATAACTTCGCTTGTTGGTCTTACGAGATCGACTGCGGGATTTATGACATCGTAAAGAGGAGATCGTTCCGAGGTTCGGATCTGCAAGCAATTGCGGGTGCCGATATCATAATCTCCAGGAATTGAGTGCGAACGCTTTGCTTGCA
>NZ_JBPWQE010000001.1:382500-385000 GCF_051811025.1 Tardiphaga sp. 813_E8_N1_3
TTTCTCCCTTATGGGGAGATTGACGCGTCTGCGTCGGGCTGTTTGACAAGTTAAAATGAAGAAAGAGAAACGTGGACGGCGGAGTCCTTGCGGGTCTCGTTCGATGGGAGCTTCGGCTTCCTGAGGCGGGGCCGGACGAAAGACTTCGGCGGTACACGTTTTGATACAAAGGTTAACACCATCGTTGTTAGCGCTGTGAAGCGCGGACAGCAGGTCGCCAAAGCCGCAAGGTTTTGAACGACTTAGTATGGTGGGACCTCGTCAATACGTTGTGATCAGCCGGTTTAAAGTTTCAAGTCCAACTTGAGAGTTTGATCCTGGCTCAGAGCGAACGCTGGCGGCAGGCTTAACACATGCAAGTCGAACGGGCGTAGCAATACGTCAGTGGCAGACGGGTGAGTAACGCGTGGGAACATACCTCTTGGTTCGGAACAACACAGGGAAACTTGTGCTAATACCGGATAAGCCCTTACGGGGAAAGATTTATCGCCGAGAGATTGGCCCGCGTCTGATTAGCTAGTTGGTAGGGTAATGGCCTACCAAGGCGACGATCAGTAGCTGGTCTGAGAGGATGATCAGCCACATTGGGACTGAGACACGGCCCAAACTCCTACGGGAGGCAGCAGTGGGGAATATTGGACAATGGGCGCAAGCCTGATCCAGCCATGCCGCGTGAGTGATGAAGGCCCTAGGGTTGTAAAGCTCTTTTGTACGGGAAGATAATGACGGTACCGTAAGAATAAGCCCCGGCTAACTTCGTGCCAGCAGCCGCGGTAATACGAAGGGGGCTAGCGTTGCTCGGAATCACTGGGCGTAAAGGGTGCGTAGGCGGGTTTTTAAGTCAGAGGTGAAATCCTGGAGCTCAACTCCAGAACTGCCTTTGATACTGAAAGTCTTGAGTATGGGAGAGGTGAGTGGAACTGCGAGTGTAGAGGTGAAATTCGTAGATATTCGCAAGAACACCAGTGGCGAAGGCGGCTCACTGGCCCATAACTGACGCTGAGGCACGAAAGCGTGGGGAGCAAACAGGATTAGATACCCTGGTAGTCCACGCCGTAAACGATGAATGCCAGCCGTTAGTGGGTTTACTCACTAGTGGCGCAGCTAACGCTTTAAGCATTCCGCCTGGGGAGTACGGTCGCAAGATTAAAACTCAAAGGAATTGACGGGGGCCCGCACAAGCGGTGGAGCATGTGGTTTAATTCGACGCAACGCGCAGAACCTTACCAGCCCTTGACATGTCTATGACCGGTACCAGAGATGGAACCTTCCCTTCGGGGCATAGAGCACAGGTGCTGCATGGCTGTCGTCAGCTCGTGTCGTGAGATGTTGGGTTAAGTCCCGCAACGAGCGCAACCCCCGTCCTTAGTTGCTACCATTTAGTTGAGCACTCTAAGGAGACTGCCGGTGATAAGCCGCGAGGAAGGTGGGGATGACGTCAAGTCCTCATGGCCCTTACGGGCTGGGCTACACACGTGCTACAATGGCGGTGACAATGGGATGCAAAGGGGCGACCCCTCGCAAATCTCAAAAAGCCGTCTCAGTTCGGATTGGGCTCTGCAACTCGAGCCCATGAAGTTGGAATCGCTAGTAATCGTGGATCAGCATGCCACGGTGAATACGTTCCCGGGCCTTGTACACACCGCCCGTCACACCATGGGAGTTGGTTCTACCTGAAGGCAGTGCGCTAACCGCAAGGGGGCAGCTGACCACGGTAGGGTCAGCGACTGGGGTGAAGTCGTAACAAGGTAGCCGTAGGGGAACCTGCGGCTGGATCACCTCCTTTCTAAGGATGGATCTTCAGAAGCTTGCTTCTAT
Source organism: Tardiphaga sp. 813_E8_N1_3 (assembly GCF_051811025.1). Classification (NCBI taxonomy): domain Bacteria; kingdom Pseudomonadati; phylum Pseudomonadota; class Alphaproteobacteria; order Hyphomicrobiales; family Nitrobacteraceae; genus Tardiphaga; species Tardiphaga sp. 813_E8_N1_3. The sequence goes on from NZ_JBPWQE010000001.1 coordinate 384,319, forward strand.
CGATCCTCTTTTGAAACATCAGTGGCCAAACATTGGATCAATGTTTGAGCTGCATAGGCGGGACACCGCCGTCTTCGTTTCTCTTTCTTCGCGGACGAACACACGCTGGGGCGTGCTTGATCGTGCATCTGGCGAAAGCTGGTGCCGCAAGCAGAGCCCTTTGTTGTTAGGGCTTGTAGCTCAGTTGGTTAGAGCGCGCGCTTGATAAGCGTGAGGTCGGAAGTTCAAGTCTTCCCAGGCCCACCATATTTGCGCGCTTTGAATTGAGCTGCTGCTGACGTCGACTTTGCATCTGCAAAACGTACTCTTCATTGAGCGTTGAGCATTCGTCTTCTGGAACGGGGGCATAGCTCAGCTGGGAGAGCGCGTGCTTTGCAAGCATGAGGTCGTCGGTTCGATCCCGTCTGCCTCCACCAGAAACTTTGGTGTTGGCGATGGTATCAAAACAACTTCACAAACATTCAGTGTGTTCACAGTGAGCGCTATACGAGCTGCTCCTGATTTAGTCCGCGTAATAACTTCGCTTGTTGGTCTTACGAGATCGACTGCGGGATTTATGACATCGTAAAGAGGAGATCGTTCCGAGGTTCGGATCTGCAAGCAATTGCGGGTGCCGATATCATAATCTCCAGGAATTGAGTGCGAACGCTTTGCTTGCAAGGCTTCCGCGTCTGCAATTCCT
>NZ_JBPWQE010000002.1:0-56464 GCF_051811025.1 Tardiphaga sp. 813_E8_N1_3
GGGCTGCCGCGGATGATTCCGCACTGTCGAACGTGCTGGCGCCCAGTAGGTAAATGGCGGCTGTGGATCGGCGGCCATAACGACTCTCGGTGAAGCGTGTGCCGACTTAGCAGCGGGAGCGGTCTCAGCAATGGTGTAATTAGTCAGCCCCGGCATGAAGCAAAATGCCATGCCTAGGATGCGGTACAAATATGATACACGCATAACGAACCTTTGCAGCAACTATTCACCCCGAGGTAGATTCGTAACGCGGCATAAACAAGGCGGGATGGCGCACACTAATAGCCGGTCATCTCTTGGCGCGCGCCTCTAGACGAGTGACGATCAATTGACCTAGCTAAGGTGCAGCAGCCCCTGCTGGACGAATCACATCAACTTCGCCGCGTTATCCCTTGGATGGCGCGGTTTTTTCCTGCGGGCCGATGAGACATAGAGGCCGACCCGTTCACTGCCGCGCAAAAGTCACGTAAGGAGCAGATGGTGCAGTCGCTGGGAAAGTCGCCGGTCGTGAAGCGTGGAGTTGTCGTGCGTGGGATAAGAACAAGCGCGACGTTAGAACAGGCGTTCTGGGACGGATTGAGGGAGATTGCCCATGAGCGAGGGGGCACCGTTAAGGATCTCATTGCGGAAATCGAAGCGGCGCGCGAGTGCCCGAACATGTCGTCAGCGATCCGGCTGTTCGTCCTCGCACATTTTCGGGATAGGCCAGTTTGATTAGCACTGTCCGAAGCGTCTAGGTACGTCCTGAGCAGATCGCACAGCGTTTTGATCGTTCAGGTCATCACTAAGCCGATCGATGATAGTCCGCCTTTCGGTGAGACTCTCCTTCATTTGCCGAGGCTACTCAGAAGAGTGATCGCTCCATTTGTCGAGAGCCCGCAAGGGATCGCGGGAGCATAGCGGACATCGGCGCTTTACGAACCAACGGATGATGCCGCTTGATAAGTTGCGAGCGGCTCCTCCGAGCGTAACCGCTGCGCGATCGCCGGTCCGGGCACTGCCGCACTGAACAGGTAGCCCTGTAGGTGAGTACATCCGAGTTTACTCAAGAGCATTCGTTGCGCTTCGGTTTCGACACCTTCCGCCGTTGTCGTCATACCGGAAGCAGCCGCGATGTTCACGACGGCCTCAACGACTGCCAACGCCTCTGCAGAACCAAGATCGTTCACGAACGACCTATCAATCTTGATTTCCTCAAAAGGAAACCTTCTCAGGTAGCTCAACGACGAATAACCGGTACCAAAATCGTCCAAAGCGATCTTGATACCCATGCCGCGAAGCTCATGCAAAACTGGCAGTGCGGCGTCGTCGTCTCCAATCAAAACGGCCTCAGTGATCTCGATCACCAGCCGACCGGGATCAAGCCCAGCGGACATAAGGGCACCCGCGGCGGTCAAGGCGAAGGAGGGCGTCTTGAGCTGCATCGGCGACACGTTGATCGCTATCCGGATGGCGGCAGGCCAAGCGGCTGCTTCTGCGCATGCAACCCGGAGAACGAAACTGCCAAGTTCCGTGATTAAGCCGGTTTCTTCAGCAATGGGAATGAATTCTGCAGGCGAGATCATTCCCCGGACGGGATGCCGCCAACGGAGGAGGGCTTCGCAGCAGACGATTGCACCGTTTAAATCAACGATTGGCTGATAATGAACTTCAAACCCCTTAGCGGAGATCGCTTTCCGTAATTCCTGCTCCATCAACAGTCTGGCTTTTGCTTTCTCGGTCATCGAGCGTTCGAAGAAGCGATGCGTTCTGCGGCCGTCTAGTTTCGCAGCGTACATGGCAAGATCAGCATGTCTGATCAGATCCTCGATACCTTCGGCATCATTCGGAGCGATTGCGATGCCGATACTTGCGTCGCTAGACAGCCTGTGCCCGCCAACTTCGAAAGGATTGCGCACGGCCCTTTGCAGTTTGCCCACGAGGTCTGCGACTGCATCGCGTGTTTCAAAGCAGTCCATTACCACTGCGAACTCGTCGCCGCCTAGCCGTGCGATTAGGTCGCCGTCCTCCAGGCAGGCTCGAAGCCGATCCGCTATCTGTTGTAGCAAGCCGTCACCGACGTGATGTCCGAGGGTATCGTTAATACCCTTGAAGCCATCGATATCAATGTAGAGAAGCGCGAAAGGCTTGCCCTGATTTGCTCCTGCCCAGCGCTCCTCCAACTTCGTCCGGAAAAGTACTCGGTTTGGTAACCCGGTCAGCGCGTCATAATGGGCGAGATGCGCAATCCTAGCGTTGGCAAGGCGACGCTCCGTCTCATCATCGAGCACGTTAATAATATAACGGGCACAACCCTCTGCATCGCGTATACCGATGCTCCTCGACTTTAAATATCGTTCGCCGAGACCTTCCCTTACGCAGACATGTTCGCTTGTGACGTTATTGTCGCGGGAACTGATCGTGCGTTCGTCCTCGGCCGTAACCAAGCGGGCGTCGCTCTCGTCGAAAAATTCGAAGGCTGTCTTTCCGACCATCATCTCGGCGGAAAAGCCGAAGTGCGTCTCGGCGTTACGGTTGACCAGCAGATATCGTCGTGTTTGCGCGTCCTTGACGGTGATCAGAGACGGGATGTGGTCAATGATCTCCCGCACAAACGCAATATTCCGGTCGCGCTCGTGCTCGAGCTGGGTGCGCTCGGTCGTGTCCTCAATCGTTGCCACCCATCCTCCCGTGCTCAATGGTCGGTTAACAGCAAGGAAAGTTCGACCGTCCTTTGTTCGACTGCTGATGCGATCGACGCGCCCTTTAGCAATCGCTCTCATGACGGTTGAGCAAAACGCATCGACGTTGCCATCGAAATGTCCGTTCCGCTGCCGCTCGGCCATTAAATCTCGGAAGTGCCATCCGACAGCATCGGTATCTGTCGGAAAGTCAAACATCTCAAAATAACGAAGGTTTATGGAAGTCACGACACCAGTCCTGTCGTAGACAACCAAGCCTTGGACCATGCCGTTTAAGGCCGTGTCGAGACGTTCCCTCTCCAATTCCAGTCGTCGCCGATTCTCACGGTTGTTCAATACAATCTGTCTGACGACGAGTAACATGAATCCGGCAACCGCCAGAGCGGCCAACACCGCTGCAAGCACAGTGGCACGGCTTTGCGAGGTCCAATCGGCAAGCGCGGCATCAGTCGTCTTGGCCGCCACAACAACACCCGGGAAATGGTCCAATCGGACGCCGGCCGCCAATCGCGGAACTCCGTCCACGGGGCCTGTACCGCGAACCGTAAGCGTCTTCGCATCATCGGCCAATTGGCTGACCAGAGAGACGCCGGAAAGCTTGCTGCCAACAAGGTGCGGCGTTTGCGGGTAGCGAGCAAGCAACGTGCCGTCGCTTTGAAGCAGCGTCACCGCGGAGCCGCTCACAGGACCGATCGAAGCCAGAAACTCTTCAAATTGGGCCGGCGCGATCCGGCGTATCATCACGCCCAAGAACACGCCGCCAACACCTGTCAAACGATGCGCGATGACGGTTTGCTGATTGCCGGACACAAGGCTCGGCACGGTTTCGACCAAAGTCGAAACAGTCGCATCGGAGATAATCCGCTCGAAGTAAGCTCTTTTTGCGATGGATATCCGAGGTGCCGGTACCGGATGTGACCAGGAGATCATGTCGCCTTCCGCGTCGAAAAAGGATATATCGCCGACGTACGAGATCCCTTTGGAACGAAACACTCGCCGCGATTCCTCAGCCGCCATCACGGCACGAAATTCAGCGGCAGCGGGGATCTCCCGGACGTTGAGCCGTTCGATAATGTCGGAGGCGATGATGGCGGAATCGTCGAACTGCCGATCAAGATGGCGGGCCAGCATCGTCGCCATATGCGTCAATTCGCGCTCGGTCTCCACGAGAGCTCGCTCCTTGGAGCGGCCGACAGCACCTATTGTCAGAAGGAAGATCGCTACGACCAATGCTGCGCTGCATAAGCACAGCGTAACGACGGGCATGCGGCCCGTCATTGCCGTCCCCGGCAGAAACCAACGTTTCGCCGCCTTAAACGCAACCTCGCTCGTCTCTCGCATTCGCTGCCTCCGCCCCGGTAGACATGTACGCAAGATTTGGTACCGAACTGATTGACGAACGCAGTTAACGGCTCGCCGGCGCGAGGTGGTGTCCTGGGAGGGTCGATGATGCAGACATCGTAGAAAGGCAGCTTTTCTGCTTCGTCAATGTTCACCGCCTAGCGCGTCTAGCGCAAAGCAAGCCACGTTATTGCCGGGCCTTATGTCATCTCGACGGTTTCAACTCTTGGTGGGTGGCCCCGGGTAGTCAGTTCCCCAAGCGGCATTAGCGTACCTGCCGCTTCGGGAGGCATGTACATCGCAATACCTGCGCACCGGCGGAGGGTGCTAACGCTGCCGCGGGAGATACCTTCAGCGCGCTCGGCGACTTCCAACTCTTCTACTCACTCTGCATTCGGTCGTTGGGTGATCCGCGTCCTCGGCGTAGTGCGTTACCAGCGACGGTGCAGCCAGAGTATTGCACGGGGCATGCTATCGCCAACAAATGACGGCCCTCGAACTTTCATAGTCAAATGGTTAACCGATTGATGAAACTACTTCGTATACGGCGCGAGGCGAGCATTTATAGCCGTTCTTTTGGCGATGGTATCAAGTGACCGTGCGCCGTTGGACGTATGGCCATACGAGACAGATTTTTCGTGCTCCAGCGCTAACGCTTCGAACGCGCGCTTTGATTTTAACAGCAGTTATTTGAAGGAAGCCCCAGATGTTTAATAGCCGTCAATCCGCAAAAGACCTGGCGAAATCGATTGCAACCGACTCTTTAACTGCCAACGTCATGGTCGCGGACGCGGATCTAAACATCACCTATGTCAACGACGCTGTCGTCGCGTTCCTTAAGGAAGCTGAAGCTGACATTCAGAAAGACCTGCCACGCTTTAGCGTCGCTGCTCTGGTCGGGTCCAACATCGACATCTTCCACAAGAACCCGGCGCATCAGCGCCAGATGCTGGCACATTTGGACCGGGTCCATCGTGCGACGATTAGAGTTGGTGGGCGAGCCTTCGATCTCACCGCCACTCCCCTTAAAGATAAGAAGGGGCAGCGCCTTGGCACTGCGGTAGAATGGAACAATGCGGCTCTTCGACTGCAGAGTTCAGAATACGCTGCCAAAGTGACGGCCATGGCAAGGTCTCAAGCCGTTATTGAATTCGGGATGGACGGCTCCATCCTGACCGCCAACGAAAACTTCCTCAAGGCGTTGGGCTACTCACTGCCCGAAATAGTGGGCAAGCATCACAGCATGTTCGTCGAGGCCACGACGCGCGATAGCTCAGCGTATCGCGAATTCTGGGCCAGCCTCAACCGCGGCGACTACCAGATGGCGGAATACAAGCGGATTGGTAAAGGCGGCAAAGAGGTCTGGATCCTAGCATCGTATAATCCAATTCTTGACGAGAACGGCAAGCCCTTCAAGGTCGTTAAATTTGCGACCGACGTCACCGACGATAAACTTCGGACGTCTGATCTAGCTGGCCAGATCGCGGCGATTGGCAAGTCGCAGGCGGTAATCGAGTTCAACATGGACGGCATAGTGCGAACCGCGAACGACAATTTTCTAAAGGCGCTGGGATACTCGCTTGAGGACATCAAGGGGCATCATCACAGCATGTTCGTTGATCCGGCCGAACGCGATACGCTGGCATACCGCGAGTTTTGGGCAAGCTTGAGCCGCGGTGAGTACCAGGCCGCTGAGTATAAGCGGATCGGCAAGGGCGGCAGAGAGGTCTGGATCCAGGCGTCCTACAATCCGATTATGGATCTCAACGGCAAACCGTTCAAAGTCGTCAAGTACGCAACCGACACGACCGACCAGGTGATCGCTCGCATGAAGAGCGAGCGTGTGCGTTCCATGATGGAGTCAGTTGCAGCCGGTGCCGAGGAGTTGAACGCCTCGGTGAGAGAGATCTCGGAAGCAATGGTCAAGTCAAGAAACACTGCCACTTCCGCGGTGGAGAAGGTCGTGTCTGCCGACAGTCAGGCGCAACGCCTTAGCACGGCGGCGCAGGCTATGACTGGTATCGTCGAACTAATCGGGAATATCACCGGTCAGATCAATCTATTGGCACTCAATGCAACGATCGAATCTGCACGTGCCGGCGAAGCGGGACGCGGTTTCGCCGTGGTCGCGTCCGAAGTGAAGAACCTCGCCAATCAAGCTAAACAGGCCACGGATAAGATCACCAGCGAGATCGACAGCTTGAACGAAATCTCGGGCGATGTCGTTAGCGCGCTTGAAGCGATCAAGCACGAAATCCAAAATGTAAGTGAATACGTCACGGCGACCGCCGCGGCGGTCGAGGAACAAAGCACCGTTACCAGTGAAATGTCATCGAGCATGCAACGAGCGGCCGCCGAGGCGGCGAGCATTGGTCGTTAGCAGGCGCGACCCTGCTGTATCGCTGCGGTGTTGCGTGCCGTCCGAGATTTCCGCGACCATCGCGGCGGCGGTTGGAGAGCAGGGTGCTGCGAGCCAGGAGCTTTCCCTTAGCGTTCTGGAGGCCGCGCAACGTACCGGCAGGTCCCGTCCAATATTGTCGACGTGCAGGTAGATTCGCATAAGTTTCATTATGGAATAAACACCTAACTCGGGTAGCGAGTGACTACCGGCGAGCTGCCTGCCGGCGCGTCCGTTCAATGCCGTCATTGATCTCGCCGTGGCATGCTTCCACAGCTAGCTCACGCGAGCGAAACTTGACCGGCCCTTGTACCGAGCGATTGCCCGGATAAATGTTCCAGCGCCAAAGCCCCGGCTGGACCTCCTGCACGTCGTATCGAACTGTTCGATGTAGCATTCGCAGTCCCCGTTCCCATTGGGAGTATATCACAGATAACGTTGCCCAAATACCCCTGCTAAGAAACAGCCTGATTCCACCTCCGTATACCTGCCCTGTGGAAGCCATCGTAAGGCTTTTCAGGCTAACGACCATTGTCCTCATCCAGCCCTTGGGTAATGATCCAGACAAGCTGGGGAGCTCGGGGATGGTCAAGGATTTCATCGCATTGGATGTTGAGACGGCAAATGCCGATTTCGGCAGTATCTGCTCGGTCGGGCTTGTCCACTTCAGAGACGGAGCGGTCTTCAAGTCTCTCGACATTTTGGTCGATCCCGAGGACGCCTTCGACCCGGCCAACATCAGAATCCACGGGATTACACCCGAAAAGGTCGCCGGAAAGCCGAATATGGCGCGGGTCATTCCGGTCATTGCCGCCGCGCTTGAGAACGCAGTGATAGTCCACCACAGCCCTTTCGATCGCACAGCGCTTGCGCGCGCTGCTGGGCGATACCGGACGGGCGGGCTACCGTGCACCTGGGTGGATTCCTGCCAAGCCGCGAAACGAACTTGGGATCAGTTTCGAGGGAACGGCGGCTACGGTCTTGCGAACCTTACCAAATCGTTCGGGATCGAGTTTACGCATCATCAGGCCGTCGATGACGCACGAGCATCTGGAATGTTGATGTTACTCGCGATAGAGGCCAGCGGAACACCGCTGCATCGATGGGTTGATGACATAGGTTACGCGTCGACGGTCGATACATCTCCGCGTCGCATTCAGGCACCTGCTTATGCCGGCAAAAAAGTCGCTCAGTCCGGCCTGTCTGATGGCCCGCTTGCAGGCGAGACGGTTGTTTTCACGGGCGCTCTTCAGATCGCGCGACAGCAAGCTGCCAGCGACGCTGCGTCGGCCGGCTGCGACGTCGCCGACAGCGTGACCAAGAAAACGACCATCCTCGTAGTCGGAGATCAGGATCTGCGGCTCACAAAAGGTCAGGAAAAGAGTACGAAGCACCGCAAGGCGGAAGACATGATCGCCAATGGCGCGACAATCCGCATTGTAGGAGAGACGGACTTCATGCTGATGGTGCAGTAGGTCGCGCCCTATTCCCTCTTAGGGGTTGTGGTTGATTGGCATGAACATGGGAGTGTGTCGATTCCGCCACGTTGGCGTTCACATCACGTCATCACTCAAGAGCGATGTCGCAATAGCCTGTGCGTCACGTTACGGGCTGTCTCGTGCCACTCTTTATCGCTTCTTCAATGGCAGCCAGAAGCTTATGAAGGGCGAGCGCTTGGCAAAAGTCCGGCGCCACTGCGGTTCCTCGGCGAAGGTCAAATGCCAGTGCCTCGTAGAGACGAAAGGTATTTGCTCCGACGCCTGATACCGGAGCCGCGCTCACCTCGGGCTGGGTTACCGTCGGAATGGAATTGACTGTAGTTGCATTGCCCCGACCTCCGGCCAGGTGGACATCAGCAACCTGAAGATTGCCATTCGATGCGGTCAACACCAGGTCTCCTAAGCTACCAATAATCTCCCAACGTAGATTGTCCCCTCGCGAGGCTGCGCCACGAAATTGAACAGTGGCAATGGCGCCGCTCTTTAATCTTCCAGCGATAGCCACATGATCGAGCGCAGTGGCATCTCTAATGCTGCCGTCTTCGATGATCCGGACATGTGAGCGTCGAATTGCTGCTTCGGCGCTTATTGTCGCAAAGTCACCGAGTACATAGGTCAACGCATCTAATCCATGCATTGTGGGCACTGGCAGAACCCCAGCACCATTTTCTATATCGAGAGTGTAAGCGAATGATCTAGGAATTGCGCTGCCCCAGATCATACCCGTTCCGGTCAACGTCGTCGCAATTACGTCGCCAATATAACCTTCGGTGACAAGCTGGCGCGCTCTCTGCACGGCTGGCGAAAATCGCGCCTGCAATCCGATCACAGTGCGTAGTCCAGATCGCTTTGCTCGCTCTGCGAGATCCTCAGCTTCCTGATAGGTGCGACCGAGCGGCCACTCCGTGAAGACCATCTTCCCTGCTTGAAGCGCAGCAGCCGTCAACACTCGATGATCTGGAACTTTCACTGCCACAACTACGAGATCGACATTACCGTGTGCAATCAGCGCTTCCGCCGAATCGAAGGCCGGCACGCCCAGAGCCGCGGCCGACGCTGCAGCAGATCGGGAATTGCTGGTGCTAACAGCCTGAAGCTGAAACTCCGGAAGCGCCTCGATCGCGGGAATGTGGGCTAACATTGCCCATCCTGGGTTTTGCGTACTTGCTCCAATAATACCGATACCAATCGCGCGATTGGCCATCCGCCATCCCTCGCTTGAACTTGTCTAGAACTATCGACCATCGCGCCCTGTTCGGCCGGCTGCGCCTTCGGACGCGATCGAGCCGCCCGTTCGCGGATTTCTCCGACCACGCGTTGCTTTTAGGTACTACTCAGTAATCTTCACAAAGCCCTGCTGGACCAACTGAATCGTCCGGGCCATTGCATCGAGGTTGACCCTCACTCCTTCGAGCAGGTCAGCGTTTCCCCAGCGGTTCACTCTCGCAGTTGCTCCGCAAAGTTCGATCCTCACGCCCCGTTTCATGAGATCCGCAACAAGATCCCTATAGGGGTTTCCGGTAAGAATATTGCGTGAGCGGTTGTAAGCGCCGTCATTCAGGGTCACGTGACCAGCATTTGTATGAAAGACTGCAACGATGTCGGCCTCCGCCCGCCAATCGGCAATATCACCAGTGATGAGTTGAAGGTGAAAGATGGACGCTGGCAAATCGCCTTCGAATTGCAACGCGCCGATGCTATGCACCGACTTTAAATGTGGAAGCTGCACAGGGATATCGATTACTAGAGCGCTGTTCGTCTCAGGCATGGGAGACACTCTCTTTTGATGGCTGCTGACAACCCTCAGTGCCGACGACGGACCGGCACCTGTGAATCTCGCGCGACCTAAACTCCGTCGTAGACGAGCTTGGTGAAGAACGCCGGACCGATCACGAACTGCCCCCATTTTGCATCGAATGCGGCTGTCGGCTTTGCGGCTACGATCTGATCCAATGTCCGTCCTTGCTTCTTCAATTCAGCGACGTTCGACCGGATAGCAACCAACATTTCGTGAAAGCTTTTCAGCCCCGCTTTGTCACTAACTGGCGCTCCGTGACCGGGGATGACGATAGTGTTGCTACTAATTCGCTCAAGAATGGAGCCGACGGCACTTATCGTGCCATCGATGCTCCCGCCAGTAGAGTAATCAATAAACGGGTAAATTCCGTTCCAATACAAGTCGCCTGTATGCAGAATCTCCGGTTCAGCAAACTCTACCGAGATATCACCATCGGTATGTCCGGCGGGATGATGCTGAAGGCGTACGCTTGTGTTGTTAATCTTGAGCACCTTTGTGTCAGACATGACTTCAGTAGGTACGGCGCCCGCTGGCGACGGAGGAAAATTGAAATGCCAGTCTTCCACCCTTTGTGCCGACATCAAGTGCTTGCGCGTGTTTGCGTGAGCGACAATCGTGGCGCCTTCATTGTGTAGCCACTCGTTTCCGCTCGCATGGTCGAAATGCCAGTGCGTGTTGATTAGGTGGGTTATCGGCTCCTTACCCAGGCCGTTCAGCGCATCAATCATTCTGGGACGTGAGACTGCTATGCCGGCGTCAATTAGGACCTTACCGTCGGATCCGACCATTACTGCAACGTTTCCGCCGGACCCTTCTAAGACGGCGATATTTCCACGCAAGCGATGCACAGTGATCGGCGTCTTGGCGGCTTCGCTTCGAATTAAGTCGACGATGCCCTCACCGTATGCGTAAGCCTCTCTCGGTGAAAGCCACCCTCCTTGCGCAGCCAACGCCGTTGCGCCGACGCAGCACAAACAAAACCCGCGACGTGACATTGAATTTCGGTTCATGACGACCTCCCCCCGCTGATGTTTAACAGGCTCGCTCGTTTGATCTGGAACTGATGCCAGTTGGCCTCGGCATTCACCCGATATTTAGGCCCTGACGAACGCCAGAATATCTCGGTTCACCACGTCTGGATGCGTACTGCACATGCCGTGAGGGAAACCCTCATAGACCTTCAACGTACCATTCGTCAGAAGCTTGATCGATAAGAGCGCAGCATCTGCGATTGGAACAATTTGATCGTCGTCGCCGTGCATGACCAAGACGGGCACTTTGATCCGCTTCAAATCGGCGGTGAAGTCAGTTTCCGAAAACACCCTGATGCAATCATAATGCGCGTTCGCGCCGCCCATCATGCCCTGCCGCCACCAGTTGCGGATCAGTCCTTGCGAAATGTCAGCCCCAGGACGATTGAAGCCGTAAAACGGTCCAGTCGGAATATCGAGATAGAACTGCGCGCGGTTGGCAGCTAGCTGCGCCCGAAGATCATCGAAAACATCGACTGGCGTTCCGCCTGGATTACGATCCGATTTGACCATAACGGGCGGAATCGCGGCAATAATGACCGCCTTTGCAACTCGACCTTCCCCGTGGCGAGCGACATAGCGCGTGACCTCCCCGCCGCCTGTCGAATGGCCCACGTGAATGGCATCGCGCAGGTCTAGTGCGGATGCCAATTCCGCGACGTCTGCCGCGTACGTATCCATGTCGTTGCCAGTTGCGGTTTGCGATGAACGTCCGTGACCTCGCCGGTCGTGCGCGATCACGCGGAAACCATTTTTCAGGAAGAACAAAATCTGATTGTCCCAATCGTCCGCGCTTAGCGGCCAACCATGGTGAAAAACAATCGGCTGCCCCGAACCCCAGTCTTTGTAGAAAATTTCCGTACCGTCGCGCGTCGTTATCGTTCCCACAGTTCATCTCCCGTATTTTGCGACATGACTAAGTGAGGCGATCCGCCCTGAAGTCATGATGTGAGGATGTCAGGTACGGACAGGCGCCGCCGCAGCAAGCTCTGCCCGCGTCGTTGGTTTGCCATCGATCGTTTCATAGATTGCCTTCGATTTTCCAAGGGTCTCCATTAGCGATTTCGGCCCCTCGAAAGGCCTTCCGCCAATGTGCCAGCCGTCCGTGTGCAATTCTTCGATCAGAACCCACACCACCTCGCGAAACGCTTCAGATCCCTCGAAACGGACCATGACGTCGGTGAGCGCCTTTGCCATTGCGTGCTTCTCTTCAGGCGTGAATACGCCATCGACCAATTTGACATTTACGAAAGGCATACTGGCTCTCCCTGTGCGTATTTCGACGACGAATGACCCTCAACCCGATATATCGACGACAACTTTTCCGACCGTAGTGCGGTTTTCAATCTCGCGATGAGCATCAGCGACAGCGGAAAACGAAAACTGGCGGGGATCGATCAGCGGCTCGACTTTCCCAGCTTCCACAAGCCGCGTTGCTTCTCTCAGAATTTCGCCGTGATGTGCCCGCCCGGTCCCAGAAAGCATGGGCAAAAGCGTAAAGACGCCAGAATAGCTTGCGGCTCTAAAAGAGAGCGGCGCAAGAGAGTGCGTCCCCCATCCAAGGCAACTAACCACCTGTCCGAATCGTCGCACCGCGTTGAATGAGGCGTCTAATGCTGCACCGCCGACAGTATCGTAAACGACGTCGAAGCCTTCTCCCGCCGTGTGATCCCCCACGTATTCCTCGACCGACGTCGCCTGTCGATCGATGGACGTGGCGCCAAGTCTTTCTATCAGATCGTGTTTCTTCAGCCTGTCCACGGCAAAAACCTCGGCTCCATACGCACGAGCGATCTGGATCACCATATGCCCAACGCCACCGACGCCTTGCACGAGCACTTTTTGTCGCGTCTGCACCTGGGCGCGGTCGATCAATCCCTCCCATGCGGTAATAAAAATAAGTGGGAGCGACGCTGCCTCGCGCATCGAGAGATTCTTTGGTTTTGGCGCCAATAAATCCGCATCGACAGCTACAAATTCCGCAAGGGAACCTTGAAGACCACCGACCCCGCCGGTCAGCCCGTAGACCTCGTCGTGCTCGACGAACGCTGACACGCCAGCTCCGACCGATTCCACGACGCCCGCGAGATCCATGCCCAGAACAGCAGGAAATGGATGCTTCGCATGAGGCGCGCTCCCGCTCCTAATCTTCAGGTCTAGCGGATTGACTCCGCTGGCCATTACACGCACTAGGACTTGGCCGGCGCCGGGAATGGGCCTTGCCACCTTTTCGCGCGTAAAGGGGGCGTTTATACCTCGGACAACTAGCGCTTCCATCGTCGCGGGGTGTGAGGACATATCAACCTGCTCGTACGGGGTGTCTCAGCAGGTTTTGGCCCCGACAAAGGCAAAGGGCGAGTGAATCGTTGTGAATTTTTGTGAGACGCCAGCAATCCTACTTTGTCGACATCACGACAGCTGGATATCCACACCCGTCCAGCACGGCCTTTGCGGCCGCAAAGTCTGGAGTTTCAAACCCCTCCGAGAACTTTTCGCAGACAGGGATCAATTCGTCGCGTGCAAGCTCGATCAGCCCACGACTTTGATGCAGTCTGGCCAGGCTTGTTGCCCCACGTAATTCCCACGACAATGCTCCTTGTCGTCGTGCCCATTGGATGGATTCTGTAAAATTCCGTTCCGCCGCTGCGGCACTTTTACTGTTGCCCACCAGCATCAGTTCGCCCTTTAACCGGTATAGCTCCGCCAGATACCATTGCTCCTCTTTTTCTCGAGCGCGAGTGATAGCTGCTTCTACTGTCGCGAGACCTTCTGACGAGAGACCTGTAGCTACCAATCCTTTGGCTAGTGCGCCCAAGAAGACTGTACTGAAGTGTACTAGCAAGCTTCCCTTTAAGAGTTCATCCAGCGCCAAGCGGATTAAACGGACTCCGTGATCCGCATCACCTTGTTCTATAAGTAGTGAACCCTTCCAACAGCGGCCGAATACTTCCCACTGATGAAGCGCATGCTTTGTTGCATGACTTTGTAATTGCGCGATTGACCGCTCGGCGGAAGCTAAATCCCCAGAGAACAGCGAGATTGCGCAAGTGCCACGAGAGATCGCGTCACAAATTGAGATTGCGTGGTTGGAAGCCAAGGCGTCCTCAACGCTTCGTTCCGCGGCGCGCGCACTTTGCTCAGAGAACCCTTGCAACCAAAGAAGCTGCGCGAACAGAACTCGGGAAGATACGACTTGATCAAACTTGAATCGCGTCACAAAAGACGGATCCGCCTTCCTCACCGCAGAGCGACCAAGCATCCGGTCAACTTGAAACCGCGCCCCTGATATGTCGCCTATACAAAACAGCGGCATACCGATCAAACGGTCGCCCGGCGGCAGATCAACCCCAGCTTCTGAGATGCGACAGAACTGTGCACCGGTTTCAAGTGCAGCGCGGTAATTGCCCATGCCCATTTGACAGAACCAAAGACCCCAGAGGGCTTGTAGCTCTTCTTCCACGTCGCGTAGATCTTCGGCTATTTCGCGCGCCTTGATCCAAGCCGCTGAAGCCTGCGGTGCGAGCCCAATAGTGAAAATGCTTGCCAGCCCTAACGCCATGTAGAGCTGCATCACATTACGCGCTTCAACCTCCCTCCGTTGCTTGGATGGAATGTTTGATAACGCACGCTGGACTCCGTCCCGGCATTCATCCACTGAAGACATTTGGAACCAGAGGGGGATGGCGGCGACGGTTAGCGCGGTCCCGACAGTCGAGTTGCCGGTGCCCGAATATGCCCATTCCAGAGCGACACGGACGTCATTGACGACCCCGCCGTACAGGTCGAGCCACGCCGGACCAGAGAGTGTTTCAATGTCACCGAGACCGCGCGTGAGTGTGAGAGTCAGATACTCAGCGAGACGCTGCATGGCGCTGTTGAAGGCTTCATTTTCGACCAGCGCTTCGAGAGCATAGGCGCGCGTCGTATCCAATAGCCGATAGGGCGTGTGCTCGCTTTGGCAGACCGACACCAACGATTTTGCGATTAGGTTTGCCAGCCCGTCAGAGACATTGCCGCCGTCCGCTTCAACATCGATCATTACGGCGGCGGCGCCGTCGAAGGAGAACTCTCCCTGAAAAACGGCCAGCCTCTGCAGAAGTGTCTGCTCTGCCTTTGGCAACGTCTCATAGCTCCAATCGAGCGTAGCCCTGAGCGTCTGGTGTCGAGGAAGAGCAGACCTCCTGCCCCCGGTTAACAGTCTGAAGCGATCATCAAGACGCCGGGCGACACCCCGCGCTCCAAAGGCTTCAATGCGAGAAGCCGCTAGTTCAATAGCCAAGGCAATCCCGTCCAACTGCCGACATATGTCGGAAATCACTGGAGCATTGTCGTCATCAAGTTCAAATCCCGTCGCACTTGATGTAGCTCGTTCGACGAATAACTGAACGGCAGGATAGGTCAGTGCTTCTATCGCTGACAGACCAGCTGATAACGGCGGTGCCTCAAGCGCCGACAGTCGATAGACGCTTTCACCGGCCGCCCGTAGAGCCTCGCGGCTCGTTGCCAGAATTCGGACATCCGGCGCCTCCCGCAGAAGCACCTCGGCCAGGTCTGCAGCGGCTTCTACAACGCGATCGCAACTGTCGAACACGATGAGCATTCGGGCCAAGCGCACGAATGTTAAGACGCGAGGTAACGGGTTCTCGGCGGCATTGGAAAGGCCGAGCGCCGATGCCAACGCACTAGGGAGTAAGGCGGGATCCGCTATTGGCCCAAGATCGAGAAAACAAGTAGACCCTCGCGAGGCGAGCTCTTCCGCTAACGTCAGACACAGTGCTGTTTTTCCGATGCCGCCAGGGCCCACGATCGTTATGAGCCGATATCGTTGGAATCTGGCTTTGACCGCGCTGAGCGCTGTTTCGCGTCCTATAAGCCGTGCAAGTCGCTGGGGCAGATCTGTTCTGCGGTCTGTCGCATTCGTAGTGGCACCCTCAAGGCCCGTTAAGACGACGGGTGCAACGAACCGGTAGCCTCGGCCGGGTACTGCGGTGATATATCGCACCCCCGCTTCTCCGTCGCCGAGGGTCTTTCGGAGCAACGATATTTGAGCGCGCAGATTAGATTCGTCCACGACGACATCAGGCCACGCGCGGGCCACCAATTCGTCTTTCGTGACCAACTCTCCCGCTCGCTCAGCTAACGCTATTAGTATTTCGAGGGCGCGCGCGCCTAGGGAAACAGGCAATTCCCCACGGAGAAGGGTATGCCTGCCAGCATGTAGGCGGAACGGCCCGAACACGAACGTTTGGTCGGATCTAGGCGTCACTCGACTGCGGCCTTCTTGCTCAAATCCTAGCGCGGGAACTCTTTGATTATTAATCGCGGAAGAGAAAATTAAAAGCTGGTGCAAGCCGACGGAATAACCGACGTCGCGCGAAAGTTCACAACTCCTTCGCAGCAAACGCTCATCGGCGGGCACTCGCTGCGGACGCGTAATCCCCTGTCTGCGTTGACCGCTCACCGACGCGTGCAAACACGTGCAACACGTGCGCTCGCGTGTACCGCTTTTCGATCGACCTACTGCCGACATTCCAGGGGCTGCGACCCCGTGTGACGTGAAAAACCGGGAATACGGTCCCTACGCCGGGGGGGCATCTGCGCAAAGTGTCAGCAGGATCCGACAGTGCCGCGCGACGCACAAGCCCGCCGGAGGGCCGAGTTTAACGAGCAAAACGCTCTTGAGCCGACCAATACCCTCGGTGTCAGGCTGAACGGCATCTCCGCCGAGACTGAGCGCGCGGAGAACGCACGCCGCGGCATCCTTGGGCTTCAATTCGACGAAGATGAGTGGGAGATTGACCCGGTCACTGGTCAGCCGATCAAGAGCCAGCCGATTGCGGCTTAGCCGTAAATTCGAATAGTGGAGCGGACCGAGTATCCTTCATGACTTCATCAGATGCCCATATCCTCCACGTAGTGAACGGCACCGACGAGCGGCGGAGGTCTAGTGCTTTAAGAGAAAGTAGATCGAAACTTGCTGCGCTTGTTCGAATGTGCCCCGGGTCGCGCGCTAGGTTGAGGAATATTCCAGCACTGTTGCGATGTACGACTCCGTGCGACAAATGATACTCGTTATTACGAAGGAATGATTCCGGACCGAATACGGTCTCCAAAATCCAATCAGAACCGTAGCTAATCACATCTACATCTTCCGGTTCACTGATCATGAGCTGGAATGGCTCGCTATTCTCAGTTTCTAATACACCGCAGAACGTCCTTTCATCCCCCTGCCGGAGTACGATAGCCAATGGACTCATTGGTCCGTACTGGAAGCGAACCAGTTCTCCTGGAGTGGCGGCTTTTAGATTTTTGAACTGCAGATCGGGCTTGACCAGCATGACAATCTCCGAATCGAAGTGGCCTTCTCAGCATGACCAACCTCATATTTTATCGGCAGCGTCTTTAGCTCCCTGCAGAGCGTTTGCTACCGCACCGATGCTATTGAGCGTAGGGCCAATGTCTGCGGGTGTGACCTCAATGAGCTTTTCGTTAGCCTCGATAACTGCGTCAAGCAATGCGTTGTAGTTAGGCATAGCGGCCAAAAAACGCTCTCGCTCCATGATATAGTCAGAATAAGCGGCGACGAAATCAACGGCCGTCGATTTGATAACGCCCCGAAGCATTGTATTGCCGCGGGAATCGATCTTCGTCGGTCCAGTCGGGTAAGTGTCTCGCAGGTAGTACAAACGTTCGAGCGCGCAGCCGTTCCAGTAATGAAAAGCCTCAAGTTGAGGTTTGCTGACACGAACAAAGTTCTTCTTAAGCGACGTGACCCACTTCTTCAGTTCCGGCTTCATGTCGAGCGCAAGAGCACGAAGGACCGTTGCTTCTGATTCCGTATAAGCAACCTTGGCAAGTTCAGCAAACGAGATAACAGCGGCCCCTATTACTTGGGCTTCCGGTCCAGTGAATTTCGTGACCGCGCCGGTTGCGCTCTTCACCCCGTCCACCGTCGCCGCGAATGTAGTCACGCTGGTTCTATATTCTGCCACTGACTTTCCGTAGGCGATCAATAGATCAAGCCTATGGAAGGTCTTTATGAGTTGATCCTGGGCCTGCTTGATTCCGACATTGGTTTTGCTGCGTATTGTCTTGTCCGTCTGCGTGCCAGGCTCTCCGCACGAATAGGTGCTCAAAGATATGAACTCGAGCTGCTCCGACTTTCTCTTATAGTCTTGATACAATTGATATTCGAGGTTAGCGCCCGCAGTAAGGCCAGTGTTGAGGCCGTCAAAAGCGGTACCTAACGTTGTGCCAAAATCCTTCGCACCGGATCCGCAACCTGTCAAAAACAGGGAACAACCGATCAATAATAAAATACGCATCTCGCCCCCGAGAAATAAGCGCGAGAATTGATTAACTTAAATTGCCTAGCAATCGGCAATCTCAAGGCGACGAGACTTGTCCACACATGTTGCGCGTGTCTTGACGTGAATCGCTCAGCGGGTGCTGCATGCCTTGTTGCGATGTTTGATACGACGCACTGCATCGCGGCGGATTCTTACCGCTCCAGTGGTCGCAATTCGTTCTTCACCCAGCCTTCGGCGGTTTTGGTCGGCAGCCAGAAGCCTCGTCGGGCGTGGATGCGTCCTTCTCAACCAACGTGTGAATGAACCAGCACTTCGGGCACTCGTATGATTGAATAGACCATCCGGGCTCCGGCGCCGTCCTGCGCACCCACTGGCGTGTGACATCGCATTCAGAACATGGCTGAGTTCGGCCGATGGCATTTCTTGATACGTCATCATTCTATCTCGCCTTCCCTGCTACTTCGGCGGCGTGCATCGACCACCACGATCGTGGTGGGCAGGCCGGACCACCACTCGCATCACGGTTGGCTTTTCCGCTTGCCACGCATCGAGCAAGGTCAGTCCGAATTGAGCATTTACGTGATCAGCGATGAACCTGTTCGGCGCGGCTAGCGTGACAACGTCTGCCTGCTCGCCAACAAGGTCCAGCTTCGCAATCCAGGCGCGGCACACCTCATCGCTGAGCCTCTTCCGAAGACGCTTCACCACTGCGGCCAGCATGGGATCGATGTCTGCCCGGTCAAAAGGATTGGGGCGCGCGACGGCCGCATCGGTGTGTGACTGTGCCGAGGTGGAAGAGCGCGCGGCATCGCCGATGACCTGCACGACCCCATCAATCAACTTCGCCAAGAACCTCACATCAGCATCATCGACCTTCTGTAGCGTGTCTGCGAGGCGCGACAGGCGATCCATTGACATGCCCCCTGTCATGCTACCCTCCGGCCCATCAGTTCGAGACGAAGCCTCGAGAGGCTTTCTTCGGTCAGGGCGCCAGATCGCTGCTGGGCCGTGAGCTGGTCCAAACGGCTTGGAGGAAGTTCGCCGAGCATTTCCCAGCCAAGAGCGACGTCCCCGCGACCCAGCCGTGCAGCAATTTGCGATTGCAGTGCCTCGGATCGAACAGGGGGAGCTGTTGAAGGCTGTCGCGCGCGCGCAGCAGTAGAGCTCTCGGTATAAAAAGAAGGTTTAGTATAATCAGTATTTAGTATCTTCATTTCTTTATATGCAGCCGCCTTACCCGGCGCCGGGTCAGCCGGAGCCGGGTATTCAGGCTGCGGTAGAAAAGCCACAGGTTCTGTGACGACGTCGGCATCGTCATCATTGATGTCCTTTACCGGTTCGGGCTCGTCACGGACGACGTACTCGAGGGCGACGATTACGCCAGTTTCATTGCGGACAACTTCCCGGGTGACGTAGCCGGCAGCAATTAGCGAGCGGAAGATCCGCTGCATGCGATCTTTGCCGACTTTCATCACGTATCCGACCTGCGAAAGACTCACCTTCCAAGTGGGCGGGCGTGATAGCAGGTAACCTAAGACGCCCTTCTCATCGGCGCCGATCCGACGGTCTTCCCAGACCGCGTTCGGGAACGCTGCGTAGCGAGAATTGTGTTTTCTTCTGATAATCGTCATCGACGCTCGTTCCGTTCGGGCGACTGGAGGATTGACGCACCCTCGCGGGGCGCGCGCCTGCATGCAGCGGGAAGGGTTATGAAAGAGACACTCTCAGTCACGAGTCTCGCCCTGACATCCACCGGCCGCCGACATGGTCGCTTGCCGCCGTTCCCACTCGATGATCTCGACTTCATAAAAATAGCGACGACCACGAATCACCGTGGGTCTCGGGAAGCCGAGAGTTTCGTCGTTTAGCCAGCGAGCCAACGTCCGGTCGGTTTTGCCGTAACGCTTCCATACTGCTGGCGCTGGCAGCATATTATCTTTGGTGGGGGCCATCTTCCGCTCTTGTCAATGATTGACTGCGAGACGGACGATGAACCAGCCGGTGCTGCCGCGAACAGGAAGAATAATTGAGAAAAACGAAGAATAATGGAGCGTTACGCAAGGCTTTGAAAGCGCTTCCGATATTGCCGCGATAGTCGAATAATAATGCTCTCTTTCGTAATTCCTTCGAGTGCAAACAACCCTCCGAGCACCACTTGGCGAGCGGCATCGGTTGCGGACTTTGCGCGTTTCGACTCAATCAAATGGTGCATTTCGTCGACAGCCGCGGCATCGGCGGCTTGGTAGCCAGTCCCCTTCGGCCTGCCGGCATTTTTCCGTTCTGCGGCCGGCAAAGGGGGCGGAGCTGTATCGGCAGTCGCCGGCCAGATCGCATACAAATGCGGTTCGGAAACCACGACGCCAAAAGCCTGGATGGACGGACTGTACATCGTCGCCACCGGGAATTTCCGCCCACTGGTTTCCCATACGCCCCACTGGGTCACGCTCGTGGACTCTTTTTGCGATACAGATGAACGACCCCAATCAACGACAAAATGTTTCCATTGATCAGGCGTGAGATAGTGGTCACGCGCCACCGGCGGTGCCGCCTGCTTTACCAATCGATGCGGCACCAAATGATAGAGTGCTGCGCGGGAGGCGATTTTGGCATTCACAAGAGCATCACGGAGCGCGGTCTCAGCCAGCGGCGGTGAGTGCCGATAGGTCACGACGTGTTCTAACGCAGAGCGCAGATTGATCCAACGAGGGGAAGCAATCGAACTTTTCAACCCACCCTACTCCGCAATCCGAATTGCTCCCAATTAGCATGCTGCTTCACGATTCGAAGCAGGTCGCTACGCTGTTGCGCGCTGATCATGGTGAATTCCTCGTCCTGGCCGGAGCGAAGAATTGTTCAACTTCGGAACATTTCTTGAGGACCAAACTTTGCAGTAAAACTGTTCCGGAGAGGAACAGTTTCGGCCAACATCGTTGAGTGCTGTACTGTGCAAGAACAGCACTTGCGGCTTTACCGATGCCCGCGTCCCCGTAACCCGTTCCGGCGCGGAACAGGTTTTGTCGATGCTGCCCCGCGCCCGATTGAGCGGATCACTCGTGAGCTGATCGACCATGCGTCACGCCCGCCGCTTTTCACGAAGTTTCGAATTGATCTGCGACATCAAAATCGGGCCGAGTGAGAACTCCCCGTCCCTCGCCTTCTGCGTCAAACCGCGCAGGTAGCCGCCGGCGGATCTGATCGCCTCGCCGCGCTGCAGGATGCAGGCAACCACGATCGCGGCCGGAGTTTCGCCGAGCACCTTTTCGGCCTCCTCCCAGGCGCTCGGGCTGATCCCCAGCATCGACCGGATGACCGCGGCGGTGGCGAGAAAATCGCGCCAGTTGGCAATTCCGCTCTTGGCGTAATCGACGATATCGGGGCAAGCGTTCAGCACCATCCCCAATGGGTAGGTCGCTTCCACCCTCGCCTCTGCCCGCGGCTTTGTCTCGAGAGTTTCAGCCCTGCCTTCTGCAAGGCTAGGTTCAAGATCAATAAGGGGGTCTGTATTTGAACTCTGTATGTGACGCTCGGAATGGGACTCATTGGCGCTCGTATTCTTGGATTTAATGTGTGTTTCGAGAAGATTGAGGACGTCGTCCGCAAGCTGCGAGAGCTCCTCGGCAATCGGCTCAAGTTCTTGCCTGGTCGCCGTGCGCGGAATCCCATCCACGATCGAGCGGAAGGCCGTGTGGACCTCCTGCCAGTCGGCCGGGCCCTGCCCTCCCCGCCGTGTCGGGACATCGTCCTCGATGCCCGTAGCGATCATCTTGGCGATGTCGCGCCGGCATAGCGTGATCCGCTCACGGACAAGCTTGAGTGCCCGCGTTTCCGCCTGGATCTCGGCGGCCAGGCCTGCGAACTCTTCCGATCGAACAACCAGCGGAGATAGATCGAAGCCGAAAGCGAATTCGATCTCGCCGGCGGTGCCCTTGCGGGCGTAGCGCTTGCCGTTCGGGCTGTCGCGCCGAACGACCAAGCCAGCATCGACCAGCACGGCAAGATGGCGCCGTAACGTGGATGCCGGCATCCCGTGTGCGCGCAACGACAATTGATGGTTGGACGGGAAGACGATCAGATCGCCCTCCCCCGTCAATGTGGTCTCGGGATGAAATGTCAGGAGCGCATTCAGCACCGAGAGCGACCGCTCGGAAACCGCGAGCCTTGGTCGGGCGGCACAGATGGTCTGATAGACCTTCCATTTGTGGACGACCTTCTCAGGCGGCCTCTCAGTGGCCACCATCTGGCTTGCCACGTGGGCGAGCGTCAGCGACCGCCGCCCAAAGGGCGTCGTGGGGGAATGTGACTGCATGTCATTGCCTCAGTAAGGGCAAAGAAAATGCGCTCGTCAAAACGACGCCGTCTCTCACGAGAGACTTGACTACGATTCGCGGAGGTGATTCTCTGTCAGTCGCCAAACACGACAGAGGCTTCCGGGACGGTGACGTTTCGGGGGCCTTTTCTTTTGCCTTTGATTCTCCGGGTTGGTTGCGGGTCTTGATCCGGTCGGCTCATTCCGCCGGACAAGCTGGGATTCACGGCGACTGGTCGCCGGCTTTAAATTCATCATAAAGCTTCTGCAGCCGCTCCTTGACGAAGTCGCCAAACTTCGGCGCAACGCGATCGTCAAATGAGAGGGTAAGCTTCTTACCCTCACGCGATACTTTGGCGGCCTGGGTCCCGTCATCGGCGGTCCAAGCTTCGGCGCGTGCGCGAGCTATCCGCCCGCGCACGCCAGCGGCAACCGTTTCAAAACGTCGATCAGTGTCCATCGCAGCGAAAGTGGCGGAGTTCACAATTTCAACAGCCCGGCCGCGCTTGTCGTCATCTTGTAGGAGGTCGCTTAACTCCTGCCAGCGCACACGGCCGATGGCCGGCGCTGGTCCAATAGCGTCAATCACCAATGCGGGCACACGAGTGGCCACGGCGATAAGCCGGGAAAGAGCAGCCTTGTCGACGTTAAGCGAAGCCATAATGACCTCGCGCGAAAATTTACGATCTTCAAGGCGCGCAGCAAATCGCGCTCGCTCGATAAAGGTAAGATCCGTACGACCGCTGTTCTCCTGACCCTGTGCAATAACTAATTGCTCATCCGTGAGGGGTCGAACTACTGCCCTCACCTTGATATTGAGCTCGCGAGCGGCCCTCAGGCGGCGATGACCGAATGCGACTTCATAGCGTTCCGGTTCTCGAGTGTGGGGACGAACAAGAATAGGAACATTCTGACCGTGTTGGCGGATGAGCTCGCGAAACGCTGCGAATTGTTCCTCTGCTCCCTCCATCCGGTCTGCAATAAACGAGTTATCGATGAGGCCAGGATCCAGTTCGACAATAACCTGCCCTTCGATGAGCTTCTGTTCGATTTCGTCCGCCCGTTTGACCTTCTCCGAAATGCCGCCCAGTGACTGTGATATGGCGCCCAGCGCGCCCGACTGCTTGATCGTGCGCTCAAGCCCGAGCAGAGGGCGGGTGCGTAGCGCTGTCCCCTCACGCGCTTCCGGTGCGGCTACTGCCGGGGCGTCTTCGCTTGCAGGTGGGTCGAAGTTGATTTTTCGCGCCATAATCAGCTCCTGCCCCAGACCTGTCTAATCAGTCCTTCGATTTCGCCGTTCACTTCGTCGAGCGCTTCAATTGCCCGGTCATACGTGCCGCGCGTGAACTGCTGTCGTTCAACCTCATAAAGGGTTTGCTTAGTGAGCCCTGCATCCGCAATGGCAGTGCTCTTCACCATCGGGTGGGTCAGCACGCGCGAACCAAAAATCGAGCGCATGAGGCCAACCATTGTCGTTTGTGGGCCGTCGCTAGGCTCGTACCTAGTAACCAGGTATCGCATCCAATCGTACTGGGTTGCGCCACCGGCATTTGCTACGACATCGAGCAGACTACCGGTCATATTAAGAAACTGAGACATCGACATTACGTCGAGCATCTGTGGGTGAACGGTGATCAAAACCGACGTTGCAGCACAGAGTGCCGACAGTGTGAGAAAGCCTAGCTGCGGCGGGCAATCGATCACGACAACATCATACGCGTCGCTGACTTGCGCTAACGCCTCGCCAATCCTCGCGAAGAACATTGAATCATCGCTCTGCCTCGTCATCAGCGCCTTTGGCGTCTCATGCTCGAACTCCATAAGTTCGAGTTGACCCGGGACGAGGTGGAGGTTGGGAATGTAGGTACCACGCACAATCTCCGCCATTTGGCGGCGTTCAGCGTCGTAGCGGATAGCGCCATAAATCGTTTCGTTCTCGCCGACATCGAGTTCGGGCTGATGTCCAAACAGGGTCGAAAGACTGGCTTGCGGATCGAGGTCTATTGCAAGGACGCGGTAACCTCGAAAAGCGAGGTATTGGGCGAGGTGAGCCGTGGTGGTGGTCTTACCGCTACCACCCTTAAAGTTCATGACGGAGATGACTTGGAGTGCCTCAGAATCTCGCCGATGAGGCACGTAGCGACGCCCCCCCTTGCTCGCGCCATCGAGATTGCTGCGGAGGGCGTCGACGTCCTCGATCGAGTAACTTCGGCGGCTGTTAGCCGGCGCAGCCGGCCCCTTCCCTTCAGCGACAAGCTGCCGCAAATACCCTTCAGCGATGCCAATGAAGCGGGCCGTTTCAGCTGAGGAAAATCGGCGGATAGTCTTTTCAGCGGCCGGCGGAAAATCACGAAGTTGCTGAGCGCGTAAGCGTGTAGACAGCTCTTCTGCATCTGCGTTGATGAGTGACCGCAAATCTTGGAAATTATGGTCCAGGGACTTTGAAATCGGCATATCGGATCATCTCTGCATCTGCGGAAATTTGAGCAGTTGGCCCAAAAATGCGCTGATCCACACTAATGCCCGATTCTTGCGCCCCCGCAAGTATTATTGAGTTAACAAGTGGTTAACAGCGTGGCCGCAGATAATACCGCCGCACCTGTTGTACGCGTACAACTGAACGCCGTTTTCCTCCGAGTTGTACGCTGACAACTGAACTGCCTGACGGCCACCGACTGCTTCGGAAGCCTCACGTGCATCAATCCGAAGGTTCGTCGATCCAAGGGTTGAACACCGGCACCCCCAGTGGAACGAAATCCTTGGTATTGCGCGTGACAAGAACAAGCTCGCGGACGAGAGCCGTCGCGGCGAAAAATCCATCCATGACAGAGAGCGCTACACCGATCTTTCGCGCGTAAGCCATTAGATCCCCCCAGCGCTCAGCAATCTGGGAATCGATCGGGATGATGCGCTCACCGAAGCGAGCAGGCAAATCCTCAGCGAGCCAGACCGACAACGTGTCACGGCGCCTGCCCTCATCCATAAGCGCCACCCCGCGCTTCAACTCAGCGATTGACGCGACGCTGATGAAGGCCCGGTCTTCGTCTAACGCATCCAGCCACCCTAGAACCTTTAGGTCCGGAGCAGGTCGACGAACTTCCGAGAGCACGTTGGTATCAAGCAACACGTTCACAGATCGATGTCTCGTGGCTGATCGTGAAGACGCTCCAGATCGAGGTCAGAATCTCGGAGTGGCGACTGCATCAAAAACTCTGCCAACGAGCCCTTTCGGATGGTCTTGCGCGCCCACTCGTCAGCCGAGACAACGACGACGCTGGGTTTGCCATGCCGGGTGATAATTTGCGGATCGGTTTGGGCTCGCTCAATCACTTCGGAAAACCTCGCCTTTGCGCCTGCAACGGTCCACCGGTCCGACCCGCTTGTTGAAGCTGTTTGGGACATTACAACCATGCTCCCTAACTAATATGACTAGTATGACTATAATGAGCGCCTCGTCGACTTTCAATCGCGTCCCGGCCCAGCTCTGACTACAGCCCTGCCGCTTTGGTCAGATTGACCCGGAAGCGATCTCGGCGCCGCTGGTACTTCCGGGTCTGTTCGGCGCTGGCGTGGCCGAGCTGCTTCTGGACATAGCGCTCATCGACCTCGGCGGAGGTGGCGAGGCCGGCCCGCAGCGAATGACCCGCGAACTTGCCATGCCGGTCGCCTTCGCTGAGATCGGCGCGAACGCCGGCGGCGAGCGCGGCTCGTTTGACCAGCCGGGCGACCTCCTGGTCGTGCAGCCGATCCGGCCCGACCTCCCTTCCCTGCCCGGTGACCCGGCGGAACAGCGGCCCGTGGCCGATGCGGGCAAGGTTCAACCAGGTCTGCAGCGCCGTGACCGGGCAGGTGACATCCGACGAGCCGCGGCCGATCTCGATCTCGCGCCAGCCGGTCTTGCCGCGCAGAGTGACGAGCATGCCCTTGTCGAGGATCTCGACCCAGCCGCGGCCGTCTTCGGTGTCGTCCCGGTGCAGGTCGAGGCCGACGATCTCCGAGCGGCGCAGCCCGCCGGCAAAACCGAGCAGCAGCATGGCACGGTCGCGCATCCCGCGCAGAGTGCCGCGCCCTAGCGTCTCCAGCATGGCGATGACGTCCTCGGGCAGCACGGCGTCTTTCTGCCGGGCCGGGGCGCCATGGGTGTTGCGGATCCCGGCCATAACGGTGGCGATATGACGGTCCGCGCGGTCCAACGCCGTGCCGCGCTGCGCATAATGCCAGCTCAGCGCCGACAGCCGGCGCTCGATGGTGGCGACAGAATTCGGCAGGCCGTCGGCGGCCGCCGCGCCCGAGACGCAGGCGGTGACGTAAAGCCCGACGGTCTGCGGGGAGGGCGGCAGCACCTCGAGGTTATGGCGCCGGCACCAGGCGGCAAAATGCTTCCAGTCGGCGGCATAGGCGCGGCGGGTATTGGCGGAGCTTGCGGCATCGACATAGTCGCGGGCGCGGTCGGCCAGCCGGGCGAGCTGCGGTGGCATCCCGGGATCACTGGCCGGGGCGGGCAGGGTGCGGCCGTCACCCGCGACCTCTGCGACCGCACGATCGCCGGCGGCGACCGCGCCGGCAGGCAGAGCGGCGCCGTCCTGGGTCTCGGATTCGGCGCTGGAGGGGGCGGCAGGACTCATAGCGGCGAGTATTGGTAAAACGAACGATAAGGCAACATTATCGTTCGTTTTTATTAACCATAACCTGGGGCGGTTTGGGCAGATTTAATGGCGCAAAGCGCCGCCGCGACTTACCCTGCAACATGTCTTCCCGCGCCCGCATGATTCCCGCACCGCCCCGCCGCTTCCCGC
Source organism: Tardiphaga sp. 813_E8_N1_3 (assembly GCF_051811025.1). NCBI lineage: Bacteria > Pseudomonadati > Pseudomonadota > Alphaproteobacteria > Hyphomicrobiales > Nitrobacteraceae > Tardiphaga > Tardiphaga sp. 813_E8_N1_3. The sequence continues at coordinate 27,161 of NZ_JBPWQE010000002.1, forward strand.
CGATGCCGGGCTGGGCGCGGCTGCGCGATGTCCCGGGCGGCGCCGACGATGCGCCATTTGTGGCTGGCGCAGCGCTGGCGGCGCTGCACCCGATCGCGCGCGACGAGCATCTGCTTGGCGCGTTGTGGCGTCAGCGCCTCGCGCTCACATGCGCAGTCAGGCTGGCCGGGCAGGGCGGCCGCAGCGACGACGAAGCGATACTGCGTGATCACTGGTATCTGCGCCAAAACAGCGATGATCCGGGCCCCGCCGGCCGACTGCTCGGGGCCTGGCGCCGCCTCGGGACCAGCAAGGCGCTCACGCTGAAGGATACTTGGCCGACCATGCTGCCGGCGCTGCTGGCTTTCCGCGACGACGAAGCGCTGCAGGAGGCGATCGCATGTGCGCTTGCGCAGTGCATCGGCGGCGGCAATCCGGTGCACGCCGCCGCAGCAACGGCGGCGATGAGCCTGCGGCTGCGACCCGACTGCTGGCCGCTGGCGCTGTGGCTGGCCGATGCCGTGCTCGCCCATCACCTCAGCTGGCCGGCGCCGGTGCCGCTGCTGGCGGCGCATCTCACCGGCAACGGTCTGCGCCGGGCGGCAACGAACGGCGATGAGCAAGGCTGGATGCAGACCTGCAGCCTGGCTTATGCGCGCGCCGCCGCGGCCGCATGGGACCGCTATGCCGAGCTCGGACACCGCGCCGATCGCTTGCTCGCCGCGGCGCCGAAACTGCGCAGCAGGGATGCCGACACCATGGTGGCGACCCTGCTCAGCGAAGACGCACAACCGGCGCGGGGAGGGCAGACCGCCAGCGATCGCTCCAGCCGCCGGCTGTTCGAACGTCTGGTATCGCTCGGCGTGGTCCGCGAACTGACCGGGCGGCCGACCTTCCGCCTCTACGGGCTGTAGGATGGGACGCCGACCAAAAGCCAAAGTCACGCTGGACACCACGCTGGCGGATCTGCCGAGCGCGCTGCGCTGGCGCGAATGGATGGGCCGGGTCGAAGCCGTGATCTTTGCATCACCCGAGCCGGTCACCCGCGCCATGCTGGCGAAGGTCGTCGGCCCCGACTGCAATCTCGATCTGATCATCGACGACATCCAGGCCGAGCTGCGCGACCGGCCCTATGAGCTCGTTGCCGTCGCCGGCGGCTGGCAGCACCGCACCCGCAAACAGTTCGCCGATGCGATCCGCACCGCGACCGGGGCAGGGGAGCCGGGCAGCGCGCTGTCGGCGAGCGAGATGCAGGTGCTCCTGTGCGTGGGATATTTCCAGCCGATCACCCGCGCCGAGCTCGGCCGGTTCTTCGGCAAGGAGATCAGCCGCGACGTTATCGGGCATCTGCGCAGGCTAGACTTGATCGGGTCCGGCCCGCGGGCACCGCAGCCCGGCGCGCCCTACACCTATGTGACGACCAAGGCGTTCCTGGCGCAGTTCGGCTTCGATACGCTACGCGATCTGCCCGACATCGAGGCGCTTGAGGACGCCGGCCTGCTGAGTAAGGACAGGCTGTTCGCGACGGACGTGGGTGAAGTGATCTATGGCAACGACCAAGACGAGCATTAGTGCTGCTCGTTCGGAGCCAGACTGATTTCGGTTTTATCTTGCTGCTGACCCAGACTCGCAGTCCTGCGGCAAGTGACGCTCGGGATCGCCGCGGTCAGACCGTTCAGAAATGGGCTTTTGCGCTGCACGCCACATCCTGAGAAATGCCAGGAAACAATGGGGAGCGCCGGAATACATCACCGTCGCTAGGCTGCGCTTCTCCGCGAACACATGTGGTGCGTCCCCATGCAGACGAAGGAGTTGTTGAAAGCCAATTTGCTATCGGGTTAGCTTCTTAACCCACCTACCGTTGAGTGGGAAAAGCCAGGGAGCGGTCAAATGAAGTCTCCGGTAGCCAAAAGGTCAATCGTCGTCGGCGGTCACAAGACAAGCGTCAGCCTGGAAGAGGCGTTCTGGAGCGGCATCAGAGAGATCGCGGATGCCCGCAGCATCACAATGTCCGACCTAGTGAGCGAGATCGACCGCAAAAGAAATCAGGGAAATCTGTCGTCCGCTATTCGGCTTCAAGTGCTCGCGCATTATCGCGATCAGATTCCACCGTCTAATCCGCCGGCCGGCGTTGTCAACGAACTCAGGCGGTAGCTCCAGAAGGTCATCCGCGAAGATGTAAGGCCCATCGAGACCGCGTTGCATAGTTCACCGCAACCGGCACGAGTGAGCCACCTATCCGTCACACGCGGGAACATGGCGCGGTGGCCGTCGTTTGTCCGTTATGTCCGATGACGAACCTATCACCGGGATCGGCGTACTGCCTGATCCTGTTCCAGAGACCAACCGGCAGTGGAAGCTCACGCCTGCACTTAATCTGCTCGAGAAGAGCAGGCAGATCGCGATTGTATCTGCAGACACTGAGGACGATGCTCGGGCCATCGCCACAACAGCAGACCCCATGGGCCGAAACTGGCGAGATACCCATCTATTCACTGCCGACAGTATCGAAACGGCTGAGCGACACGTGATCGGTGATGTCGTATTTCGATCTACGCCGACGCCGCCCGCTCCAAAGCCGAAGCGAAGCAAGAAGGCTTGACCATGTCCAAGAAGACAGAGAGCACCCTCGAAATGTGGGCCGCAGACCTACTGATGGAAGCCCATGCGATCGCTCCATGCCACGAGCACGGTTATATGCGCCTACGCCACAGCCATCATGCCGTCGACTACGCTATGTCGCTTGCAGAGCACCGTAAGTTCTCAGGCAAGAATAAGAGGGAACGAAAGGCCGCTGTTGAGCGAGTACTTGATGGCCTGGGTGATGAGTGCCCGGCCTGCACATAATTTGCATCACGGACTGCAGACCCCTGACGGGGTCAGTCAGCAGCCGCAATACCCTGATCGGTCGCATCGTAAACAACATCCGTTAGATCAATCGCCGCCGGCATCAGCGCCCGCCTCAGCGAATATATCCGGCTCGGCCTCCACGTTGACGGAGAACTTTCCACCAACGCCAACCGCATCCGCGGTTCAGCGCAGATCAGGTCAGCTTCTGAAGAGCTGTTTGCTGTACTGGAGATCCGCGACGCCAACTTTGGCTGCCGATCAAAGGCATAGGAAACGAGATAGCCAGCTTCTGGCCAAAAACCTATCCGCCGGCCAAGCCATCTCCGGCGCAACCCCGCTTGGCCCGGTCAAGCTCGGCGCCGCTGCGGGGAACTTATCGTCAATTGGTGACTTTCCGTACGTCAACCCGCCGACGCGCCGTGACGAGGTAAACATGAAAATCAAAATTCGCGAAACACCGGTGCAAGAGATGCAGCGTCTAACGGCGCTTGCTCGAGAAACACAAGACTCTGTTACTCGGGCTGACTACTATCGCGAGGCAGAGCGTTGCCGTAGTGAAATCAAAGAAAACAATGACGCGCGAGTTTAAGTAATCGCTGGGCAGTTTACCGTATCGCAATGCGACCGGTTTTGTCGCCATCCCACTCGCTTTTGCTCAACTCGCGTCAATCAGACCAATCTTTCCATTAGGGCGGCTTAAGCATCGAAGGTTTATTGGAACTTTCCGGCTCCCCGTCAATTGTAGCGCGACCGTCGCTTCCGACAGTCAACGGGGCGCATCAGTGGACGACCTTCCAGTAATATTGCTCGTTGAAGACGAAGAGCTGATCCGAAACATAGTCGAAGAGACGTTGGATGACGGCGGATTCAAAGTCACCCTGGCTGACACCGGCGAAGAAGCTGTCAGGCTACTCGACAGTTCCGGATCAAAATATCGCGCACTTGTGACTGACATAAAATTGGGTCGCGGCACGCTATCAGGGTGGGATGTGGCCAGGCATGCTAGATCGGTCGAACCTGAACTGGCGGTCGTGTATATGACCGGCGATAGCGCCGCGGAATGGAGCTCCCAAGGCGTGCCGAACAGCGTGCTTCTGACCAAACCCTTTGCGCCTGCACAGCTTTTGACAGCGGTAGCGCAACTTCTCAACGTTGGCGGCCAAAACCCTTCTTGATACGCTTCTCCTTAGATTTACGATGTTTGCAACCGATATTTTCATGACCTATAGCGATCGGATTGAAGCAGCTATCGCCGATCGCGACATCGACAGGCTGAGCAATTTGCATACGGCGACACATGCAGATGCACGACCGTTAATGGTGAACCGATGTGCGTCTGCAAAATGTTAGGGGCCGCGCTTCGCTCTAAAGTTGTTCCGCGTTCGCCGTTCCAAAACAGAATTGAGCGCGTTCCCTCGATCTGAGCGAGCTCGACTTTCCCTTGATAGCAACTATTTTGAAGAATATTATTTGGGGCGGATATTGTAATTAATGACGTGCTGCCATGCCGCGCACCCGAACTCCGCCCTGTCCAAATTGCGGAGCCGCCACTCACTGGATCAGATGCTCCCTCCCGGAAAAGGGCTTCGTTGTGCATTCCTACGAATGCCCGAAGTGCAGCTTCATCAATACAGCCGTTGAGCCAGATCCCGCGATCCAAGCCGCAGGCTGGTTGAAGGGTGAGCTTCGACCGCTGGAGAAATAGCCGTGACCAGGCGCCTGCTTGCGAAGCCATGGGACACGGAAGACGTTGCCAGGCTGAAGGCCCTAGTCGGCAGCGGCGCGTCTGCTCTACGTGCTGCAGCAGCGCTCGGCCGGCCCATTACGTCAGTAAAAAGGAAGGCGTACGATTTGGGTATTCAACTGCCCAGCGTACGCAAGATAAGAGCCGATCTGCGAGAAAAGGGTGCTATCGAGGATCGACGACACCGATAACCTGCTGGGGCAGCTTCGAGTGCAAGGCGGACCTTCGATCAGACGGCGATCGGCTATGCACGTTCAAATTAACAGCCGTTCCAGCGGAATACTCAGCTTTAGCCTTAGGCCGGTTCTCAACCAATCATGCTCGATCCGGCCTCCCAGTTCTCCGGTCACGCTGCGGTCGATGAGAGTGCTACCAAAGCCGCGCGTCTGCGGTTTTATATTAATTTCGGGACCGCCAGTTTCGTCCCAGTCCAGACTGAAGTAGTCACCGCTCGCGTTCCATGTGACATGGATCGAACCATCCGGCCGAGACAGGGCCCCGTACTTGACCGCATTCGTCGCCGTCTCGTGCAACACTAAAGCAAGGCCCGTCACGGCCTTTGCTCCTACTGGCACGTTGGATCCGCTTATGACGATGCGGTCAGGCGAGCCATCGTCATAGGGTTGCAACACTGTGCGCACCAGCGCGTCCATCGTTGTCTGCTCGCTCTCGTGCTCAGTACCCATGATACCTGGACGGACAAGATCCTTGGCTCGCAACAGCGCGTCCAATCGGCCACGAAGAGCTTGAGCCATCTCCTTTGGGCTTCCGGCACTCCTAGCACTCAGACTAATCATTGAGTGGAAATTGGCGAAAATATTCTTTACTCGGTGATCCGCTTCGCGAGCGAGCAACCGTTGACGCTCTTGTGCGTTTTTCTGATTGGTTACGTCGATCACTACGCCAACGAAGCGATCGGGCTTACCATTATTGCCGCACAGGCACTCACCGCGCATCTCGACCCAGCGGATACTCCCGTCTTTCTGAAGAAGCCGGTATTCCTGAACATACTTTTCCTGGGTGAGGACAGTGTGATTCACGGCATCGGCGATCCGCCGAACATCCTCGGGATGAATGCCAGCTAGATACTCCGACAACGGGGCACCCTTATCCCCTTTGGCCGGATCGACTGAGAACATCTCAGCAAATCGCGCGTCGGAATAGAAGGTGTCGGACTGTACATGCCAAGCGAACGTACCTACCATCCCAGAAGCGTTCAGAGCTTGTCGTAGTCGCTCCTCCGCGATACCTAAAGCTCGCTCTGCCAAAACCTGCTGCGTTGTTTCCACGACGATGGCGAGTACGCCTTTCGAACGACCATCCTCGCCCAACACTGGGCTGTAATCGAGGTTCATCCAGACCTGCTCAGGGACGCCTGAACGATGAAGGGTAAGCTCTTGGTTGCGGTATGACAGCGTACCCCCGCTCAAGCCGACCTTCATCACGTTGTCGTTGAAGTCGGCCACCTCGGGCCAACCGTCGCGGACCTTTGACCCGAACAGGAGGGGATGGCGTCCTCCGGCAAAAATAGAATAGGCGTCATTGTAAATCATGATGCCGTCCGGTCCCCACAGGAGCACAATGGGAACCGGGGAGCGCAGCAATACGCTGACCGTGGTCTTCAAGCTTTCGGGCCACTCGGAGATTGGTCCCAAAACGGTGTCGGACCAATCAAGCGCACGAATAAGAGCGCCGTTTTCACCGCCGCCGAACGGGAAAGGTTCGACAGACACCGAGCCACTCACGGCCATATCCCCTTTGACGCTTTTCCAATTCAGCGGAACACAGAAATCCCTCACCATTTTAGGCGCGTTCACCCAAGTAGGGAATGGCTAAAGCTGGTTTCAACGGTGACTCCACCTCATCGACTTTGGCCGCTTTGGCCTGAGGCGACCTCTTCCGTGGCGCTGACACTTCCTTTCGTCCGCCAAGTCCTTCGGAAGGTCGCTGGTCTCCTATTCGGATCGCTATGATGGGCCCATTCGGCGCGCGTTACGTGTCTCGTGGCCCCCGCACATAGGCGCGCACTGAATGGCTCAGTGCGCGCTGGTGCCGCGATTGCGCAAGCCGCAAAGTTCGGCCTTCCATAACATGCGATGAGCGAGCGTTGGCTATTGGCGCAAAGCCATGATCGATCGAGAACGACGGCGGCACCGATACCGCAGCGATATTCTTTTAAATGCCGCAACCATTGAGATATGTCTGTTTTGCAACAGCGGCCTAGCAATGTGGTAGATTATATTAGTTCTAAAGCTATCCGGCGTGTGTATTCGCCTACGCGCGTGTAGAGCCCAACTATAGGGGAGCGTGGACTGCTCTCTAATGGGGGTCTCGATCGTGAACGTTTGGACAAAATCCGCTGCGCGGGCTGCATGCCTCGGCGGTGTTAGCCTGCTTGCTTTATCCGTTGATGCTGGCACCGCCATTGCCCAGAGCAATCTACCGCCCGTTACGGTGGACGCACCGCAGGCTCAGCGCCGCGCGCCAGCGGCGGCGTCAAACCGCACCGCACGTCAATCCCGCGCCATCCGAAGTGCGCGTCGCCCTCAGACGCACGTGCAACCTGTCGCCGCCGCCGCGCCGACCTTCGTGGAGCGGGCGAATGGCCCGGTGAACGGCTATGTGGCCTCGCGCAGCGCATCGTCCACCAAAACCGATACGCCCATTCTCGAAACGCCGCAGACCGTTTCCGTCGTGTCCCGCGAACAAATCCGCGACCAGGGGGGGCAGACACTCGGTGAAGTCCTGAACTACGTGCCCGGCGTTAGCGTGCAGGCGACATCGTTCACCCGCGTCAGCGACAATATCGGCATCCGCGGCTTTGACGTCGCGGCGGGCAATTCCGGCCTGCTGCGCGACGGCTTGAAATTAACGTCGGGCGTCTATGATTCCACCACTGAACCATTCGGCCTCGAGCGGCTCGAAGTCGTGAAAGGAGCGTCGTCGATCCTGTTCGGCCAGCTCGGCCCCGGCGGCTTCGTCAATGCGATCAGCAAGAAGCCGACCGACGTTCCGTTCGGCGAGGTGAATGCAACAGTAGGCGACTATCAGCGCAAAGAAATCTCGGCGGATGTCGGTGGAAAGCTCGCCGATGACGGTTCGCTGCTCTATCGCTTCACCGGTTTGGTGCGTAAATCCGACACGCCGACGAACTACATTCCTGACGACAAGCTTTATGCCGCGCCATCGGTTACATGGCGTCCAGACGCCAACACGTCATTGAACGTATATGGCTATTACCAGGAGTCCAAAACCCGCTTCCCGACGCCGCTTCCCTATGTCGGCACTGTACTGCCTACCAGCGTTGGTACGATCCCGCGCCAGAATTTTCTAGGCGAGCCGAGCTTCGATCGCTTCGAAACCAAGGCCGGGGCGGTTGGCTATCAGTTTGAACATTCGTTCAACAACGCCGTGAAGGTGCGCCAAAACCTGCGACTCTACGATGCGGTCACCGACTGGGACTACCTCCTGCTCGGCAACATCGGCGCCAACGGTCGTACAGCATCTCGATCGGTGAGCAGCCGCGTCGAACACGGTAACGGCTTTGCCGTCGACACATCGGCTGAATTCAAATTCGTCGCTGGTCCGACGGCACACACCGTCATTGCCGGCGTTGACTATTATCGCAGCGTTCTGAATTCGGATCGATACGCGGGGACGGCTTCCAGCGTCGACATCTTCAATCCGGTCTATGGCACGCCAGTCACGGTGAACCGGACGGTGAACAACGGCACTAATTCGCTGAGCAATCAGGTCGGCATCTATGTGCAGGACCAGATCAAAATCTACGACAAGTTCGTTCTGCTGCTCGGCGGCCGTAAGGATTTCAGCGACGTCGATACCCGGATTATTCGCACGGGGGCCTTGTCTTCCCAGCAGGACGAGGCCTGGACCGGGCGCGCCGGCGCAGTCTATCTCTTCGACAACGGCATCGCGCCCTATGCTTCGTTCAGCCAGTCTTTCGCGCCGATTCTCGGCACTGATCGCCTCGGGAATCCGTTCGCTCCCGGTCGCGGCGAGCAGTATGAAGTGGGCCTGCGCTACCAGCCAATCGGCACCCGCATGCTCTTCAGCGCGGCCGCTTTCGAGATCACCCAGCAGAACGTGCTGACGACCGATCCCGTCAACCCGACCTTCTCGGTTCAATCGGGTGAAGCAAAGTCGCGCGGCATCGAACTAGAGGCCAAAGCCGAGTTCGGCGGACTGAGCATCGTGTCGGCCTATACCTACACTGACGCACGCACGACGCAATCCAACACGGCTGCGCTGATTGGCCAGCGCCTGGCCAGCGTGCCCTACAACACGGTGTCGGTCTGGGGTCTGTACGACTTCGGCGCGCTCGGATGGCATGGGTTCAAGTTTGGCGGCGGCGTTCGTGCCATCGGCGATACCAACATCCCGGGCTATGCTTATGACGTGCCGGCCTATGCCGTCGTCGATCTTACGGCGTCCTATGATCTCAAATATTTCGCGCGAGAGCTGAACGGCTTCCATGCACGCTTCAACGTCAAAAACCTGTTCAACAACGGCTACACGATCTGCGTCGCGGCGACAGGCTGCCGCTATGGCGATCCGCAAACCGTCCTCGCCACCGTCAGCTATCGCTGGTAACGGGCCTGCGCGGAAGATGCCGCGCAGGGCATGAAAGGTGACCTACCGATGAGACTGATTTGGCTGCCGACGACGGCACGCATCTTCGCCGGTTTCGTCGGCGGTTACGCTCTGAGCGCCGTCGTGGCGTTATTTTTGGCCAAGGCGCTGCCGGCGGTCCGGCTCGAAACCGTGCTAGCCGGGGCGATGATAGGCTTCGTCGTCAATGTCGTGGCTATCATCTGGGCCTTCGCGGCGCGCACCGCAACGCGCGCCTGCCTCGGCATTTTCGTTCCTTGCGTCGCACTCGGTGCGATATCCCACATCGTCCGATGAGCGCCACCGCCGACATCGCAAAGCGTCCTGCAGCCGAGCGCGGGCTGCGGCCGGCGATGGCTGAATTGCATACGTGGGGCGGACTGCTGTTCGGCTGGCTGCTCTTCGCGATCTTCGCGACCGGCACGGTCAGCTATTTCCGAGACGAGATCTCCCTGTGGATGCGCCCGGAGATTGGCCAATTCACGCCCCCGCGCTCCGCGGTCGCCGCTGACGTCGCGCTCAGGCAGCTCGAGGGGAGCAGCCTGAGCGCCAAGCGCTGGATGATTGATCTCCCGACCGATCGAACGCCGGTGACAAGCGCTTTGGTGCTGCGCGATCCAAAAACGGGGCCGGGCGCCACACGGCTGACGCTCGATCCTGTCAGCGGGACACCGATCAAGACGCGCAACACCGCGGGCGGCGACTTTTTGTATTATTTCCACTTCGATCTTTACATGCCGCAACGGTTTGGTCGCTACCTGACCTGCACCGCGGCGATTGTGATGCTGGTTGCCTTCGTCAGCGGAGTCATCACACATCGGCGTATCTTCAAGGACTTTTTCACCTTTCGGCCGCGAAAAGGGCAGCGCTCCTGGCTTGACGCGCATAATGCGCTCGGGGTGCTGGCTTTGCCGTTCCATGTGATGATCACCTATACCGGTCTGATCACGCTGCTGCCGCTTTACCTGCCGTGGGGTATTGAAGCCATGTATCCTGACGGGCGGCAGAAGTTTGTTGTCGAGATGTTCGACGACGCGCCGCCGCGCAAGCCTGTAAACATCGCTGAAGCGTTGACGCCAATTGCGCCACTGCTCGTCCTTGCTTCGACCGAATGGCAGGGCGGCACCACCGGTCGAATCGTGGTCGACAATCCGGGCGACCGGGCCGCGACCATCCGTCTTGTTCGGCAGGACAGCGAGCGAATCTCGCATGCTGTCCAGTCGATGCTGTTCGACGGCACCACCGGAGCGCTGATCTCAAAGACGCCGGCGACCGGTCGTGCCGCCGAGGCCCGTGGAATTTTCCATGGCCTGCACCTCGCACGTTTTTCCGACATCTGGCTGCGGTGGATGTTCTTCGTTTCCGGTATTGTGGGCTGTGCCATGATCGCGACGGGGCTGGTGCTGTGGGCGGTGAAGCGCCGGCGCAACGCTGCCTCCGCCGGTCACAGGATTGTCGATGCGTTGAATGTCACCGCGATTACCGGCTTATCAATTGCAATAGCCTCCTACTTCCTCTGCAACAGGCTGGTTTCGGCGACGTCGCCCGGGCGGGCAGTTTGGGAAGTCGGCTCCTTTTTTGGCGTTTGGCTGATCGCTGGCCTGCACGCGGCGATTCGCACCGAACGCGCGGCCTGGCGCGAGCAGCTATGGGTTGCGGCCGCGACATTCGCCGCGGTGCCGATGATGAATGCCATCATTACCGGACGCGGACTGCCAGACAGCCTTGCCCGCGGTGATTGGGTGTTTGCGGGCTTCGATCTCGTCGCTCTTGCGACGGCCGCGCTGTTTGCCACCATCGCCGTGTATTATGGTCGCCGACATAAGGAAGCGGCATGATCGCGCTCGCTTTCGCGTTAGCCTATGCTGGCTGGGCGGCGCTTTGTTTCGCGATGCCATCGCATGCGCGCAGCTTGCGTGGACGTCCATTTCCTAGCGTAGTGGTTCTGACACTCCGTATAGCTGGTAGTTTTACATTGTTGTTGGCCTTTCTCGCGGCGGCGTCAGTCTGGGGCGGCCCAATTGGAACAACAGCGTGGCTCGGTATTTTGACGATCGCCTGCCTAACCCTGATCGGTCTCCTCGCCGCAAATCCGACCGCGGCGCTTCTTCCGCTCGTTGGACTTCCTGCTGCCGTCATTCTGACTCTACTGAGATAGGCAGCCGATCTTCGCTGTCTTCTTGTTTTCAAATGGGCATTAAAGGTTAGCTTATCGTGCGTGCGAATCCCGATCCTTCCGGCATTATGCAAAAGCGGTGACCCGAGACGAACACGAGTTCAGCCCTGCAAAAAAAGAACGCCGCGTCAAGGCTTCGGACGCTGACGAGGTCTTGCGTGATCGTCAGCGCCCCATTCGATAACATCCGAACAGCGAATGTCACGCGTCGGGCGCAAAGCACTCGTAGATCCCAAATCGGAAATTTGTCCCGCCGCCTCCGCCAGCAGTCATCGACTTAGCTCGAAGACCAGAAGACCAGCTCTAAGCGGCGAAAAACTCCTTGCTATGCAGCGCCTGGGTTTACGCTCAGGTTCAACGCTCGGTATATTTTCGGGCAGGCTCGATCAACTTTAACTCTGCCTCCAGTCGGACACTTTGCTTGCCTGATAACGCGACGGCCGACAACTGCGCAGCGCCCTCGCCAAATACGCCACTGAACCCGATTCCGACCTCCTGCCTTCCGAATGGAAAACCTTGGCTATGAGATAACGTATGTTCCTGGCTTAGTATCTCGCCTCTCCATCTTCCATTAGACGAAGAATAAGAGCCCAAATAAAAGAAATATGCGTCACCACCTAGGATCTGCCCGTCGCTTAAAAGCGCCACGCCCGTGAGGCCGCCCGTGAGGCCATCGAGTAATTCAAAGTGAATTGAGTAAAGTCCATTTGGTATGCCGTCTTCAGTCACGATGCCCGGCTGCGGCATTTCACCATCGTTTAGCGGAGTTACAAGCGATCGAATGATTGCGCCGGGCATTTGGGGCGAGGAGCCTTTAAATCTGTAAGCAGAACCTTCCGCTGTTCCCGTCAGATTGATGTAGGAAACATCGGCTCCGAGGAGAGACTGTTGAGCTTTGTCATTGAGATGACGTCTGCTTGTAAGATCCATGCGGACTTCGTCGCCGGCATCTTTATAAGTGCCCACGTGTGAAAATACGGAATTGCCTCCTAGAAGCAGCCCATTCTTAATAAAAGTAACACTGCGTCCCACCTTCTCATCAACGCTGAATTCGCTTTTATAGAATCCACTAAACATGAACGCCCCCAAATGCACGTCGTATCCCGCTAGTGCGCGGTCGGCCACCAAATAATCCATTTTGCGCGCGGTTTCCCTCGACCGAGATTAGCTGGAATCCCATAGTCCATGTCTCGCGACAAACGCACTGCTGAAGAATACCTTGTCGCCTCCGCACCGGCGATCGTGCTGCGAGAAACGCCCCAGCCAAGAAATGCGGCCGGACGCTTTTGACGCAAAGCTGCATGCATGTTTTTGCCATTCAGGTGCTGGCGCGCAAAGACTTAACGTGAGCGGAATTTAAGTGTTTCGACGACTGCGGACCACACTGCTGCCGATGACAGCCAAGGGAGTCGCAAGCGCGAACCACGACAAAGCCCACCAATACCCGCCTTCCCCGAGTAATGCTGATACGAGGCCAAAGCTGGTCAGTCCAGCGAGTGCAATGGGCCATCGCCAGATCATGGTGGCGCTGTTGCGGCTCATTCGACGGCACCCGGTGTCAAGGCCGAGCGTGCCGCGTTGTTGCTGGCCGCCAGTTCGCTATCGGCTTCTGGTACGCGGGTGAAGGATTTGCGCGACAGCCACAGATACAGGCCGCTGCCCAGGACAGCGATGGTGACGAGATCAAGCAGCGCCCAGATGATCTTCAGCGGCATGCCGCCATAGTCGCCGAAATGCAGCGGCCGCGAGACCTGAAGCGCGCGGAGATACCAGGGCATTGCGACCGCGCCGTCGAATTGTCCATTGCGGGCATCCACGAGCGCTGGGCTGAACAGACGCGATGTCAGCGCCGTGCGGCCCTTGGTCCAGATTAGGTAGTGATAGGGCGAGCCGAAAGGTGAGCCCGGAAAGATGATGCTGGTCCCCGTCATCTCAGGCAATTCAGCATTTACCTTGTCGAACGCAGCCTGCGGCGAACTCATCTCCGCCGTCGATGGCGTTGGCGTGCCGCGCAGCGGTGCCAGCATCGCTTTCACCTCTGTCTGTTGCCAAAGGCCGAACAAGGGGGTCGACAATTCGTTGATGACGCCGGTCACGCCAACAACCAGCAACCAGGCCAACGTTACGACCCCCAGCATGTTATGCAGGTCGAGCCACTTGATGCGGCGGGAACGGTCGGCACGCACGGTGCCGAAGTCAAGTTTCCGCATGAAGGGTCCGTAGACGACGATGCCCGAGACGGTGGCAACGACGAAGAGCAGACCCATGAATCCCATGAACAGGTCGCCGGGCAAGCCAGCGAACAGATCGCGATGTAATCGCAGCATTAATTCGCTAAAGCCGATGCCATCGGCGTTGAATGGTCTGTTCCGCTTGAGAACCTGACCGGTATGGGCATCGAACCGGATCCAGTGGGCGGATTTACGGTTCTCGGCGAAAGCTTCCCAGCTCGGACCCATAGTGACGACGATCCGGGGCTCATCATCATCCACGAAAGTGAACAGCACGGCTTCGCCCGGATATAACTTTCGGCTCGCATCCACCACGCTGTCGATGCTCACCCGAGGCGCGCCGGCCGGCACCGATGCGTAGGGCGGCGCATTGTCGAGCAGATCGTCGATTTCATCGTGAAACACCAGCGGGAGCCCAGTGACGCAGATCAGCAGCAGGAATGCCGTGCAGACGAGACTGGTCCACTTGTGAATCCAGAACCATTTTCGCAGTGCTGATCGCGTCATGACGGCGTCCGTGAATTGCTGCGGCCTCGGCAAGTGCCGGCGCCGCGGCCTCTTGGATGTCGATCGGTCGGCCGAATTACCAGCGATAACGCAGCGTGGCGATCACCTCGCGGCGCAAACCGTAATAGCAGCCGAAATCCTGACACAGCGTGACATAGGTCTTGTCGAACAGGTTGGTGGCGTTCACCTGCAGCTTGAAGCCGTTGAACTGCTTGCCAAGGGCTCCCAGATCGTAGTGAACCGCAGCGTCGACCAACGTCACCGACGGCACATAGAAGTCGTTGGCCGTCGTGCCCGGGGTTTCGCCGATATATCTTACGCCACCGGAAAGTCCGAAGCCGTCCAGTGGGCCGCTGTGGAACGTGTAGTCGGCCCAGGCCGTTGCAGAATTCATCGGCATGCCGGCCGGATGTCTGCCAAACTGTATGGGGTTGTTGGTCTTGGTGACGACATTGTCCAGATAGGTGTAGGACGCGAGGACCGTCAGCTCACGATTGATTTCCGTCTTGGCCTCAAGCTCGATACCGCGCGAGCGAATTTCGCCGGTTTGCACGCGGCTCGTGGTCGGATGAAGCGGGTCGGTGGTCAGCACGTTCTGCTGCGTCAGGTCGAACAGAGCGATCGTGTAGAGCGACTTCGCATTCGGCTGATACTTGATACCGGCTTCATATTGCCGGCCGCGGGTAGGCGTGAACGGGTTTCCACCGAAATCGACGCCAACCGTCGGCTGGAACGATTCCGTGTACTGAATATAGGGCGAAACGCCGTTGTCGAACTTGTAAAGCAGCGCGCCGCGCTTGCTGACGGCGGTGTCGGACTTGTCTGCAGTACGCACGCCGCTGAGCAGATTGTCGGTTTGCGAGTCGGCCTGATCGCGGCGAATACCGAGCAAGGCGATCCAGTTGTCGAGCTTGATCTGGTCCTGAGCATAAAAGCCGTATTGCTGAAGCTTCTGGCCCGTGGCAGTCGTCGGCACCGGGATGGGTGTCGGGCCGTAGACTGGATTGAGCGCGTTGATCGGCGTCGCGGTGCCCGTGCTGTTGTAAGCGGTATCCGTCGCGTTGCGATAGTCGAAGCCAAACAGAACCGTATGTTCGAATGGTCCGAAGCGGAACCTGCCTTCGGCTTGATTATCAATGGCGAGCGAGGTGATTTTTTCCCGCGTTGCATAAGCGCCACGCGTCAGATTCGTCGGATTGGTCAAATTGACATCCGGCGACGTAGTCGCGAAATCGGTCGAATTGTCCATGTAGCGCAGGTTCTGGCGAACCGTCAGCCCATAATCGAACTTGTGCTCGAACTGATAGCCGATCGAGGCATATTCGCGCGACGTATGATCAAAGCCGGGCTGTCCCGAGAAGAAGTTCGTCGAAATGAATTGCCCATTATAGGGCGTGATCGTGCCAATGCCGCGTGGCAGGAGCTGATTGTAGAAGCCGGCGCGTGGATCACGCTGATAAGTACCCTGGATCGTGAGCGTTGTCTGGTCGTCGGGGCGCCATGTCAGAGACGGCGCGATCGAGACGCGTTGATAGCCCTGGTAGTCGACCTGGCTGCCGACATCGTAGCCCGAGGCAGTCAGGCGGTAGAGGAACTCCTTGTTCTTGTCGAGCGGTCCGCTTAGATCGACACCTGCCTGCGCACGGCCGTAGCTGCCGGTGGAGACGAACATCTCGTGATAGGGCTCTTCGGTCGGCCGCTTACTGACCATGTTGACCACGCCGCCCGGCGACGCTTGTCCGTAGAGAATGGATGCTGGGCCGCGCAGCACTTCGATGCGCTCGAGATTGAACGGCTCGACGATCGGATAGCCGAAGATGCCGAAATTCACGAGCCGCATGGAGTCGAGGTACTGGTCGGCGAGAAATCCGCGAATGTAGATGCCGTCCGTTCGCGCGTCGGCGCCGCCGATTTCGGATCGCACGCCGGGCGTATAGCGGACTGCCTGTGCCGCGCTCTGCACGGCTTGTGCCTGGATCTGGTCCTGGGTGATCACCGAGATCGATTGGGGCGTCTCGATCAGCGGTGTGTCGGTCTTGGTACCGGAGCCGCTGCGCGTCGCAATATACCCATCGACATGTCCCCAGGCTGTCTCGCGCGCTGGCGCAGCAACCGGCGCGGCTTGCGGTGCACTCGCATTGCGAAGAGTGGCGCGTCGCGCCGCTGCGCTGCGGCTGGTCGAAGCGCGGCGCGAGGCCGTCACCGGCTTACGCTTGGCGGTGGATTCTTGCACGACGACTGGTGCAAGCTGCTGCGGCGATGCCTGCGACATGGCTGGGCGTGCCGCGCCTAGTGAAAACGCAATAGTGCTCGCCGTGCCAAGAGCTATGGCACGTACAAAATTCGGCCCGAAACTAGTCACAGAAACTGCCCCGCATTCTCTCGCCGCTGAACGCGGCTTTCAACCCAGCGACGTTCTAGCGCGGGAGGTGCGACATAGAAGCCCTTAGGATTTAGAATTAGTCGAAAATTAGAGGCGCGGTGGGCTGGTCTGTGTGTCAGCTATCGAGCAATATGGAATGGCCGCTCTTGGTGCAAAGCGACGTCGGACGATCTCGCCATTCGAGGTACTCCAACATTCGATGAGCGAATTTCCGCTGTTGGCGGCGCAATGCGAACACATCTAATTTCAGGTTCGTGCAGCCATTTTTTTTAGTTCGAGCACCCCCGAAAGTGATTTCCACTATTTGATAGATGTGCCCGTCACGTAGGAGCTGTCCGATCTTACGGAAGGGGACCGGTGCAAGTCGCCTTGCGCGATCGCCTAATGCCCGGGATGGCGTTGGCCCCAGATGAGGCAGCTGCAACTGCGGTCACGCATCAGCAATAAGACCGGTGCCGGCCGGCACGATGGGCGGGATCGCGGCTATGCCGTGCAGACGCATCGCATGGGCGACCAACCCACGCATGACATTCGCGCGAGCTGTTCGTGCGATGAGATGACGCGCCGAAGTAAAATAGACATATTCGAGTGCATTGCGCACGCCGACAGGACCTTCCGCGGTCAGCGTCTTCGCCACGGACTCCGGCAGCGGCTGATCGGCGGCCGTCATGGTCATGCCCATCATTACGACGAGCGCGGGCGGGCTGTAGGGGATGTCGTAGGCGAAGGTGTTGGCGGCATCGAGCGCTGTGCGGTCGCCAGACGCCAACAACGCAATACATTTAAGCACACGCATATGCAGCAGGAAATCGGAAGACGGATCGGCCATCTCGATGCCACGGTCGAACAGGATGACGGCTTCCTTGAAGTTGCCCCGCGCCTGCCGCAACTGACCCATAACCGGCAGCGCGGCGGCGAAGTCGGCTGTGCGTGCAAAGGCGCGTTCGGCGAGATCCTCGGCGAGGTCGAGATGACCGCGATGGACAAAATACATCAGCTTGGCTGCAGCAAGCATCAGCAGCGGATTGCCCTCGATAGCCGGTAGACAGTCCAGCACCGTAGCCTCAATTTCGCCCTCGAGCTCGTCCCGTTCGACGCTGCTGACGCCGGTGAAGGGACTGGCGAGCACCAGGCGCGCGAACAGATGAAGGCACCACTGCAGCGCTATGTCGGGATCGGCGGGATTATCCGCACGCGCTGTACTCAGCTCCTGGCCCTTCTTAAGCCAGGCCGGATTTGACGACGACAGCAAAGTCGACGCCTTGCGCAGACGGATGTCGAGGGGCTGGTCGGAGGGCGTGCCGAGGCCCGCAGAGGCATTGGTCAGCGCGTTTCGCAGTTCCTTGATCGTGCCGCGCGAAACCCGTGTTGCTTCGGACGCATAGGATGCACTGTCCGCGAGATCGAGGCGGAACGCCCTAACGATATGTTTCGACGGCATCTCGCGCAGTGTCGCCGTGCAATCGGCGCGATTGTCGGCGGTCTGAAAGCTTACCTGCAATACATAGCGCAGCCCGCTTGAGACGACGTGGCGCCAGTCATCGACGATGACGATTTTCTGCGTGGGTGAGGTGCCGGCGGCGATACCGTCGCGCAAGTGATCGAGCAGCGATAACGCTCGCGTGTCGATGCGGTCGGGCTGCTCACCAAAGGTCGGAACGATTGCGAGATACGCGTCGATCGGTCCGGTCTGCGGGGGCACTGCCGACGGTTCGGCGATCCAGACATAGCCCTCACCATATTGCGTAGCGATGTAACGGGGCGACTTGGCGCTGTCGCCGAGTTTGGCGCGCAGACGGTTGACCAAGAAATCGATATTGCGGTCGGAGGCCTCGGAGGACGCGATCTCCTCGATCAGAAGGCTGCGCGACATCAACCGATGCGGGTTGCGCGACAACGCCAGCAACAGTGCACGCTCGTTGCGGGTGAATTGGATGGTTTTGCTGCCTCGTCGCGCGAATAGGCAGGTCTCGTCCAGGATCAGCTCTCCGAAGGAGAGACTTTGCGTTTTGCTCATACCAAACTCCAGTCGCGCTTTTGGACCTAGCACCGAAACCGGGCATCAGTTTCGCGACCGGGGATTCTGCGCTTTTGTATTTATACCTTACCTTGCCACCGGCAGGATGCGGCCGGTTGTCCTGCGCAACTTGGTTCACGACGTCCGCCCGATTTTGCCGGACAGCCTTTGCTGCTCGCAGGCAGGGGAGGGCACGGCCCCACAGCATCACCCGCACGATGGCGCCGACTAAGGCCATGGGCAGGCGACGACAATGCTTACTGACGCATTGGTCATGGAGGCGCATCTCCTCTCGCCCGTTTCAGCGCGGGGCAATGTCGACACGTCGAATCGACGCAGCGTCTCGCACGACATTTCCTCAATCGCGTATCGACATTCTCACGCTTTTTGTTCGCCACACGCATGGCGTGTTAAATGTTGCGGCAATGTTCTGAATTGTTTGGCAAATGTTAGAAAGCGTGTTTTTTCAGCAACTTACCCATGGTCTTTCGACGCACCACCACGTTTTTTAGTTGTGGCGGTGTCCCGGTCCGGTGTTGAACTCCCCTTCTGAGATGCGCCATGGGCGTAGAATTGATGGGGGCGAGCGTGCAGTTTGGTCGTGGACGTTGGATGCAGGGCGCCGCAAGCGCGACCTTGGCGATCGGTGTGTCGGTCGCGACGGCAACAATGGCGCAAGCCGCCTGCAGTCCTAACGCCGTCGATGCAGCGACACCTGCACCGGGCACCACAGTGACCTGCTCGGGCGCTACCCTCGATCAGAACCTCGACGCAGGCTACGGCACCGGCAATCAGACGGGCATCACGATCAATGTCGGCGATGGAGCGTCGCTGGAATCAAACGCAAGGTTCGGCATGTGGGTCGGCGATGCCGTGATCCGCAACGGCGTTGGCGCTTCAGTCCTGGGTTGGACAGACGGCATCATTGCCGCGACTGGTTCTCTCGCCGTGACCAATTTTGGCTCGATCACCGCCACCAACGGCACAGCCATCATCGCGGCCACGGACGTGACGCTCACCAATCACGCGGCAGGTGTCATTTCCGGTGGGGCATCGGGCATCGTTTCGACCGGCGGCGCTATTACCGTCGATAACGCTGGAAGCATCACAGGCTCCACAGGTGCTGGCATCAGCGCGTCCTCCAGCGTGACCCTGACCAATCAGGCAGGCGGCGTTGTCCGCGGCTTCGATGGCGTCCGTTCGACTGCCGGCGCCGTCTCGGTCGATAATGCGGGAAGCATCACCGGAACGGGCGATTGGGGAGTCGATGCTCTCGCCGACCTCACGGTGGCCAACCGCGCCGGCGGTACCATTTCCGGCGGGGTCCGCGGCGGGATCCAGTCACGTGGTGGCAACATCATCCTGGACAATGCAGGAAGCATCACGAGCTCAAATCCAAGTGCCGCTGTTTCCGCCTTGGTAGGCAACGTGCACCTGATCAACCAGGCCGGAGCAAGCATCAACGGCATCGTCGTGACAGTCCAAGGTGATATCGATGTGCATAATTCCGGAAATATCGGCGGCGTCATTGGCTCGAATGTCAGACTGGTCAATACCGCCACAGGCACGATTGGAGGCATCGCCAACCTTGGAGGGGTAAGCGATATCACCAATTTCGGCACCGTGACGAACGACATCATTGCGAATGGTAGTCTGATCAATCACGCTGGTGCACGCATACTCGGCGTCGTCTCTGGGACTGGCGGTGGCGGTGTGGTCAATCACGCTGGCGGATACATTGGGGCAGTTGTTGCCGCGGATATGTCCGTCGATAATTCCGGATCGATGGGGGGCGTCGGTCTCGGTGGCAACTCGCAACTCCTGAACAACGCGGGAGCAAGCATCGCCAGCTCGACATATGGTGTTGTCGCGAACCTCGGATCTTGGTCGATCTCCAACGCCGGCACCATCAGCGGCACCGACGGTGGGGTACAGGTTCTGGGCGGCGGCAACACGTTCGTTAATCTCGCCGGCGGCAACATTCTTGGCGGGTCATTCGGCGTTTTTGCTCTTGTCGACGCGTCAATCACCAATTCTGGAAACATTTCAGGTGCAAACGCGCCAAGCGCTGGCATTTACGCTAACAGCGCGTTGCAGCTGGTCAACAATGCCGGAGCCAGCATCAGCGGCTCGGAGTACGGAATTGCAGTGGTCGGTAACGCATCGATCGTCAATGCCGGAAGGATCAGCGGCGGCGCCGCTGCGATCCAGTTCAACGCCCCCGGCAATACGCTCACGCTGCTGCCGGGCTCCGTGATCTCCGGCAAGGTCATCGGCTCCGGCAGCGACACGTTGCAACTCGGCGGCATTGGCGCTGGGACTCTCGATATCTCGCAATTCAGCGGCTTCAGCACTTTCACCAAGTTTGACCCGTCGATCTGGTCGCTGACCGGCACGGCGACCTATAATGGCCCCGTCAACGTCAACGGCGGCACGCTCGCCGTGAACGGTAATCTCGCTACCGCCAGCCTGCTCACTGTCAATTCCGACGGCATCCTGGGCGGATCCGGCATTGTCGGCGTCACCGCCATCAATGGCGGCACGCTGGCGCCCGGCAATTCCATCGGCACGCTGACCATCGGCAGCCTGACCATGACCGCGGCCTCGACCTATCTGGTGCAGGTCGACGGGACATTGGCGGACAAAGCGATCATTACCGGGACGGCAGCCATCGCCGGCAAGGTCGCCGTCGATCCGCTGGCGCGTGTCACATCGACCACGACCTATACGATCATCAATGCCGGCACGCTGACCGGCACTTTCGACACCGTCACCTTCACCAACAATTTCGCGCGCAATGCGCGGCTGACCTATGTCGGCAATGACGTGCTGCTGACCCTCGATCCCGGCCTGCTCACCCCGATCCTGCCGGGCAATGCCTCGATCAACAACAGGAACGTGGCCCGCGGCATTGACAATGCGCTGGAAGGCGGGGCGATCATGCCCG
Source organism: Tardiphaga sp. 813_E8_N1_3 (assembly GCF_051811025.1). Lineage (NCBI taxonomy): Bacteria > Pseudomonadati > Pseudomonadota > Alphaproteobacteria > Hyphomicrobiales > Nitrobacteraceae > Tardiphaga > Tardiphaga sp. 813_E8_N1_3. Next base: position 48,624 of record NZ_JBPWQE010000002.1, read on the forward strand.
CGTCCTTCAATGGGCTGTTCCTGCTCTCAGGCAACAATCTCTTGAACGCACTGACGCAGATCTCCGGAGAAACGCCAACCGGATCACAGCAGACCACCTTCGACGCCATGACCCAGTTCATGGGCGTGCTGTCCGATCCCTTCACCGCCGGCCGCGGAGGCACCGTGCCCACGCCCTTCGCATTCGCTGAAGACGAAGCGCTCGCTTATGCGCCGAATGGCCGCAAGCACACGCGCACCGAACGCGACGCTTACGCCATGTTCACCAAGGCGCCGCCGCGTGCCTTTGAGGCGCGCTTGAATGTGTGGGCGGCCGGCTTCGGCGGGTCGCGCACCACCGATGGCAACGCGGCCCTCGGCTCGAACCGCATCACCGGCAACATCGCCGGTGCGGCCGTTGGTGTTGACTACTGGTTCTCGCCGGAGACTGTGGCCGGCTTCGCGCTGGCCGGTGGCGGTACCAGTTTCTCGGTTGCAGGGGGCGGCAGCGGCCAGTCCGACCTGTTCCAGGCCGGCGCCTTCGTCCGTCACAACATCGCGTCGTCCTATATCACCGCGACGGCGGCTTACGGCTGGCAGGACATCCGCACCGATCGCCAGATCACCGCGGTCGGCACCGAACGGCTGCGTGCGAACTTCAATGCCAATGCTTTTTCCGGCCGCATCGAGGGCGGCAATCGCTGGCTGGTGCCGGAACTCGGCGGTGTCGGCCTGACGCCCCTATGCGGCACTTCAAGTCACGGCTTTCGATCTTCCTTCCTATTCCGAAACCTCAGCAAACGGCGCCGGCGGCTTCGCGCTCAACTACGCCGCCAAGACCGTCACCGCAACGCGCACCGAACTCGGCCTGCGCGGCGACAAGTCATGGGCCGTGGCGGAAGGGCTCCTCACGTTGCGCGGTCGCGCCGCCTGGGCCCATGACTACAACAGCGACCGCAACGTCGCCGCCGTGTTCCAGTCGCTGCCCGGTTCATCCTTCGTCGTAAATGGCGCCCGCGCTGCTCGCAACGCCGCGCTTACGTCGGCTTCGGCCGAAATGTCCTTCAACGACGGCTGGTCGGTCGCGACCACCTTTGAGGGCGAATTCTCCGACGTCAGCCGCAGCTTCGCCGGAAAGGGCGCGCTACGTTACGCATGGTAGCGCCGCACGCCGCTCGCATCGCGGCCACTGCATTGGCGAAATAAACCAGGTCGGAGGCAGATTTTGGTCTTCTTGGTTCGGCCGAGACGCACCGCCTTGGTTTGTGCCCCCGTGCTATCGCTCGGCGACCGCACCAAATAACGCGTGATCGCGCAGAAACCTTCGCGCAACCATTTTCGCGTTTGATCCCAGTCTAGGACTTGGATCAAAACGCGGTTGATGAGAACACAGGCGTATTGCTCTTGAGCGTCATAAGTCCTTGGACGCGTATTCCATAACTCTCGAAGGGCGAATCTCTGTTTCGGCGCCACGTCATGCGATTGTGTGCTCTGTCCTCGATGCGGACAGGCACGACCTTCAGCTCGGTTTAGCTCTCCGGCTACGTGCTCGCTGCCTGCGCCGCATCTTGGAGCCGTGATCGCAGCCATAGCTGCCTTTGGCAATTTGAACCGGTCAGGCCTCACCAGCGACCAAACAGCATGAAAAACGTGATCTGTACCATCTGGAATAGAGTTGCCGACTGGATCGATGCTGCCATCGAACTTTATGATTGGACCGTTGATAAGCCAGGTCCAAACAATAGGTTCGCTAAACCAGATAAAATTCTGGTTGCACCAAAACAGTCAGATCAATGAGCCGCCGATCTTGTGGTTAGAACTCAAAGCGGCAGTTCACTCCGACTTCTGGCAGACGGCCTCAATGTTGACCCCGTCCAAATCGATCACGAACGCCGCATAATAGGCGGGATGATAATGAGGCCTAATGCCGGGCAAGCCATTGTTGCGGCCATTCTGCGCCATTGCCGCTGCGTAGAAGGCATCGATTGACGCTCTACTATCGGCGGCGAATGCGATGTGGATACCTATCCCGCGTGGGCCTAGAGGAACTGCGTGGCGCTTGTCGTTGAATAGCCAGAACGTCGGTTTTCGGTCAACGCCGTAACCAATGCCGTGGTAACCACCAGTCTGCTCGGCGGTTATTTCCACCACATTAGAGATGCCAAGTGGCTTGAGCGTGGCGTCGTAAAACTGCCGCGCACTTTCGATGTCGCTTGGGCTGAAGCCCATATGGTCGATCATGCGAGTGCCCTCTCGACTTTGCTTTGGGCATGTTAGCAACAGTCGCATGCGATGGGATTGAGTTAGATCAAGCGCGGGAATGGAGCATCGAAGCGGCGACCTCGCCCGCGTATCCGGCGCGCCGCAGCAGAGGCGGCACTGATGGACACGCGGCCGGCTATGGCCATAAAATGAATGGAACGGCAGCTTCAGAGCCGTAGCCGGGCATGCTCATGTGAAGACCGTCCAGTGAGTCTGCTGCGGCGTGAGTACGCCAGCCGTCGAGCTAGCGTGAACCAACCGACTTCGGGGAGCGCGACGGTGACGCGCCCGCTTTCTCGCTTGGTGCAAGTCCTACGGATAGCCTACCGGTATGCAGAGGCGAATTGCTCTTTCTCGCCTGACACTAGGCCTCCAGCTTCATCAAGGAGCGCATCCGATTCCTGAACAAACCGGATGAACTGGTCAGCAGACATCGGCTTGCCATATAGATAGCCTTGCAGCTCATCACAGCCCGACGTCATCAGAAATGCCTTCTGCGCTTCCGTTTCGACCCCTTCAGCGACAACTTCGAGGCCGAGCTCATGCGCCATTGCGATCATTGAGCTTATGATAGTTCCACTTTCCGGCTTCCCGCGTTGAATGGACTGAACAAAGCTACGATCGATCTTCAATCTGCTCAGCGGAAATCTGGTCAGGTGAGTGAGCGATGCATAGCCGGTACCGAAGTCGTCAAAAGAGAGTCCGACGCCCATTTCCCGCAGATCCTGAAGGATCTCCAACGTGCGGTCATCACTGCCGAGCGCAATATTCTCGGTGATTTCGAGCTCAAGGGCTGATGGTCTCAGGCCGCTTGCTTTCAGTGCCGCTGCAACGGAGGAAAATAGTGAACCGTCCTGAAACTGACAGGGAAATAGATTCACACCCATTCGGAGTTGACCTAGCCCCTTCGCACGCCAGATCGCGGCCTGTTCGCAGGCTTGCCGAATAATCCAGTCTCCTACCTCTGAAGCGCATGTGCTTTTACTCAAGACTTCAATAAACGCGCCTGGAGCAAGGATCCCTTTGTCTGGATGCTTCCACCGTAGGAGAGCTTCGGCACCCACGATTTTGCCATCGGCCACGCGGATCTGAGGCTGATAGTAAAGGACAAATTCCTGACCTGCGGCAGCACGGCGGATCTCAATGTCCGTTTCCTGCCGCGCCCTGGCGGCGGAACGCATCGTCGGAACAAAGACGTGAGATGCTCGCCCGCCGTTCTTCTTTGCTTCAAAAAGGGCGAGGTCGGCACAATAGATGAGTTCGTCCACGTCGCCGCCAGCCTGGGAGACGGCGCAAATTCCGGCGCTGACCCCTAAATAAGCGCGGCGCCCCTCGACGATGATGTCATCACAAGTCGCACCGAGCTTATCCAGCGCGCTAAGAGCGCGGAATGGGTCGGAACAGTCGCGAAAAACAATGACGAATTCATCGCCGCCGAGCCTGTACGCGTCACCGACCGATAGATTTAAGGCTCTTTGTGCGACTTCCTTCAGAACAAGGTCGCCGGCGGCATGTCCAAATGCATCATTGACCTCCTTAAACCCATCCAGGTCGAAGATTGCGATTGATGAGTTGTTCCAGCTATCGGAGGCCGCGAGACGCTCCAGATCCGATATGAGGCTTGCCCGGTTCGGCAACCCCGTCAGCTGATCGTTGAGCGCTAGTTGTTTGAGGCGGGTCTGGGCAGCCAAGGTCTCGGTCATGTCTCGGCCGATCAGAAAGAACCGTCCGGCTGGCTGCGACCAGACCGCTGTCCAGTTGACGGTAATCGACTCGTTATCCTTACGGATAACCTTTGTATGGAAGGACTCCGGAAGGCCAGTATCGGCACAACGTTGCATGATGCGCTTGGCAGCTTGCAGCTCGGAAGGAGCGACGAGCACACCGCCGTATCGTCCAACGAGTTCGGATGGTTCATAGCCAAGAATTTTTCTTGAGCTATTGCTGATCCGTTGGATAGTCCGGTCGCCATCCGTAACAATGATCAGATCAGCGGACGCTTCGAAAAGCTTTCGATGCTCCTCGATCTCAGTTGCGAGCTCGTCCGATTTTTTCTTCACGAGGCGCTCTGATCGTTGACGCTCCTGTAGCGCCCTGGGTAGCCAGCGCAGGAGAAGAATGCCGAGTACAATTCCTGCGGCCAATACATTCACTACTTTAGGGACAATAAGCAGCTCGGCGCGACCCAGAACGGTTCCGATGCTCTCCGGAAAAACACCGTACTTTGCGCCGAAGTATAGGCCGAAGTAAATATTCTCGCAGATGTTGCGGCAGGTATCTATCGCCACGACGAGAAGCAGTAATCGTACAGCGCCGAACGTTTTCGGATTCTTATAGTAGGCGCGACCGGCTGCGACCAGAACACCCGCCCAAAGGAAGACAATAATCCAATAGATATAAGCAGCTAAAGTGTTCACGTCACACCTATTCAAACAGCGGGAGGACTTTTCTAGTCCTACAAGCGGTCGCATCGGTGCGCCCGCTTGGATTCTGTTACCACCTGCAGTGGAAACAATTTGATAAACCAAAGATCGTCGGCGGTGCGTAGACCCAGAGATGAGAACGCCGGCGGTCTTATGGTATTGGTACGATAATGCCTGCCGGCTTTGGGCAGTCTCCGCTCTAATCGGCTGAAAGAGTAGTCGTGAGGCCTAATTAACCTAATTAAGGAGAGAGAAACTACTCCGTCCTAAATTCTCGAAGGCGAAAGGGCGTTATGTCGTTCTGGCATTTCTGCGGCGATCGCAGGCCGATTTTCTTAGGACGTCGCGATGCGCACAAACCTCCCGGTGACTGACGTCGAATATCCAGTTACCGACAGCACGCTCATCGTATCGAGGACCGACTGCAAGGGAAGGCTCACGTATTTCAACGATCAATTCGTCGATGCCGCCGGCTTCACGGAAGCTGAACTGCTGGGGCAGCCGCATAACATCATCCGTCATCCGGATATGCCGCCGGAGGCATTCCAAAACCTCTGGGATACGTTGAAAGCCGGCAAGCCCTGGGTCGGCGCGGTGAAGAACCGGCGCAAGAACGGCGATTTCTACTGGGTTCTGGCAACGGCGTCTCCGATCCGCGAGAATGGCCAGATCACCGGCTACACGTCGATCCGCACCAAACTGCCTGCTGACCAGCGCGCGGAGGCCGAACAGGTCTATGCAGCGCTGCGCAACAAGAAGGCGCACGGGTACAAGATTGATGCCGGCATCGTTCGCCGCCGATCGTTGCTGGATAACTTTGCGCTTTTCAACGGCACGCTGAAGGCCCGGCTGATCACGCTCATCGCAGTCCAGGCGATGTTCCTCGTCGGCGTCGGCATGCTCGCGCAATTCGGTCTCGGCGCCAATGGGATCGGGCTAGCGGTTTCGCTGGTCGGCGCCCTCGTCGCCGGATTGATCGGCATCCAAGCGCTGCGCGCGATCAACGGGCCGATGCGGCATCTGATCGGGGAGATGTTGAACATCTCAGAAGGCAAGCTCGACAACCGGGTCTACATCGCCCGCGATGACGAAGTTGGCCAAGCATTGCGCAATCTGCAGACGCTGCAGACTCTCGTCCGTTTTAACGCGGAAGAATTGAAGGCGAGCGAGAGGCGTGCAGCAGTGCAGCGCAAGGCCGACATGATCAAGCTTGCTAACGGCTTTGAAGGCGCAGTCGGCGAGATTATCGAGACCGTGTCGTCGGCGGCTACCCAGCTCGAGGGGTCCGCGGGGTCGCTGACGACGACCGCAGCACGGTCGCAGGAGCTCAGCACACTGGTCGCCGCTGCCTCGGAGGAGGCTTCCACCAACGTTCAATCGGTGGCCTCGGCGACCGAGGAGATGAGTTCTTCGGTCGACGAGATCAGCCGCCAAGTGCAGGATTCGGCGCGGATGGCAGGGGAGGCGGTCGACCAGGCGCGCAGGACCAACGACCGCGTCTCCGAACTGTCGAAAGCCGCCGGCCGGATCGGCGACGTGGTCGAATTGATCAATACCATCGCCGGCCAAACCAATCTGTTGGCACTTAATGCCACGATCGAGGCGGCACGTGCCGGTGAGGCCGGCCGCGGATTTGCAGTGGTCGCGTCCGAAGTGAAGGCGCTGGCCGAACAGACCGCCAAGGCCACCGGCGAGATCGGCCAACAGATCGGCGACATCCAGGCTGCCACCCGGGAGTCGGTAAATGCTATCAAAGAGATCAGCGGCACCATCGAAAAGCTGTCGGAGATTTCCTCGACCATCGCAGCGGCGGTGGAAGAGCAGGGTGCTGCAACCCAGGAAATTTCCCGCAACGTCCAGCAGGCCGCGCAAGGGACCCGCCAGGTTTCATCCAACATCGTCGACGTGCAGCGGGGCGCCAGCGAGACCGGCTCGGCCTCCGCACAGGTGCTGTCGGCGGCGAAGTCGCTGTCGGGCGACTCCAATCGCCTCAAGCACGAGGTCGGCAAGTTCCTCGACACCGTGCGCGCGGCCTGATCGACGGCGTTCGGCTCGTCATCGAGCCGGGTCTTTCTCGATGCGAATGAGGTGCAGATAATCGTCGGACAAAGCCAGTAACAGGGCCGTCGCCTCGACCATCTCAGATGTTCCGTCGCGAAAACTTGGCATAGCGTAGCTCGGGTTTACTGCCTGATGCCCAATATTCGAGTCCATGGCGGGGCCACCCTTGGTTCGTTGGCCGAGATCCATTAGCCGCCGCCGATGCTACGTGCCGATGGAATCACCGGGCGCCAAAAGAACAAAGGCGTCAAACCTTCTGCAGCTATCAGACCGCCAGTAGGGGCAGTCGGTGAACATCGCATCACTAACAGAGCCGTGTCACGCGACATCGGCCAGCGTCACTCCCCCGGAAGAATCAGCTGCGCCTATGATCGCGCTAAAATCGCGACTGGCTTTGAGAGCCTGGGTTGATAGGAAATCGCTTACGCTTCACTCTGTTTCCCTCGGCAAAAGATTACGGTCTTTCTTGGGGCGCTCCCTTGGCATGGAGGGCCGATCAGCATTAACTTGAGGTGCTAAAGCCTGAATAAATCGTTCATGGCGCGTTCAGGGTGGCTGACCTAAGTCCGTCCGCAGATTAGGCGGGAGAAAAGTAAGTGGGAGGCCTCAACGGTTCGGCGGCTGGAATTCGGAAGCGATCAGTTGTGATCGGCGGCCACAAGACGAGCGTCAGCCTAGAGGATGAATTCTGGGACTCGATCAAGGAGATCGCTGCCGAGCGCGAGCAGTCGACATCAGATCTCATCAGTGCTGTAGCCAAGGGCCGCGATAGAACTAACCTCTCGTCGGCTCTTCGCATTTTCACGCTAAATCACTACAAGCAGATGCGAGAGCTTCAGTGAACGAGCGCTTAGTCTCTGACATGACGCGACCCTTAACCGCACGAGATGTCGTTGATCGTTCTGGTTTGCTGATCATAAGTTACGTTCATCCGCATCCGATCCATGTCGGACAGTCCGGCGCAAGTTGAACAGGCGAGCCGCCATTTGGCATTTGCTGGCCTCACTGGAAGCGCATCGACGCTCTGGCCCACGAAACTTTGAAATTCTGAGGCACGGCACTGGTCGCCGAAATAATACTTTCGCGAGCCATCTTTTGATTCCGCGACCCAGATACC